>JABXHV010000068.1 GCA_013373445.1 Paracoccaceae bacterium | reverse complement strand
CCTGGAGCCCAAGCTTTGGCGGTGGTTCGGAACTCGGCATCATCCCGTTGATCTGGGCAACGCTTTACATTTCCTTCATCGCGTTGGCAGTTGCGGTGCCGGTAGGTCTTTTTGCAGCGATCTATCTGTCGGAATACGCTGGGCCAACCGTTCGCGCGGTTGCCAAGCCCATGCTTGAGGTGCTCGCAGGTATACCGACCATCGTATATGGCCTTTTTGCCCTTCTGACCGTTGGTCCGCTTCTTGTCAGTATGTTTGGCAATGACGGCGCGCTTGGACTTGGCTGGATGCAGGGCGGTACGGCGGTCATGACAGCCGGTTTGGTGATGGGCATCATGCTTATACCGTTCGTGAGTTCTCTGTCGGACGACATCATCAACGCGGTGCCTCAGGCAATGCGTGATGGCTCGCTCGGGCTAGGAGCCACCCATTCCGAAACCGTCAAACAGGTGATCCTTCCCGCAGCTTTGCCCGGCATCGTTGGCGCAATTCTGCTGGCTGCCTCACGCGCAATTGGCGAAACCATGATTGTGGTGATGGGCGCTGGTGCAGCCGCACGCTTGAGCGTAAACCCGTTCGAAGCGATGACCACGGTCACAGCTAAGATTGTCAGTCAGTTGACTGGTGATGCGGATTTCGCAAGCCCGGAAGCGCTTGTCGCCTTTGCGCTGGGCATGACCCTCTTTGTGATTACCCTAGGGCTCAACATCTTTGCACTCTACATCGTGCGCAAGTACCGGGAACAATACGAATGACCGACACGATCGCACAGGTTGACGCGAGCGCCCCGCGCAAGGGCAAATCCTTGCTGGAAATCGACGCTCTTACCAAAAAACGAAATGCAGCAGAAAGACGCTTCAAGGCCTACGGCATTGCAGCCGTCACGATCGGGGTACTGTTCCTGATCGCACTGCTCTACGCCATCCTGACAAATGGGACGAGTGCGTTCACGCAGACATTTGTTACCGTTGACGTGCCGCTCGAGAGATCAGCAGTTGAGGCGGCGGAAAAGTCGATGGTCAAAACGTCCAAATACAGGGCGATGATTGCGACGGCTCTTCGTGCTGAGATGGAAGGTGTAGGCGTTGAGACCCCTATGAAGGACAAGGAGCTTATGCAGCTCATGTCCTCCGGTGCACCGTCTACTGTCCGCGACTATGTGCTTGCACATCCGGACGCTCTGGACACCACGGTTGAGTTCCATCTTTTGGCCTCATCGCGTGTCGATGGGTATCTGAAGGAGCGTGTGACGCGCGTTGCACTCGAGAACGATAAGAACCTGTCTGTCGAACATCTGGACATGGTAGATAAGCTGGTTCCTGCCGGGATCGTAGGACAACGGTTCAATTGGCAATTCATCTTCGGTGCCGATGCATCTGACTCTCGTCCTGAACAGGCAGGGATTGGTGTTTCGATGATCGGTTCGTTCTTCATGATGATGGTTGTGCTTCTCTTGGCTTTGCCGATCGGGGTTGCTGCATCCATCTATCTCGAAGAATTCGCCCCGAAGAACAGGTTCACCGATCTGATCGAGGTGAACATTTCCAATCTAGCTGCGGTCCCATCGATCGTTTTCGGTATCCTGGGTCTTGCGGCCTTCATCCAATTCGTGCGCTTGCCACAGTCGGCTCCGCTTGTTGGTGGTCTCGTTTTGACGCTCATGACGCTGCCAACAATCATCATCTCGACCCGCGCGGCCCTCAAAGCCGTCCCGCCAAGCATCCGTGATGCCGCCCTCGGGATTGGCGCTTCCAAGATGCAGTCGGTGTTCCACCATGTTCTGCCACTGGCTATGCCCGGCATTCTGACCGGCACAATTATCGGTCTTGCTCAGGCGCTTGGCGAGACCGCCCCGCTGCTTTTGATCGGAATGGTGGGCTTCATCGCTTCGGAGATGCCAGACGGTTTTACCGCAGGCTTCATGTCGCCAAACTCCGCAATGCCTGCCCAGATCTATGAATGGGCCAAACGCGCTGACCCTGCGTTCTATGAACGCGCCTGGGGTGGCATCATTATTCTGCTGCTGTTCTTGATGACCATGAACATCATCGCAATCATCCTGCGCCGTAAGTTCGAGCGCCGTTGGTAAGGGACCAAACACCAATGACCCAGATGCCAAAATTTTTCGAAGGTGCTGAAATGAGCAAGACAAAGATTGCTGCCGACAACGTGCAGGTCTTCTACGGCGATGCCCATGCAATCAAGGATGTCAGCATAGACATCGAGGCCCAGGCTGTAACTGCATTCATCGGTCCATCCGGTTGCGGTAAATCTACATTCCTGCGGACCTTGAACCGCATGAACGATACGATTGATATTTGCCGCGTTGATGGCAAGATCTCGATTGATGGTGAAGACATCTATGATGCCAAGGTCGACCCGGTTCAGCTGCGGGCTAAAGTCGGCATGGTGTTCCAAAAGCCGAACCCGTTTCCAAAGTCGATTTACGACAACGTTGCTTACGGACCGCGTATTCATGGTCTGGTTCGCAAGAAGTCTGAACTGGACGACGTCGTTGCTTCAAGTCTGCAAAAGGCAGGTTTGTGGGAAGAGGTAAAGGACCGGCTCGATAAGCCAGGCACAGGTCTTTCTGGCGGGCAGCAGCAACGTTTGTGCATTGCGCGCGCGATTGCGGTCAGCCCTGAAGTCATCCTCATGGATGAGCCTTGTTCTGCACTCGACCCGATTGCGACTGCGAAGGTTGAGGAGCTCATTGACGAACTCCGCGCCAACTACACAATTGTTATTGTGACACACTCCATGCAGCAGGCAGCTCGTGTTTCACAAAAGACCGCCTTCTTCCACCTCGGCAACCTTGTTGAGGTTGGTGACACGGACGACATTTTCACCAACCCGCGTGACAAGCGGACCCAAGACTACATTACGGGACGCTTCGGATAAGAGCGACGTCAGGGTTTGGAAAGGATCAACCGATGAATGAACATACAGTAACGGCTTATGACCAGGAACTGACTGCGATCGCCGGGCGTATTGCTGAGATGGGCGGTTTTGCCGAGAATATCGTCAACAATGCCGTTTCTGCTTTGATCAAGCAGGACCTTGATCTGGCTCAGGAAACGATCAAGAGCGATGCAAAGCTCGATGAGTGGCTGCTTGAGATCGAAATGGAAAATGTCCAGGTGCTCGCGCGTCGCCAGCCTATGGGTCAGGATTTGCGCGAAATCATGGCTGCTGGACGCATTGCCAACGATCTGGAACGCGTTGGCGACATGGCCAAGAACATTGCGAAACGGGTTATTGCCATCGATGGCGACATGAAGTCGCAAAAGCTGGCATTGGGCGTTGAGCACATGACAGAACTCGCCCTGTCTCAGCTGAAAGACGTACTGGACGCCTACACACGGCGCGACGCAGAAGCTGCGCGGGTTGTGCGTGATCGCGACTCCGAAGTGGATGCAATCTACACCTCGATCTTCCGCGAACTGCTTACCTACATGATGGAAGATCCACGCAATATCACCCCGTGTGCCCACTTGTTGTTCTGTGCAAAGAACATTGAGCGCATAGGGGACCATGCCACCAACATCGCCGAAAACGTCTTCTACATGGTGACTGGTGGCCGTTTGACCGATGATCGTCCGCGTATGGACGAAACCGGTGTCCAGGATACTGAAAAGAAATAAGCAATAAGCGAGTTCTGGATCGCTGTTGGAGTTCGAGAATGCCAAAAGTGCTCATTGTCGAGGACGAAGAGCCGATTAGCTTGATGCTCAAGTATAACCTTGAAGCAGAGGGATATGAGGTTGACGTTTGTGGGCGTGGAGATGACGCGGAAATCCGCTTGCGGGAATCCGTGCCGGATCTCCTATTGCTCGACTGGATGCTCCCGGGGACATCTGGAATTGAGCTGTGCCGTCGTTTGCGTTTGCGTGAAACAACAGAACGGCTGCCGATCATCATGTTGACCGCGCGCGGTGAAGAAACCGAGCGTATACGAGGCTTGTCAACTGGCGCCGACGACTATGTCGTAAAGCCATTTTCTGTCCCAGAACTCATGGCTCGCGTGCGGGCCATATTGCGTCGGTCGAACCCGGAAGCTGTTTCCACCTTGCTGAAGTCAGGTGACATTGAGCTGGACCGTGAGACCCACCGTGTCCGACGCAACAGCAAGGAAGTTCACCTGGGGCCTACAGAATTCCGCTTGCTGGAATTTTTGATGACGGCGCCCGGGCGGGTCTTCTCGCGCGAGCAGCTTTTGGACGGCGTTTGGGGGCACGATGTTTACGTCGACGAACGCACAGTGGACGTGCATGTCGGACGTCTGCGTAAGGCGCTCAACAAGGGTAAGGCGCGCGATCCGATCCGGACGGTACGCGGTGCGGGATACGCCTTTAACGACCAGTTCAATGGCGTTTGACGAAATTCAGTAAGCGATTTCTTTTCAAGAGGCTCCAGGTTCCTGGGGCCTCTTGTTTTTGTATCAAAGCGCAAACACAAAAAGCCCGCCTGAAGGCGGGCTTTTGATGCATTGTGCGGACTTCTTGAAGAGACCTCAGGACGCCTGGAACTGAGTCTGCGGCGTCGGTGCGACTGGTTGGTTTGCGGCTGTCATGCGGCGGTCGCGGCGGCGGTCGCTGACAGGTTGATAGGCGATCTTGCAGTGGTGCGCGCAATAAGGAACACCTGCATCCGAGGTGCGACCGCAGAAGTAGAAGTCGTCGGTGCTTGGATCGCCGATTGGCCACTTACAGGTGCGCTCAGTAAGTGTCAAAATCGTTGCACGTTCTGAAATCGGGATCAGTTCTGCCAGTGGCTCTTCTTCTGGAAGAGGCTTTGATGCAGGGGCGGCGTCCATCTTGAGTGCGGTAGCACCCTGAGACTTTGGCGCTGCGGAACTGCTTCGACTGCTCGCTGTGGAAGGCGTGCTAGGACGCGCACGGCGCGGCTTGGGTGAGGAAGACGGTGCCTTGGCACGACCTGACAAACCAAGACGGTGGACCTTTCCAATAACAGCGTTGCGGGTTACCCCGCCAAGCTCGCCAGCGATCTGGCTCGCACTGTGTCCTTCAGCCCAGAGCTTTTTAAGAAGCTCTACTCGTTCATTCGTCCAACTCATTTGCCGCACCTCGAGTCGTCTGTGGTCCGCCACCACATGGCATTAACTATGTATTAAGGCGCGTGTGAACGCGCCAGCTATGGCATATTTTGCGCCGTAAAGTGATTTGCAGTACGAGATATCGTGTCTGCTGGCCCCGAACGTACAATAGGCTCAAAGGACCTAGCAAGGTTGCCCGGAGACTCAGGTGGGGATGACTTTACTTTTCCCCAGATAAGCCGGTCGATGCGTCAATGCTATGGCTGCGGTCCGGATTTCAAATAATTTGACACCCCTTGGGGGGAACGGTGTATAAGCTTTTATGTAAGGAAGCGTGCCGCCTCACAAGGGCGGCATCTTTCGTTTAAACCCCGGTTTCGCCGACTAGCGGCCGGGGTCTTTTGTTTGAAATCTCGGGAGTAAATAGAGATGTCGGCGTCAGCGCTGTTTGGAACATACGCTCGGTCGAACCTTACGTTCGATCACGGGGAAGGTGTCTGGCTGGTGACGAATGACGGCCGACGATTCCTCGATTGCGGTTCCGGCATCGCTGTGAACAGTGTGGGCCATTCTCACCCGCATGTCGTCTCCGCTCTCCAAGAGCAGGCGGGCAAGCTTTGGCACGTGTCCAATTTGCATCAGATCCCCGGCCAGGAGCGTCTTGGCCAGCGGTTGATCGAAGCGACATTCGCCGACAAGGTGTTCTTCAGCAACTCCGGTGCCGAGGCTATGGAAGCGGCTATTAAGACCGCCCGCCGATATCATTACGACCAAGGACATCCGGAACGTTTCCATATCATAACGTTCGAAGGCGCTTTCCATGGTCGGACGATTGCAACAATCGCAGCTGGCGGTCAGGCAAAGTATATGGAAGGCTTTGGTCCCAAGGCACCAGGTTTTGATCAGGTCCCCGCTGGTGATCTTGAAGCGCTCAAGAAAGTCATTGGTCCGCAAACAGCGGCGCTTGCGATCGAGCCTGTTCAAGGCGAGGGCGGCATCCGCACGATTGATCCTGAATATTTGCGCGCGCTGCGCAAGATCTGTGATGAAGAAGGCATTCTGCTGATTTTCGACGAAATTCAGACAGGCGTCGGCCGGTCGGGCAAACTGTTTGCCCACGAGTGGTCGGGCATTTCTCCGGACATCATGGCGATTGCCAAGGGCATTGGCGGCGGGTTCCCCATGGGCGCCTGCCTTGCAACGGCAGAGGCTGCTGCAGGCATGGTTCCAGGAACCCACGGCACGACTTTCGGCGGCAATCCTTTGGCGATGGCCGTTGGCAATGCTGTTCTGGACGTGATTTTGGCAGATGGTTTCCTGGAAGAGGTCCAGCAAAAGGCGCTGAGCTTCAAGCAAAAGCTGGCAGCCCTGGTGGACACGCATGCTGATGTCGTTAGTGAGGTGCGCGGTCAGGGGCTTCTGATGGGACTGAAATGCGTTGTGCCGGCGGGCGATGTGGTTGCTGCCGCACGCGATGCAGAAATTCTTGTCGTGCCTGCAGGTGACAATGTGGTGCGGATCATTCCGCCACTTACGATTACAGAAGACGAAATTTCCGAAGCTGTCGGCCGCCTTGAGGCTGCCTTGGTCTCGATTGAAGAGAATAACAAGTCAAAAGGAGCTGCAGGATGACCGGATCTAGTATCTCTCGAAATTTCCTGGATCTGCGCGACTGCAGCTCAGAAGAACTTCGTCATGTCCTGGATTCTGCCAAGGATATCAAAGCAAAGCGGAATGGTGTTCAGCGCGGTCAGGGCCTGTTGGCCGGCAAGGTGCTGGCGATGGTTTTCGAACAACCTTCGACCCGTACACGCATTTCCTTCGATGTCGGCATGCGTGAGCTGGGCGGCGAAACCTTGATGCTGACCGGTGCAGAAATGCAGCTCGGCCGTGGCGAGTCCATCCCGGATACAGCCCGTGTCCTGTCGCGTTTTGTCGATGCGATCATGATCCGTATGCTGGACCATGAAGCTGTCTGCGAGTTGGCAGAATATGCGACTGTTCCTGTCATCAACGGCTTGACCAAGAAGTCGCATCCTTGCCAGGTGATGGCAGATCTGATGACCTTCGAAGAGCATCGTGGTTCATTGGCAGGCAAATCCATCGCCTGGACAGGAGACACCAACAACATGCTGGCCTCCTGGATCCATGCAGCACCGCGCTTTGACTTTGAGATCCGGATTGCGACACCCAAGGAGTTGGCGCCACCACAAGAGTGGATTGATGCTGCCAACGCCGACGGGGCTTCCATTTTCGTGACGGACGACCCATATGAGGCAGTAAAGGGTACCAGCGCGGTTGTCACCGATTGCTGGGTTTCCATGGGTGATGACGACTCGGAAAACAGACATAATCTGCTGGCTCCTTATCAGGTCAACAAACGCCTGATGCAGGAAGCACAGAGCGATGCGCTCTTCATGCATTGCTTGCCTGCGCACCGCGGCGAGGAAGTTACCTCTGAAATCATGGATGGCCCGAATTCTGTTGTCTTTGACGAAGCAGAGAACCGTCTGCATGCCCAAAAGGGCATCCTGGCCTGGTGCTTCGGCGCAGTTTAAGGAAACGAAGGCGTGGCTTTCGATTTAAAAGAATACGGTGTCGAGCCTGCGGGCGATGACGCCGTAAGACCGTTCGCAGTTGAAAATCTCGATGTGCGCGGGCGAGTGGTATCACTCGATCCGCTGTTGAATGCGATCCTGGATCGGCACGAGTATCCAGAACCTGTTGCACGCCTTTTGGGTGAGGCGATTGTTCTGACCGGATTGCTCGGAACGTCCCTGAAGTTTCAGGGGCGCTTCACGCTGCAAACCCAGTCAGACGGTCCAGTCTCGATGCTTGTGGTTGATTTTGTCTCCCCTGACAGCATCCGTGCATGTGCAACTTTCGACGCTGATCGTGTTGCGACACAGGTTGCTGAAGGACGGACAACTCCCGCAGACATGATGGGCAAAGGTCATTTGGCGATGACAATTGACCAGGGCGCCCATATGCAGCGCTACCAGGGTCTTGTAGAGCTTGATGGTATTTCGTTTGAAGAAGTTGCTCGGCGATACTTTGAGCGCTCCGAACAGATCCCGACAGAAGTCCGGCTGGCCGTGGGCGAAGTCTTTACGCCTTCTTCGGATGACAAGCCTGCGCGCCGCTGGACCGCTGGCGGTGTGTTGGTGCAGTTTTTGCCAGAGGCACCCGAGCGGATGCGACAAGCCGATATTCATCCAGGCGATGCTCCTGATGAGAGCCACGTCCATGCGATCAAGGAAGACGACGCCTGGCTTGAAGCCAAGGCGTTGGTCGAGACCGTGAAGGATGACGAGTTGACGGATCCGGACCTTTCGGTCGAGCATCTGCTGTTCCGTCTTTTCCATGAGCGCGGTGTGCGCCTGTATGATCCGCAGTCGATCAAGGATCAGTGTCGTTGCTCGCGCGAAAAGGTGGAAACCATCGTAGATGGTTTTAGTGCTGAAGAGCGTCAAGACATGGAAGTCGACGGCAAACTCGTTGTGACATGCGAGTTCTGCAGCGCCAAATATGAGTTTGACGCTGCATAGTCAGGTCGCCAACCTACAATGAAGTCACCGAGGGGCTATTGAAGCCCTTCGGCAAACTCTGCAATCAATTTGGCGGCGTTTTCAATGTTGCCATCAAGGGTAGCTGGAGAACGTCCTCGCGGTCCAAAGTCGTGGTTGCCATCTTCCAGATAAGACACCGTTACCGTTTCTGGCAGCGACATGCCCGCAAGCTCCGCCTGCGAGCCGAACTGATCACGCTCGCCTTGCAGGATCAGCACTGGCCGTTTGCTTTCCTCGAGTGGTTCGAGACGCCAATCGGAGTCGGTAACTTCTTTGCTGACTTTGTGAAAAGGGTAGCCCAGGCATACCACGCCTTTGGCACGTGCGGGCAAGGATGCGCCGCCTGCCAACATCGCTGCGACACGACCTCCCATTGATTTCCCGCCAATCAAGACCGGACCTTCGCAAGTTTGCAATATTGCCTGTAATGCAGTTTGGAATTCGCCAATCAGCTTTTCAGCTTTTGGTGGCGGACGCTTGGAGCCGCCAGTGCGACGGCCCGCCATATAGGCAAACTCGAAGCGGACGACTGATACGTCGTTGCTGGCAAGATGGTTTGCAATCTTTTCCATGAATGTGGAGTCCATCGCAGTGCCCGCGCCATGTGCAAGAAGCAAAGTGGCTTTGGGGGCATCCGCATGGGTCCAAAGGAGATCTGTCATGAGTGCTTTGACTCTCTTTTTAGGTGTCGCAATTGTCTGCGGCAGAAACTGGGTTTGAAAAGACCTGTTGGCGTTCTGGATGCTGAACGACCGCTTAGTAAAAACTGATCGGAAAATACCGAAGGTACAATTCGCGGTAGGTTCCTTTTTGCGCCAAAACGCTCAAGGCATATTCAAGGGCATCGGCGATCTCGACATCGGTCTTTCGAACTGCAATCGACAGGCCTTTGTCGAAATACCCTGGCTCGAGCCAGGGACCGCCAGCAAACGTACAGCAATCGTCAGGTTGGGTGCTGTTCAACCAGAACGACAGGGCCATCCCGTCGCCGAAATGGGCCTGTGCTGCGCCGGTTTTCACCGCGTTTCGCGCGCCTTGCAAAGTGGTATAGGACTGGATGGCAGCAGAGGGCCAGAACTTCAGCGCAAAGGCTTCATGCCGCGAGCCCGCCTCAACGGATATGGTGACGTCCGAAAGCGCATTTTCATCAAAGGTCTCGGCGTCAGCCCGCCGGACAACAAAACGGGCAGGCAGCTTCAGGTAGTCAGGCGTGAAATAGAGTGTTTCATTGAGTTTTTTGTTGGTCGCCAGGCCCGAAATGATGGCATTTCCCTCATCGGCCATGATCGCCGGGACCAGCGCATCGAACTCTTTGATCCGGATCGAACAGGCGCTTCCGAGCTCAATGCAAATGGCGCGCGAAAGGTCGACGTTGAAGCCCGTAAGTCGACCTTCGGTATCCCTAAATACAAAGGGTGGAAAGCCGTCGGTTGCCAGAAACTGGATCTTGTCAGGAAAGCTCGCCGGGCGATCGGGAATGATGCGCGCGTCCCAGAAATTGGGAATAACGGGCTGTGTTTCTTGCGCTACGGCGGGCGCAAGTGAAAATACAACCTTAAAAAGAATTGTTGACAAAATTACTACTAAAAAGTGTACTACGTGCATGTGCGGCAAATTTCCGTAACGGGGTCAGCAGCTTGGCTCTGTGACATTGCGAGGAGTACCTTAGTGCAAAACTCCTTCCCTTGCGAACTTGAAATTTTAAGATCAAGGGGAATTTCGGAAAGTGTTTTGGACACTGCGGTTGCAGAAGCGCTGAAGCACGAGATGGCGGCATCTGAATACCTTTTGAGACATGCAATTGTATCGGAAGATGCTCTCTACAGCGCCTACGCCGAATGCTGCGGCGTGCCATTTATTCCGGACAAGGGTTTTCGGCCGCTCTCGGTAAACGACGTCCCGATTGCACTGGGTAACGCAACATCTGGACCGTTGCTTATCGGCGTTACCAAACGCTTTCCTTATTATGTGATTGCACCCACTGTTGATCAGTTTCGTGAGGTTCAGAAGCATCTGAGCGCCTACCCGGAGCTGGCTCAAAAAATTCGTATCACGACGCCACAAGCATTGCGCCATGCCGCGAGTGTTTTGCAGACGCCGGCCGGTGATCTGGAAAGTCGGTTTCCGGAATTTAGCGCCCGGTTTCGCTTCTCCACGAGTCAGATATGGGGTGTTGGCACCGTGGTTGCGGCGTTCTTTATTGGCATGGTGCTGCCGCTATCGGTTGTGTTCCACGCGTCTGCTTTGGTCTTTTCAGTTCTTTGTATCGTAATCGGTATCGCACGTTGGATGAGTGCGCATGCGACTGAATTCGAAAAAATAACAACCCACCTACCGAACGAGTTTAATGATCCTCTGATCAACTGGCCGAGATATACCGTTTTGGTGCCCTTGTATCGGGAGGCAGCAAGCGCCGAGAGCTTGATATCTGGCCTGGATGCACTGGATTACCCTAAGGATCAGCTTGATATCCGCTTCTTGGTTGAGCGCGACGATGAGGCGACGCGCGACGCATTGCGCGCTTATCTCTTGCCGCACATGACAATTGTCACTGTTCCCCCAGGCTACCCCAGGACCAAACCCCGCGCACTGGCCCACGGCTTGGCATCGGCAGCAGGCGACCTTGTGACCATCTATGACGCAGAAGATTTGCCCCAACCTGATCAACTGAAGAAAGCGGCGGTCATCTTCGCATTGGGCCCGGAGTCTCTCGGGTGCCTGCAAGCCCGTCTGGCAATCGACAATTCCAGCGAGAGCTTTCTGTCTCGCCAGTTTGCCTTTGAGTACGCTTGTTTGTTTGATCAGTTGATCCCGTGGTTCAATCAGCTTTCATGGCCGTTTCCTTTGGGGGGCACGTCAAACCATTTCAAAAAGGCAGTGCTCGACAGTATTGGAGGTTGGGACAAATACAATGTCACCGAAGATGCGGATCTCGGCATCAGGCTCGCCCGTTTTGGCTACACCACCGGCGTCCTCACCAGCACGACGTACGAAGAAGCACCAATTGCCTGGGCCGCATGGTTGTACCAAAGGGCAAGGTGGTACAAGGGATGGCTTCACACCCTTTGTGTTCATTTTCGCCAGCCAGTACGCACGGTGAAGGAAATTGGCGGTATCCGGTTTTGTGCAATTATCACCCTCGTGGGGGGAGGGCTTCTGATGATCGCCCTGCATCCCTTTGTGGCACTAACATTTGCTGGATATGGGATGGGCTTCATACCCTTGCCAAGCAGCTCGTCATTCATCAAAGATCTGTTTCTGGGCACCTGTGTTTCCAGCGCAACGATCGGCTATTTAGGATCCGCATGGGCGGCTTGGAGAGCTGCACGGCGGAGAGGATATCGGCCTAGCGTCGTGGATCTGGTGTTGATGCCCGTCTATTGGATTTGCGCCAGCATCGCGTTTTACAGAGCATTATGGGAGTTCCTGATCACCCCATATAGCTGGAACAAGACCAGCCATGGCATCTCACGCATGCGCGCGGCGCATGCGTGGCTACGCAAACCGCCTACGCCCGAACGACCAGTTGACTAGTTTTTGGCTATCGGCAAGCAGTGTTCCGGGACGGTCATTTTGTTGCCATGCAGGTTTCGGCTCCGGCGTTTAGCGAAGCAGACATTCGCGCCTGGTAGGCTCGTAGTCGCTTTCGGCCCAAACCGGACGTTCGATCAGTCTGCGCCGAAGGTCTGCTTCAGTAGCAATCCCCTCTGATCACCCATGAATCAAAGGTCTTGAATATGTAGAATGAGCCTGCATCGCCGAGAAACATCTTGCCTTTGTCGGTCGAGTCAACTTGAAAGAAAAACTGCGCATCTTTTGGCCAATCGGCACCCTGAATCCATGTAGGCCAACCGCCAACTTTTACCGGGTACTTGCTGCGCAGTTCGTAATATCTGTCAGATAAGTATTTGCTTTTGAAGAACCAATCATCTGCGACAGCTCGCGCAACATTTGTCGGCACTTCGTCAGCCATGTCTTCCCAGCTTGGTTGTTCGGGTATCGTTTCACGCCAGAATATAGGAAAAATTGGTAGGTCAGAGCTTTCCCTGTAACCGACCCCGAGAGGGACAAGGTTTTCGATGTTGGTGTACGCCCGAACAAGAAATCCATTGCCGTTTTCTGCACCCCAGAATGTGGAGGACTGCAAGTCCATCCAGATATTTATGAGTGCAAGTCCTTCGAAGGCGGGCGGAATTTCTGGTAATTCATCAACACGAATTTGCAGTACAGGATGCATAGCTTGTCCCGACTGGTTGCACACAGGGACCTCCTCATGTTGCGCACCTAGAAAATTTCCACCCCACCAACTTGCAGCCCTGTTTTCCTTTTGGGGTTTGCTTCCGCCGATCTCCCCAAAAATTGCTGTGGTCGCCAGTTCATCCAGTCGTTTCACAGCTGTTTGCATTTCCTGCTCTGTGGGTTCGATAGCCCTTGTTCCCATGACCTTAGGTTGGAGAGCCGGCTGGGAAACTAGTGACTTGATGAGATCGAAAAATGACATGTCGTCGTCTTCTTCAATTTATTGCCTCCAAGATATCTGGGAACGCTATGACACGACAGCTGTCGCTTGCGCTGTTACAGCGAACGGCAGCAAGGTCCCGCAACCCGGTCATCCGTGCCGACCGCAGCGAAAGTCTACTTCCTGCCCTTTCTAGGCTTTCGCTTGCGGTGCAAAGAACGGCGGCTTTCGGGATACGGTCGAGCGCTGGTTAATGACCAATTCGGGGGCGCGAAGCGGACGATTTACGTTCATACCACCGCAGGGCTGCGGAAGACCCAGTTTCTTACTTGTTTCAGATTTTTGAGGCATGTCCGAACCTCGAAAGCCCTTCTGGACCAAGGGGTTCTGCATAATCTGTTGCTATATTCCCACATTTGCGTTAGGGGCTGGGCTTTCTAGCAGGTCGGCTTTTTTGTACGCCAGATGCCGTTTCAATCATGTCGTTAGTTCACCGGAAAGGGCTTTTTTGATCAGCGTCCGGGTTTCTTCGATGCCGTACATGGCAACAAAGGAACCGAAGCGCGGACCGCGCTCCTGACCAAGAAGCACCTGATAGAGTGTCTGGAAGAAAGCGACAGATACGCCTGGGCCGCCATCGGGCCCTTTTTTCTTCAAGTCCTGATAGCGCTCGATCGGACGGGCAACGTCCAGAGCGGCATCTTGGATGACGGCGCCATCGGCATCTGCGGGCAGGCTCGCAAGAGAGACTTCAAGCTGCTCAAGGGCTGCACGCTCCACCTCATCAGGGGCTCGGAATTGCTTGTTGGGCTTCACAAAGTCATCGAAGTAACGGATCGCATAGCCAACGAGCTCATCCAGCTTGGGATGCGTTTCAGACGTGACGCCTGGCATGTAGCGCGTGATGAATGCCCAAAGGACATCCTTGTTCTCGGCATTGGATGCCGAGACCAGATTGAGCAGCATCGCAAATGGTACCGGCATGTCGATGTTCGGGATCGAGCCGGAATGGATATGCCAGGCCGGGTTCTGAAGCTTTTGCTCGACGGGCATGTCGGCGTATTTCTGCGCGAATGTGAAATACTCGTCGACCGCCTTTGGAATGACATCAAAATAAAGGCGTTTTGCGGTTTTTGGCTTTTGGTACATGTAGAGCGCCAGGCTCTCTGGTGACGCATATGTCAGCCATTCATCAATCGTCAGGCCGTTGCCCTTCGATTTGGAAATCTTTGCACCATCATCTGCCAGGAACAGTTCATAGACGAAGTGCTCCGGAGCCTTGCCGCCCAGGATTTTGCAGATCTTGTCGTAGACCGGCGCATTGGTCATGTGGTCCTTGCCGAACATCTCAAAGTCGACATCAAGAGCGGCCCAACGCATCCCGAAGTCAGGCTTCCATTGAAGCTTCACATTGCCGCCCGTGACCGAAAGAGTTGTATCGGTTCCGTCCTCGTCCTCAAATGTGATGGTACCGTCTTTGGCATTGATGTCCTTCATTGGAACATAAAGAACGCGTCCCGACGTCGGGGAGATGGGCAGAAACGGGCTGTATGTCGCCTGGCGTTCTTCGCCAAGCGTCGGCAGCATGACATTCATGATATCCTGGTACTTCTCAAGGCTCTTGAGCAGGATGTCATCGAATTTGCCAGATTTATAGTAATCGGTAGAACTGGCGAATTCATAGTCGAAGCCGAAGGTGTCGAGGAACCGGCGCAACATCGCGTTGTTATGATCACCAAAACTCTTGTGATCGCCACCAAAAGGGTTTGGAACAGCGGTCAACGGCATCTGAAGATAGGGCTCCATAGCTGCCATGTCCGGAACGCTCTCAGGTATTTTGCGCATTCCGTCCATATCGTCAGAGAAGCACAGCAAGCGGGTCGGGATCTTGTCTTCTGTTAGAAGACGGAACGCGGTACGTACCATCGTTGTACGCGCGACCTCTCCGAAAGTACCAATATGAGGCAGGCCTGAAGGGCCATAGCCGGTTTCAAACAGAACTGTTTTCGACGGATCGCGTTTTTCGATCCGTTTGACCAGTTTTCGGGCCTCTTCAAAGGGCCAGGCTTTTGAGGTCCGGGCCGCTTCAACAAATTCAGGCGAAAGGTCAAGCGGAGGCAAGGAACGGTCTGTCATTTTGTATCGGTTCAATTCTGTCGGATGTCTTGGAAAATGCCGGTTTCATTACTGTCATGAACCGGAAAAAGCGCGGCGACACTAGGAAAGCATTGGGCCACAGTCAATCAGGAAGTAGCGTATTGTTCTTGAATGATACGGCTTTCGTGCTTAAGTCTCCCGGATTGGTAAATGGGCTCGTTTGGAGCTTTGAACACAGTCATAGAACAACCGGCAGGCCGTTGGAAGGACAAACCAGGCAATGAATGAAACGATTAGTATCCAGGAAGCCCTCATTTACGTCATGGTGATCACGTCAGCCTCTGACAGCAGCATGACGGACAGCGAATTGGCAACCATCGGCGAGGTCGTGAAAACTCTCCCGGTCTTTGACAATTATGAACCGGCGAACGTGTTGCCGGCCGCCCAGCGCTGCGGCGAACGGGTTCAAGGTGAAAACGGTCTGTCAGATATTCTGGATCTCGTTGCAGATACCTTGCCTGTCCACCTCTTCGACACGGCCTATGCCTTGGCCGTTGAAGTGGCTGCAGCAGATCTTGGTATTTCAAAGGAAGAACTGCGCATTCTGCAGTTGCTGCGTGATCGCTTTAATCTCGACAAGCTGACAACAGCTGCGATCGAACGCGGCGCGATTGCCCGTTTTAAGAAGGCTTGATTAGCTTTTTGCACAAAGCCAGCCTGAACGTCAGTTCAGGCTGCGTATCTCATCGGGGAGGTCGAGGGAGAAGGCAGGAATTTCGACGTCAAATGTCGATCCGTCCTTGCGCTCCATCTTGTAGCGTCCTTGCATGAAGCCGCTGTCGGTGGTCAACGGACAGCCGGATGAATACTCGAAGGTTTCACCTGGCTTGATCTTGGGTTCTTCTCCCAGAACACCAGCGCCGTGAACCTCTTCAATGCGCCCCAGACCATCCATGATTTTCCAGTAACGGGTCCGCAGCTGGATCGTCTCGGTGCCGCCATTCCGGATCTCGATCATATAGGCCCAGACGTAGTAGCTCTTCTCCGGATCAGACTCGTCATCCAGAAAAAACGGCTCGACTGAAACTTCAATCCCGTTGGTCGTGCTGCGGTACTGACCTGACACCTTTGTGGTCCTGTTTGTTGCTGGCTACAATGAGGCAGCTTATAGAGAGCTTGTGATCCGAGTGAAAGGGGCAACTTGATGTCGCCTGCAAATTCCTTGGACCGATTGAACAGCGTCTTTAACAGAGTCCTATCGGAGCACGATACTTATGTTTGATGCACGACTGAGGCCATTGATCGACCCACCTTTAAATCGGGTAGGGAACTGGATTGCAAATGCCGGGCTATCGGCCAACACCTTGACCTGGGCAGGTTTTGGATCTGGCTTTTTGGCGTTTGTATCCATCAGCATGGGGGCTTATTGGATCGGCCTAGGGTTGGTGATCATCAACCGGTTGTTGGACGGTCTTGATGGAGCTGTTGCCAGAGCCACCCAAAAGACTGACCTGGGTGGCTACCTGGATATCGTCCTGGATTTCTTTTTCTACGGCCTGGTGCCACTCGGCTTTGCAATTGCAGATCGTGACGTGAATGCGCTGCCCGCGGCGCTGCTACTATTCAGCTTTTTCGCCAATGGTTCGACGTTTCTGGCTTTCGCCATTATGGCTGAGAAACGCGGCCTGTCTACCAGCGCGCAAGGGTCCAAATCCCTCTATTACTTTGGAGGATTGGCGGAAGGGGCTGAAACGATCGGCCTCTTCGTTCTCATATGTCTTTGGCCATCTGCTTTTGCCGTTTTGGCTTATATCTACGCTGGGCTTTGCATCGTGTCTGCATCGGCCCGCGTTGCAATGGCAACGCAGGCGTTCAAACAGCAGGAATGATCAGATGGCAGACAGGGCCTGATCTAGATCTTCAATCAGGTCCAGTTCGTCTTCCAGACCGACAGAAAAGCGCAGCAGTCCAGATGAAATCCCAAGCTCGGCCTGAGCTTCCTCGCCAATGGATTGATGCGTTGTCGTTGCAGGGTGCGTGATCAGGCTCTTTGCATCACCGAGATTGTTGGAGAGCTTGATCACCTCCAATGCGTTGGCGAAGCGGAATGCAGCTTCCTTGCCGCCATCAATTTCAAAAGCGAGCATGGTTGAGCCGGCGCGCATTTGACGCTTGGCAACGTCAGCCTGGGGGTGATCATCCCGTCCGGGATAAATCAGGCGGCTCACCTTCGAATGTTCGGCCAGAAAATCGGCGATCTTGGTTGCACTTGCCGTCTGCTGTTTGACGCGCAGAGGCAGGGTTTCGAGCCCCTTCAGCAGGACCCACGCAGAAAACGGGCTCATGTGAGGGCCGGTATGCTTGATGAAAGGCATGACCTCTTCATCGATCCACTCCTGATCGGACAGGATCACGCCGCCCAGACAACGGCCTTGACCATCGATGTGTTTGGTTGCCGAGTAGACGACCACATCAGCGCCAAGCGCTAGCGGAGATTGAAACAGGGGTGTCGCAAAGACATTGTCGACGATCAGGCGAGCCCCGATCGATTTCGAAATTTCCGCCACAGCCGCGATGTCGATCACTTCGAGCGTCGGATTTGTCGGGCTTTCCAGAAACAACGCTTTGGTGTTTGGACGAACTGCGGCCTTCCACTGCTCAATATCCGTGCCATCGATCAGTGTGGACTCAACGCCATAGCGTGGAAGCAATGTTTCAACGATGTACCTGCAGGAACCGAAAAGGGCTTTTGCTGCGACCACGTGATCGCCTGCTTTGACGCTTGCCATGACGGCGGTGTTGACAGCAGCCATACCGCTGGCCATGCCGCGTGCTGCTTCAGCACCTTCGAGTGCCTTGATGCGGTCTTCAAACATCGTGACTGTGGGATTGGCGTAGCGGGAATAGACATAACCTGGGTTTTCGCCGTTGAAGCGCGATTCCGCCGCCTCGGCACTGTCGTAGACAAAACCTTGAGTGAGGTACAGGGCCTCGGAGGTTTCTCCGAACGGGGACCGTGTCGTGCCGCCGTGCACCAGCTGCGTAGCCGGACGAAGTTGTTTTCCCTTATGACCTTCGGATGTCATCTTAGCTGCTCCAATAACAAAAAACCCCGGCCGCGGGCCAGGGTCCTAAAACACCCGGCCTGTTTAGCTATTTATTTAACGTGGCTGCAAGCCGGCCGGCTCAAATCACCACTCATTTGAAGATTGAATACTTGAAAACAGCATGCTGGTCAAATGTTCTGAACCTTTAATGTTGGCCTTCAAGGTTCAATCCGCTAAGCACAGAACGAGAGGCTTAACAGGATGGTGTTGGATCGATGATGAGTGAAATTGCGACAGGCATTTTACCGGCCCACATTATTGAGGGCATGTTTGACGATGGTCAGATAAAATCCGATGTGGCCCCTGTAGACGGTCAAATCCAGCCTGCCAGCCTTGATTTACGCTTGGGCTCAACAGCCTATCGTGTGCGCGCCAGTTTCTTGCCGGGGCATGGCCGCAAGGTTTCGGAGAAACTGGAAGCGCTCAAACTTCACACATTCGACATCTCTGAAGGCGCTGTTCTTGAGACCGGCTGCGTTTATATCGTAACGCTGCAGGAAGCTCTGGCGCTGCCAGAGTTTGTGTCTGCGACTGCTAACCCGAAGAGCTCGACTGGCCGGTTGGATGTCTTCACGCGCGTGATTACAGACGATGGCATTGCGTTTGATACCGTGCCAGCGGGTTACACCGGTCCGCTTTACGCAGAAATTTCACCGCTGACTTTTCCGATTCTTGTGCGGTCCGGTTCGCGGCTTTCTCAGATCAGGTTTCGCAATGGCGAGAGCGTTATAGCTGATGCTGAACTACGTCAGATCCATGCAGATCACATGCTCATGCACAGCGGTATCGAGCGCATTGGCGGTGGCGTCCATCTATCTATTGATCTGGCAGGCTCGGGTGAAGGCAGCCTGGTGGGATACCGAGCCAAGCACCACTCTGGATTGATTGATGTGGATCAGCCTGCAGCTCAGGAACCGCTTGATTTTTGGGAACCGATCTATCGACGCGGCGCGGCTGAGTTGATCCTTGACCCGAATGAATTTTACATCCTCGTGAGCCAGGAAGCGGTGCATGTGCCACCGCAATATGCGGCTGAGATGGTGCCGTTCGATGCCTTGGTCGGCGAGTTCCGTGTGCATTATGCTGGTTTTTTCGATCCGGGCTTTGGGCATTCGGGTGCCGGTGGGCATGGCTCTCGCGCTGTACTGGAAGTGCGCTCGCACGACGTACCCTTCATTGTTGAACATGGTCAGACCGTCGGTCGTCTCGTTTATGAAAAGATGTCCGAGGTTCCGACCCGCCTTTACGGCCAGGGTATTGGCTCGAACTACCAGGGCCAGGCGCTCAAGCTATCGAAGCATTTCAAGTCTGCCTGATGGCGGCTTAGCGCCTGCAGTTGCAACGTTCGGCGCGGCAAGATCGACATTGCAAAACAGGGCCGCCTCGCGGATCCACGGCATGGATTATCAAACGATCAAACAATCTGCTTTCGGAGAGCTCGAGGATCGCAAGTCTCGCTTTCTGGCCTTTCTTGAACCAATTGCCGTGTTTGATCAGAAGCTGGAAGAGCTGCGCAAAGAGCATCGCAAGGCCAATCACTTTGTGACCGCACACCGTCATCTGCTGGAAGATGGCCGGCTCGAAGAAAGCGGCAAGGATGATGGTGAGCCTTCTGGCACATCAGGCATGCCAACCTTAAAGGTCCTACAAGGTGCACGCCTCGTCGAGGCAGGTGTCATCGTTGTGCGCTATTTTGGCGGAACCAAACTTGGTGGGGGAGGGCTCGCGCGAGCCTATTCCGGTGCGGCAGCGGTCGCGATTGAGAACTCTAAATTGGTGCCCTTTATCAAGATGAAAAAGCGCAGGCTTTCAGTGAGTTTCGCCGATAGCGCGGAACTGGAACAGCAGATTGCCAGGCTTGGCCTGGAAGTCATCGAGCGCGATTTCACGGAGCAAGGTGTGACTTTCGAGCTGGAAGGACCTGAGAGTCTGATCAACGGGCTCTAGATGATGCGCAATTCATTCGATCGGCGGCAGGTCGCGCGGCTCTATCTCTTGGAATTGTGGCTCCAGAATGGTTTCTGGCAATCCCGGGTCGGCAAGTGATTTTGCAAGATCCTCGGAGATAAGTTGTTCAAGTGGCAATCCATTGACGAGCGGAGTATCTGCAACGGGTTCCAACGGCGCTGGCGCCTGCCAGTCTTCTCGCCATCGTCCAAGTTTGCGTTCCTTGGCCCTGGCAGCAAGTTTCATGTATTTGTCAGGTGCTCCTGGAGCCGGATCGACCCATCCATAGCGTAATAGCCATTCTGAAAGACTGATCCTGCCTTTTCTACAGGAGGCTTCGATTTCGTTGGTTCCAAGTTCATTCGTCTTTCGACAAGTGATGCGGAATTGTCGAATGAGAGATTGGAACGCGGTTTTGGCGCGCGCTCCGCACGGCCAGGCAATGCCGGACTGTGTCGCGCATTCGCTGGTTGGATCAAAGGGTATGATGCCGGTCAATTGGATGGTGAGGCGCTGCGTCTTCATAAGTCCGACTTGCAGGATTTCCGGGCGGCGGAATTTGACCTTGCCATCCGTCTTCACCTGTACCGGCTTAAGCCGTTCCAGATATTCCTCGGACGGAGCTACGCGCACCAGCGGCCCGGTGACTTCGGGTCTGATGATGCCGTCAGGCGATACATCCCGGATTGTCTCAGGCAGCGGTGCAGCCGACGTGGAGGGTTTCTGATCGCCTTGCGAACCGTCTGCTGTTTGTGATTGCTCGCCCGATATATCTTCTGCGGTGGATCCGTCGCTATTGTCATGCACGGGGGTCTCGGCAGCGGCTTGTATCTTGGGTTGCTCTTGAGGTGGCGCTGGTGGCTCGGCCAACAACAAAAAGGCGACTGCGCTCGCAGCAGCAGCAATCAGGACAACCGGAACAACAAAGGGACGTAGCGACAAAAAGGGCTCGCGAATTTTCGGAACAAATTACTGGCTCGCCCAGATAATACGTCCGGTCCATTCGATGTCACAATGTTTAATGTGCTGCATCTCCATATCAGTGTCGGGAGATTTCAAATCCAGACCATCCGCGGTGCGGCGCTCAAGCAGCTGGACTGACGGACCTTGCTTTCGGGCCTTGACGACAACCCGGTCCCCTTTGCGCAAGGGTTGATGCGGGGCAACGACAATGGTGTCGCCACGTCTGTACAAAGGGCTGAGCTCATTAGATGTGATCTGCAGAGCGAAGGCTTTCTTGTGCTTCGGCCCTGGAAACAGCATTTCGCCCCAGTCGTTGCCCACCGGCGCTCCTTCAGGGCTAAAAAAGCCATCTCCCTGAACTGCGCTTAAAGTGATCAAGGGGATAGATTGGGAATCACGGGACGAGGCGCCCTTTTTTCCCGCGACCGCGGCGACAAATGCCTCAAGGGTTTCGCCAGTCGCTTCCAGAATTTTTGCCAGGGACTCCGTCGAGGGCCAGCGCGGGCGGCCATCGGGTGCAACACGCTTCGAGCGGTTGAAGGTTGTTGGATCAAGACCAGCACGTTTTGCGAGGCCGGAGGGAGATAGGCCGTTGCGTTTGGCAATGCCGTCGATAGCGATCCAAATTTGCTCGTGCGACAGCATGTCATGTCTCCGGTCGATTGTTCAAAAAGGAATAAATACCTTTCTGGGCTATTTTGGAACCCGTTCCTGGCATTCAGGTGCAAATTCCGATGAATTGTTGCTCGCCACAATGTCGGGTTTCTTGTTCTGGCCTGATGACAGGTCTAGTGTCCGCGAAAGTGCATGCGGACCTACCTGCTGGATGAATGAGGAAAACCTGACTGATGGTGCAAATTTACAAGATTGCCCCGCGAATGCTCTGGGACGAGGCGGTTGCTCAGGGCGTGTTTCGCGGCGCGCCGGTGGATCTCGCCGACGGGTTTATTCATTTTTCCGATGCGGCGCAGGCCAGAGAAACAGCGGCCAAGCATTTCGCCGGGCAGACGGATTTGGTTCTGATTGCGTTTGACGACAAGAGCCTTGGCCCAAAGCTGATCTGGGAACCTTCGCGTGGCGGTGTCTTGTTCCCGCATCTCTATGATGTCCTGCCAGTCACCAAGGCCGTCTGGGTGCGTGACCTCCCTCTTGGCGACGATGGCGTCCATATTTTTCCGGATCTTGATCAATGAGCTTTTCCCTCCTCGAAAAAATCGCGCTGACCGGGTTGCAGCAGATAGACGCAGAAACAGCCCATGGTGTGACGATCAAAGCCTTGAAAACAGGCATGATACCGTGTCCGCTTGTGGCGCCTGATCCGCGGTTGTCGGTAGAATTATGGGATTTGAAGTTTCCAAATCCGCTAGGTATGGCTGCAGGCTTTGACAAGAATGGTGAAGTGCCTGATGCGCTCTTGAAACTAGGTTTCGGCTATACGGAAGTCGGATCGGTGACTCCATTACCGCAATCGGGGAATCCTAAGCCAAGGCTGTTCCGATTGCCAAAGGACCAAGGTGTCATCAATCGTTTCGGGTTTAACAATGAGGGGCACGCGGCGATGCGCGCGCGTCTTATGTCTCGTAAAGAAAAGTCCGGAATTGTTGGCGTGAATGTTGGTGCAAACAAGGAAGCGCAAGACCGGATCGCAGACTATGTGTCCGGCATTCAGGTCTTCGCTGATATAGCGGACTACTTTACCGTCAATGTGTCTTCGCCGAACACGCCGGGACTACGCAACCTTCAGGCACGGTCAACCTTGGCCGAATTGTTGGAGCGTGTCATCGCTGCCCGCGATGAAGAAGCGCAAAAGATCGCGCGCAAGGTGCCTGTTCTTTTGAAGATTGCCCC
Source organism: Paracoccaceae bacterium (assembly GCA_013373445.1). Lineage (GTDB taxonomy): Bacteria > Pseudomonadota > Alphaproteobacteria > Rhizobiales > Stappiaceae > Roseibium. Next base: position 29,090 of record JABXHV010000068.1, on the reverse strand, counting down.
GGACGTCGACGATCTGGAGTTGCAGGATATTCTGGAAGAGGTCCTGGACAAGAAAGTTGATGGCCTGATTGTTTCCAACACCACCTTGTCCCGCGATGGGTTGAGACCGGATCCGGCTGCGCAGGAGGCTGGTGGTCTGTCTGGCAAACCGGTGTTCCGCAGGTCAACCATCGCGCTTGCGAAGGCACGTAGGCTGGCCGGTCCCGATCTACCTATTATCGGCGTGGGCGGGATCGACAGTGCTGAAGCAGCCTTCATCAAGATCACCGCGGGAGCGAACCTGCTGCAGCTCTATTCAGCTCTTGCCTATCAGGGTACAGGTCTGGTGCGCGAGATCCTCAGAGGTTTGCCGCGAGAACTCGAGAAGCACGGATTTGCCACTTTAGATGAGGCACGCGGCCAAAATGTCGATGCCTGGGCAAAGGCGGACCCAAACTGAAACCGGACCTTTTTAGCCTACGCTCATTAGACTGGTGTCTTGTCAAATAGCGTATGGACGCGGTGTTTGAACAAGAACAGCAGTGCAAGTCCGCGCGCGCCCAAAAGCACCATCAGCGCGAGCCACAGTCCGTGGTTGCCGAGGATCGGTTCTATTGCAAAATAAAGCCCCACATAAACGAGGACGGACAGGAGCATCATGTTGCGCATGTCACGTGTCCATGTGGTTCCAATAAAGACGCCATCCATTTGGAAGGCGAGAAAACCGAAGAGCGGGGACAGTGCGGCCCACAAGATATAACTGCGTCCAACGTCGCGGATCTCGGGTGTTGTGGTCATGAAGTCGAGCAACATTGGGCCGACCGTCAGATAAATTCCAGACACGATTGAGGCCATGATGAAGCTCCACAAAAACGTGAGCTTGTGGGAGCGCAGTAGATGTCTTTTGCTTCGTTCTCCCATAGCCTTGCCTGCCAGCTGTTCTGCCGCAGTCGCAAGACCATCAAGGAAATGCGCGCCGATCATCAAGAGCTTTTCCAAGATGACGTTGGCCGCCAGAATGACATCCCCTTGGGCCGCGGACCGATTGGCGAAGAACGCATAGGCAAAGATCAGGCAGAAGGAGCGAATCATGATGTCGCGGTTGACACCAAGCATGCGGGAAAAACGTTCTCGATCGAAGATTGTTTTGAGGTCCGGCCATTCCTTTTTGGGCGCGATACGCAGCACCAGAAAGATGCCGAAGACACAGGCAACGCACTCGCTCAAGACGGTCGCAAAGGCCACCCCTTCGACGCTCCACTCCAGGCCATAGACGAACCAGACCGACAAAATGATGTTCAGGCCATTCAGGATCAGCTGTAGCAAAAGGGCTGTCTTTGCGCGTCCAAGACCAATGAACCAGCCGAGAATGACATAATTGACGAGCAGCAAGGGGGCACTAAATACCCTGATCTCAAAGTACCGACTCGTTGCAGATTGAACGTTGTCACTGCCGCCCATCGCGATGAGGCCGAAACGCAGCAGGAACGGATAAAGGCACAGCACGAGCAATCCGAAACCAACCCCCAAGGCCAACGCACGCAGGAAGGTGGCGTTGATCTCGGTCTTGTTGTTCGCGCCGAGGGCTTGTGCAGTTAAGCCGGTGGTGCCAGTGCGCAAGAAGTTGAAAATGGTGAAGATGATATCAAAGATCACACCGCCAAGTGCTATGCCGCCGATCAGGCTGGCATCGCCCAGTCGACCGATTACCACTGTGTCTACAACGCCGAGCAACGGCGTAGACAAATAGGCAAGCGTCATGGGGATTGCGATTGCGAAGACGTCGCGGTGACTGATGGGTTGCGACTTCTGGAAGTCGATAGCTGAATGTGTCATGAAAGTCCGTAGAGGTAGGAGCCTCTGCTTCACCTTTTTTGCTTGCTGCGTCAAGTGGCTGGAAGATGGATTGGTGGTGTGCATGACACATGCTTCGACAGGGAAGGGGTTTGAGAATTGAGTGTTCCCTTTGTCCATCATCCTGCTTACTGCGCTGTGTTACCGGCAGAACACCGGTTTCCGATGAACAAGTACAAGCTTGTGGCCGAGCTGCTGACACATCAAGGTTTATTGGCTGGAAATGCTTTTCACCGCCCCAGACCTGCGCCGCGAGAATGGATCGAATTGGCCCACAGCACTAAGTACGTGGATCAGGTGTTCAGCTGTGCGGTCCCCAGCGAAATTTCACGAGAAATAGGCTTTCCGATGAAAGAGGACATCGCGCTGCGTGCTCGGTGTGCAACTGGTGGCTCGGTATTAGCAGGGTATTTGGCGCTGGAGCATGGGTTGGCCTGCAACACTGCAGGTGGCAGCCATCATGCCCGCTACGCTCATGGAGCTGGATTTTGCGTGTTCAACGATGTGGCCGTCGCTATTCGGGTTCTCCAAGCGGATTCCCAGGTTCAAAGGGCCTTGGTGATCGATCTGGACGTCCATCAGGGAGATGGAACGGCCGATATATTTTCCGAAGACGACAGTGTCTTTACGTTTTCCATGCATTGCCAGAGCAATTATCCGGTTCGCAAGGTGCCGTCCAATTGGGATGTCGGGTTGGAGGTCGGCCTTGGCGATGACGCCTACATGGAGCAACTCGCGCTCTGCCTGCCAAAACTGCTGAGTGAAACCGAGCCTCACATCGTTTTCTACAACGCAGGCGTCGACCCATACGAGGGTGATCGCCTCGGCCGGTTGTGTATGACCCGCCAAGGGTTGGCGGCGCGGGATCTAAAAGTGATCTCTGCAGTGCGGGCGCGCGGCATCCCTTTGGTCGGCGTTATGGGCGGCGGATACTCCCGGGATGTTCCAGAGCTTGCAGACCGCCACCTTGGCTTATTCCGCGCAGCGCGCGCCGTCGCGGACGCAGAGACGATGCATCAGAATTAGGGTTTTCTTGACGTCAGCGCTCGCCGCGCCCGACTGCGAGCACCCGTAAGACCAGCCAGATCGGGACCACCACAGCTGCGCCGAGCAGGAAGTAGCGACCAATATTTCCAAGCGCATCAAAACCCATTTGCCAAAGGCGCTCAAAGAAGTTGATGGCGATATTGAAGATATCAAGCGGGTTGAGGTCCAGTGCGGACAAAATTATGCCAACAACAAAGGACAAGAACACGAGGCGGAGCAATACTTGCCCGGGGGAGCCGCCCATGAAGCGCGAAATTCGATGATCGGCCATTTTTTCTATCTTCCTCTGCGGCTCTTCTCTGACTTCTAGTTAAGGGCAGCTCAGCCCAGTTGCAAGGCCTGCGCCGCTTCGACAGCTAGAGGTTTTAGCTGATTGTCTAAACCCTTCCGAAAGCCTGTGAAACTCTGGTCAAAAGGTGGGGCTTACCTGAAAAGTGAATAATTTAGGTGCGTGAGTTAAATTTGTGCACTTTCGATATAATTAAGTAAAATCAATAAATTAATGGTGCTATATTTAATCTTTTTGACTGCCGAAAGCCTTCAACTTGATCTGATTGACAATTGACTCCCCGATAAAGGAACACTCTAAATAGACGTGAGCGAAATGCTCTCACGGCATGTTGTGAAAACTGGGTGACCCATCTGAAGAGGCCAATGTCTCAATTGAAAAGTAAGCAAACGACGTTTTCGCTTTTTGAGCTTGGGCCAGGCTGCGCTCTCAACTGTCGATGATGTGATAACCACAGGGGAATAGTTATGAATTTCAAGAAGACCTTGACGGCACTGGCGCTGACGACCGCATTGGCGCTGCCGTTTGCAGGTACTGCGATGCAGGCAGACGCCGCAACGCCGCCCAACATGTTGGTTGTAGCAGGACAAATCGATGATTTGATTTCGCTAGACCCTCAGGAAATGTTTGAGTTTTCCGGAACCGATTATGCGAACAACGTCTATCAGACGCTGATTTCCTATGACCCAAAAGACTTCTCCAAAGGTTATGGTCCGGACATCGCCGAAAGCTGGGAAGTCTCCGAGGACGGAAAGACCTACACTTTCAAGATCGCTGATGGACAGAAGTTCGCCTCTGGGAATCCAGTCACTGCAAAAGACGTGGAGTTTTCTCTCCGTCGCGCCGTGCTGTTGGGAAAGACACCGTCCTTTATCGTGACCCAGTTCGGGTTCACGGCTGACAATGTTGACAGCACGCTTGTTGCAAAAGACGACAGCACCTTCGTGATGGTCACTGACAAGAAATATGCTCCGTCTTTCGTCCTGAACTGTATGACGGCTGCAATCGCCAGCATCGTCGACAGCGCCCTGGTCATGGAGCACGAAAAAGATGGCGACTTCGGTAATGAGTGGCTGAAAACCAACTCAGCCGGTTCCGGCCCTTACAAGCTGACCAGCTGGAAGCCGAACGAAGCGCTCACAATCGAAGCAAATCCAGAGTACTCAGGCGATGCGCCTGCGATGAAGCGCGTGATCGTTCGTCACATCGGCGAATCTGCTTCGCAGCGTTTGCTGCTGGAAAAAGGTGACGTCGATATCGCACGTAACCTGTCACCTGAAGACGTTGCTGGTCTCGGCGACGCCGAAGGCGTTGAAATGCAGACGGATCTGCGTGGCCGGATCATGTATATCTCCATGAACCAGACCGATCCGATTCTCTCCAAGCCGAAGGTTGTTGAGGCGATCAAGTATCTGATTGACTATGACGGCATGGCGAATTCCTTCCTGAAGGGCAACTACATGGTCCATCAGGCATTCTTGCCGCTTTCCTATCTTGGTGAGCTCAAGGACAAGCCATTCTCTCTTGACGTCGAAAAGGCAAAGACACTTCTGGCCGAGGCGGGATATCCGGATGGATTTGAAGTTGAATTCATCGTTCGTACCGCTCAGGAGCGTGTTGAGATTGCCCAGTCACTTCAGAACACTTTCTCTCAAGCTGGAATCAAGGTTTCCATCGTCCAGGGAACTGGCAAGGAAACTCTCGGGAAGTACCGTGCGCGTACCTTCCAGATTTATGTTGGTGCCTGGGGCCCGGATTATCCCGATCCACACACAAACGCCGACACATTCACATCCAACCCTGACAACCGTCTGGAAGCCAAGCTGACCGGAAAGCTTGCATGGCGGAACGCTTGGCCTGCCGAAGGCTTTACCGAGCGCACAGCGGCTGCGATTGTTGAAAGTGACACCGAAACACGTCGTCAGATGTATGTTGATCTGCAAAAGGATTTCCAGAAGGAAGCTCCGTTTGCAATCATGTTCCAGATGACTGAGCAGAACGGTATTCGTGACAATATCGAAGGCTATTCGATCGGTTCTGCGATTTCCGCCGTCTACTATGGCAATGTGACCAAGTAAGGCGACAGAATCGCAATGACAAATGTCGATCAATCGACGGGAACGGGGCGGACACTGTCCGCCTCCTTCTTCAACCGGCACTTGAGAACGATTACCGGCACCGCTTTTTCTATGGCTGCCACATTGTTCGGGTTGCTCTTCGTGACGTTTTTTATTGCCCGGGTGATGCCAATTGATCCGGTTTTGGGGGTGGTTGGAGACCGTGCCTCGCAAGAAGTCTATGATGCAGCCTATAAGCAGCTGGGCCTTGATCGGCCGCTCTACATTCAATTCTTCTATTATATTCGAGATGTTGTAACTGGAAACTTCGGGACCGCGAGCCTGACCGCACGCCCCGTTCTGGAGGACATCGCACGGGTCTTTCCCGCGACACTGGAGCTGGCAACAATTGCAACAATCATCGGCGTTATCCTTGGGATACCGGCTGGCGTCATTGCAGCGGTGAATGAGGGGCGTTGGCAGGACCAGCTTCTGCGTTTTCTAGGTCTTTTCGGCTATTCGATGCCTATTTTCTGGATCGGCCTTGTAGGTCTTCTGGTGTTTTATGGCAATTTGGGTTGGGTCGGCGGACCTGGCCGTCTGGACATCTACTACGTTGACATCATTCCCTCAGTGACGGGCATGATCCTCATAGACAGCCTTCTGGCCGGGGACATGACAATCTTCTGGAATGCTGTCAGCCACATCATTCTGCCCTCCAGTATTCTGGGCTACTACTCGATGGCCTACATCAGTCGCATGACGCGCTCTTTCATGCTGGAACAGCTGGGCCAGGAGTACATCACGACCGCGCGTGTGAAGGGGCTCTCCGAAGCCAAGGTGATTTGGAAACATGCGCTGGGCAACGTGATGATCCCGCTGATTACGGTGATTGTGCTGTCCTACGCCAATCTTTTGGAGGGGTCGGTTCTGACAGAGGTGATCTTCGCATGGCCCGGACTTGGCAATTACATCACCAATGCGCTCCTTTCGGCCGACATGAACGCCGTGCTGGGCGGCACTGTTGTTGTCGGCATTGTGTTTGTCGGGCTCAATCTGCTGTCCGATATCCTGTACCGTATCGTTGATCCGAGAGCGCGTTGAGTATGACACAGACATCCAAAATTGGGTTGCGCGCCTGGCTCGACGCAGAAGTGCCCAACTCGCGATTGCACGCAACGGCTATTCAGTTTTATGCCGGATGGCTGAAACTGCTGGCAAATCCTCTGGCCTTCATTGGTTTTCTCGTGATCGTCTTGCTTGTTGTCTGCGCGGCATTCGCTCCGCTGCTGGCACCTCATGACCCGCTCACTCAGGATTTGGGTGCCAGATTGCTGCCACCCGGCAGTGATGGCTACTTACTTGGCTCTGATGAGCTTGGGCGCGACATCTATAGCCGTATCATTTACGGATCACGCATCACGCTTTTGATTGTTGTCCTGGTGGCTGTAACGGCACCAGTCTTCGGTCTGGTAGTCGGGACGTTCGCTGGCTACATGGGTGGTTGGATCGATGAGGTCTTGATGCGGATCACAGACATCTTTCTGGCCTTTCCCAAATTGGTGCTGGCCTTGGCCTTTGTGGCAGCGCTTGGAGCCGGCATCGAAAACGCCATTCTGGCAATTGCTATAACTGCTTGGCCACCCTATGCGCGTATTGCACGAGCTGAAACTCTGACCATGCGCAACTCGGACTTTATCGCTGCAGTGCAGCTGCAAGGAGCCGGGACCGCTCATATTCTGGTGCGTCATGTCTGGCCGCTCTGCCTATCATCCATCATCGTGCGAATGACACTCGACATGGCAGGTATCATCCTGACAGCAGCTGGTCTGGGCTTCCTCGGATTGGGCGCGCAGCCACCACTGCCCGAATGGGGAGCCATGATTTCTGCGGGTCGCAAGTTCATTCTCGACCAATGGTGGGTTGCGACCATGCCGGGTCTGGCGATCTTTATTGTCTCGCTCGGGTTCAACCTGCTCGGGGATGGTCTTCGAGACATCCTTGATCCCAAGAAATCGAAATCGTGAGGCACAGATGAACGATCAAGACACCTTGCTGAGCGTCGAGGATCTGTGGGTCAGGTTTCCCAGCCGACGTGGTGTTGTTGAGGCGGTGCGCGGTATTTCGTTTTCGGTTGGACGTGAACGTATCGGCATCGTCGGTGAAAGCGGCTCGGGTAAATCGATGACGGGACGTTCCATCCTGCGCTTGATCCGTCCGCCGGGCGATATGAGTGCCAAGGAAATTCGTTTCAAAGGCGACAACCTGCTCGACTATTCCGAAAAGCAGATGCGCAGCATCCGCGGACACCGTATCTCAATGGTCATGCAGGATCCGAAATTCTCGCTGAACCCGGTCATGACAGTCGGGGCTCAGATAGAAGAAGCTTATCGTTTGCACAGTAAAGCCTCCAAGAAAGAAGCGTATCGAAAAACCATCGAGATGCTAGAGGCAGTGCAAATTCGCGATGCGGAACGGGTCTACAAGGCCTACCCGCATGAAGTATCGGGTGGAATGGGGCAGCGCATTATGATCGCCATGATGCTGATTCCGGACCCGGACCTTCTGATTGCGGATGAGCCGACATCGGCGCTTGATGTGACGGTGCAGATGCACGTCCTTGCGATCCTGGACAAATTGGTGCAGGAGCGCGGGATGGGGCTGATCTTCATCAGCCATGACCTGAACCTTGTTTCGTCCTTTTGTGACCGTGTTCTGATCATGTATGGCGGCCGGATTGTCGAGACTTGCAAGGCCGATGAACTTCACAATGCCCAGCATCCCTACACGCGCGGACTGTTGGCTGCCTTGCCACAGGTAGACAAACCGGTCGAAACCTTGGCCGTTCTGGAGCGTGATGAGGCGTGGCGTGCGCAGGAAAGTGTGTCTGCCTATGAGTAAGTCAAGCTCCATCAAACCACCCGCAGCGCTAGAAGTCGCCGCGTTGAATGTCTATTTTGGTCAGGGCAGCGAACGCTTTCAAGCCGTCAAAGATGTCTCTTTCAAGTTGGAAAAAGGCGATAGTTTCGGTCTCGTTGGCGAGAGCGGCTCGGGAAAATCAACTGTTCTCAGAGCAATCAGCGGTCTGATCGCCGATTGGGATGGCCGGATATCCACGGACGGTGTAGTTGTGCCACGGCATCGAAACAAAGCCTTCTATCGTCGTATGCAGATGGTCTTTCAGGATCCATACGCATCCTTGCATCCTCGTCATACGATCGATGGCATCCTGTCTGAGCCGTTGAAACTCCACGGCATCAAGGATCGGGACGCCAAGGTGCTGAAAGCATTGGATGATGTCGGCCTTGGGAAGAGCTTCCGGTTTCGTTATCCGCACCAGCTTTCCGGCGGCCAGCGTCAGCGTGTGGCCGTGGCCAGAGCCCTGATGTTGGAGCCTGAAATTCTCTTGCTGGATGAACCAACTTCCGCACTCGATGTTTCGGTTCAGGCTGAGATCTTGAACCTGCTCAATGATTTGCGCCGGGAGCGTAACCTGACCTTCTTAATGGTTACACATGATTTGGCTGTGGTTGCACATATGTGTCAGAAGATTGCTGTGATGAACCGCGGTGAGATCGTCGAGGTCCTGAGCGTCGAGCAGATGCGCAAGGAAACGCCGAAAGAGGCCTATACGAAAGAGCTGCTGACAGCCAGCCGGGGATATGACCCTGACTTCTTTTCCGTAGCCTGAGCGCCTTGATTGTGTGAACTTATGAGCGTTGAGAACATTGAAAAACGGGAGCTTTTGAGCTCCCGTTTTGTTTGGCAGGACGAGGCGCTGATGCTTATGCTTTTACCAGTGGATGGCCCGGCATCAAGTCATACGGATGCTTCCAGCTAGGTATCGATTTGATCCGTTCAAGCCACGCCCTGGTGTTGGCGAATGGCGCAAAATCGATGCCGATTTCTTCCGGCCAGAAGAGATATCCGCAGAGTGAAAAGTCCGCAATTGTCAGTCGATCACCGACAACAAAAGACTTGCCCTCAAGATGCTGGTCCAGAACCTGGTGGGCGGCAATTGCGCGCTTCTCAAAGAAGGCCGTGACATCATTTTCCGGCACGCCGACGAACGTTCTCTGGAAGCGCAAGGTCGCTGTGTAGGATGTGAGCTTGTGGTTGTCGAAGAGGATCCAGCGCCAGATCTCACGACGTTCTTCGGCCGTTTGTCCGCCATAGAGGCCGAGGACTTCAGCCAGATAGTCCAAAATAACACCGGATTGGACGAGGTGCAGGTCGCCATGTTCGAGAATGGGCAGTTCCCCCATGACATTCTCGTTTTTCCGGAATTCGGGGTCACGGCTTACACCGCCAAAAAAGTCGACCCATTTTGGTTCCCAATCAGCCTTGGCCAGTTCGAGCATCAAGGCAACCTTGTAGGCGTTGCCTGACTGGGCAAAGCAATGAAGTGTAAATTCGCTCATGCGGAAATCCCTGATAGAGAATAATTGGTTGTTGCAAGTTTGTGCGAGTAAATCTGCAGGTATACGCGAAGCCGGAAAGTTAGCACTTAAGTGCAATGAAAAAAAGACGCTCCAATCGAAGCGCCTTTGAATCTCGAAGGTCATGCCTGGTCAAAGGATCTAGGCGTCGCCTTCTTTTTCTTTGAGCATGCCAGAAACGATCTGAACGGTGCGCGATAGCTCTTCGATCGCCTGATCAATCTCATTGCGCTGGGTTTGCAAAACATCGATTTGGCCGTTGAAGCGATCCAGCGCGACACGCAACTGAGTGACCTGGCCATCCCGCAAATCATATAGGTCGAGCATGTCTCGAATTTCAGTCAGCGAAAATCCGACGCGTTTTCCCATCAACACCAGCTTCAAACGGGCACGGTCGCGGCGACTGTAGATGCGGTTCAGGCCGTCCCGCTTGGGATTGAGTAGACCCTTGTCTTCGTAAAAGCGCAGTGTTCGGAGGGTGCATTTGAATTCTTTCGACAACTCGCCGATTGAAAATTGGGTTTTGCGGGAGTCATCAGCCTCATTGGCGATGACGTCGACCAATTGGTCTTCTTCAATAATAGAAAGAGCTTCGCTCATATGAGTGCCTTGTTCCTGTTGGACGTCGTTGCGCCCCGCAACTGGGATGGTCGATTGAAACCGTATTTGGAAGCACCGTTTTGGTCCTGCTTATCAGTCCGTTTGGGAGGGGAAAGCGAAGCAGTGACACTGATTTGGTTCACTCGCATGTACCTTACGTTTGCGTAACCGTCTAGGTGAATATGCGGATTAGTCTGTGCAGAGTTAATTTTCAATTCAGGGTTAGGCGCAGATTTGCGCGGTTCCTGTCATGTGCTTGGTTTCATTTTTGCATTTGGCAACTCAGATTAACGCTGTGTTTACCCTAAGAGACGAAAACTCGGACGAACGCTACGAGCTATAGTTGTTGTGAGTTGGCTTGGCGCAAACAGTAAAACGTGTGGTCAGAAGACCGGTGCCCAGGGTCAAGAAATGCCGTCTTGGAAGAATCGCGATGCAGAACGTAAAGGTCGTGTCAGACGGTCGGTGCGAAGAGATGTGGTCGCTGAACGAGAAACTCCGTTTCATCAAGACGGCCCTGTGAGCAATCTTCGTGAAGATCGTATTGATCGCATTGAACGTTTGAACAGGACCGCCACCTCATTAGGACGTGGACGGTCCAGGCGTGGCGGCACTCGCTCAGCCGATACAGTTATGTCCTCTGATCACGAACTCGACGCTGTTGCGAATGAACTCGATCGGTTGCTGTCAAAACGCGAAGCCGGTCGCAGCTCATCAGCACGTACCCAATCCAACAGATCGGCACCAGCAAGGCGCCGCAAGGCTGTCTCTGACGAAGGCCGCCCGGATCGCGCCCTTGGCGCAATCGGTCGTCTCGACCTGCCGTTTGATGATGAACCGGAATACCGTGTTCGTCGCAAGAAGTCCGTAGCTCCGCGATATGAATATGAAGACGACTTCGAAGATGAATTCGACGACGTCGATGACGGTTATGAAGCCTTTGACGCGGCCGACAATTGGGATGGCGAAGATCATTATGAAGATGATCTGACCGATGCAGAGTATGAAGCGCTTGAGCGTGCCAAGGCACGTCAGCGTATCAACGGTCGTCGTAGCCAAGCGCCGTCTTCGCCGGACACTTCACATCGTGATCTGGGGCGCCGCATTGATTCCTTGCGCGAACCGCAGGTGGAAGCCTGGAATATGGTTCGCGAAGAGCTTGGTTCGTTGCGCGAAGCCATCGGTGATGTGGCGGCAGCACCGTCTGTTGTGCCAAGAGCGCGCAAGCAAAATGCCGAACTGCGCCGCCTGTCGGACATGGTTGAACGTTTGCGCACAGAGCAACAGGATCAGCGTCTCGCCAAGGAAATTCGCAAGGAAGTGGCTGACCTCAAGAAATTGGTCGGACTGACCAATGTTGATGGCACACTGAAAACCCTCGAGCATGGCTATGCCCACATTTTGCAACGCCTCGATGAGTTGACCCGTGCATCTCTTGATCCCCGCGTGCTCCAGGGCGTAACTGCGCGTTTGACAGAGATCGAGGAAGCCTTCTCGACATTGCCGCGCGGTGATCACATGCGTGGTCTGGAAAAGCGTGTTGGAGAAATCTCCGAGCGCTTGGATGATCTCCTTTCCAGCCACAATCATGAAGAAATTGAAGCGGTGCGCGGAGACTTGCGTGAAGTACGCAAGTTCGTTGAGCAGATAGACCTCAGCAGCATTGTCGAGACCATCGACGAGCGGATGCAATTTGTGTCCAGCCGTCTGGATGATCTGGAAACACTGGCGCGCGATCAGCAGGGGTTGGATACACGTATTGCGGCTGTCGAGGAGCGTCTCCCGGATAGCGCGGTGATGACAAGGCTGCAGGACCAGCTGTCCGATATTGTTGGCATGATGTCCGAGGGCGGTGAAGGGTCCTCAAATTTTGGTGCCATGGACAGCAAGCTGCAGGATATTTCCTCGCGCCTCGAGCGCATGGAAAAGATTAAGCCGGTAGCTGGAAACGCAGATGGCTCTGGTATCGACACTGGTCTGTTGAGCGATCTTCAAGGCCGGATTGAGGAGCTGAGCAAGCAACTCGAGCGTCCGAACGAAGGTGTGCACACGAAAGATCTCGACGCGTTGCGCCTTGAGATCGCAGAGATGCGCAAGTCGGTTTCGACGTCTGGATCTTCCAGTGGACTTGAGCAGCGCATTGAAGATTTGGCCGAGCTCGTTGCCAACGGTACCGGTGGCCGCGAAGACAAGCGTTTGGATCAGTTGGCTGTCAAGGTATCTGCGCTGGCGGAGCAGCTGAACAACGGCGGTGCAGGCCGCGGTGAGCTTGATGCAATCACGTCTACGCTGGTGCGTATTGAAAACAACCTGAGCAACACCCGCGAAGACGCTGTTTCACTTGCACGTGATGCGGCGCGCGAAGTGTTGGAACAAGGTTCTTCTGGTGCGCACTCCAAGGAATATGACAGTGCAATTTCCGGATTGCAGTCTGATCTTCGCCGTCTTCTGGATGCTGCTGAAGGCAATCAGGAGCGCACCGTCAGCACATTCAACGACGTGCAGAAGGTACTCGGCTCCGTAACTGATCGTCTAGATCGCCTTGAAGGTGGCGCTATTCGTGAGGCGACATCAGGCAAAGGGGCGTCCAAGCCCGCTCAGGGAAGCTTCACGCCGAACTATGATCTCGATCAAGGGGCCGATCGTCAGCAAGATGAGGTTCCAACGGGCGAAATATTTGCCAGTAAGCCTGTGCGCCGCCAGCCAGAAAGCCAAGCTTCATCTGCCGGCAAGAACAAGAAGGCAGACTTTATTGCAGCTGCGCGTCGCGCAGCGCAGGCCGCCGCTGATGAGGCCGATGCGCTTCAAGCTCCCAAGTCATTCCGAGGCGAGGGCAACGAGAGCCGTTCGAAATCACGCGGCAGCTGGCTGCGCAGCGCTCTGAAGCGTGATGAGCGCCTTGCACAAGATGATGATGCGATTGAGCTAGACGACGACGATATTCTTCCCGATGAGCACGCACCGTTCTCTGCTGGAACAGCCTATCGTGATGATGTCCTGACGGATGAAGAGGAAAAAGGCAGTGAAGGCGGACGCCGCCGCGTTATCCTGTATGCAGCTGCCGCTGTCATCCTCGCGCTGGGAACTTTTCAAGTCTACAAGCTCGTCAGTCCTGCAACTGATCCTGTGATTGAAGGCGACAAGGTTGCCATGGTCGCTCCCGAGGAAGAGAGGCCATTCGCGGCGGAGCAGGAAGCCATTGATGAAGCTTTGCAGGCCCCGGCTGCATCAGAGAGTAGCGCGCCGCGTGCTGTCGATATGAGCGGGCAGGGCGGTGCCCAAACGCCTGTTGCAACGCCGACTACTGAAATCGATGCAGATCAGTTGGCTGACCAGTCTGTCGACAGTTCTACAAACGACGTGGCATCTGTCTCTGTCGTGAACGAACCGGGAAAAGCGCTGGATGCGACCAGCTCGTCGTCTGTCGCATTTGCACCGCCTAGCGGTGTTGCAGGTCAGTTCAGCAATGATCAGGACCAGCCCGCTTCGACCTTCGTTAAACCAGATGAAAGCATGTCCGACCCGTCGATCAACGCGGACTTGCCGCCAGAGGCAGTCGGGACTATGGCCCTTAGGACGGCTGCGGCAAGCGGAGACCCTGCAGCTGCATTCGTGATTGGCGTCAAATACACCGAAGGGCAAAACGTTCCTGTCGATTTGGCGGAAGCCGCCAAATGGTATCAAAAGGCCGCTGAAAAAGGTCTCGCGCCAGCGCAATACAGACTGGCAAGCCTTTATGAAAAAGGCCGTGGTGTAACCAAAGATCCGGCAAAGGCGCGCGACTGGTATCAAAAGGCTGCAGAAGCTGGCAATGCCAAGGCGATGCATAACCTTGCAGTGAACTATGCCGAAGGTGCAGCCGGAGAACCGGATTTTGTGAATGCCGGTAAATGGTTTGAATCTGCTGCCAACTACGGCGTCAAGGACAGCCTGTTCAATCTTGGAATTCTCTACGCTCGTGGCCTTGGCGTGCCCAAGGATCTGATTGCCAGCTACAAGTGGTTCGCAATCGCTGCTGATCAGGGCGATCAGGATGCTGCACAAAAGCGTGATGATGTTGCCAACATGATGGATCAGGAAACGCTTGCTCAGGCACGCCTGGCGGTCGAGACTTTCAAGATCAAAACGCCAGAACCGAGTGCAAACAAGGTTCCGACCGAACCAGAATGGTCATCTCAGGCGGCGAGTTCCATCAATGCAACCGCGCAGAACGCCGTGGTCAGGCAATATGACAAGGCCATGGTTCTGGAGGCGCAGCGTCGCCTGAACGATCTTGGTTTTGACACCGGAGCACCGGACGGTCAGCTTGGTCCCCGTACACGTGAGGCCATCACCGCATTTCAGCGCTCCCTGGGCAAACCTGCCACGGGCGAGGTCACACAAAATTTGATCTCCGACCTCGTAAGCGAGTCGATTTGAACATCAAATATCGGTGTTTAGTAAAATCTTTTCGTTTTTTTGCTGAACTGAATTGGGCAATTGGATGGTTTGGACATCCCGTTGCTTGACATCTGTTTGTCTGACCGCGTTTAAAGGCGCAACATCCTGCATGCGTCGGAAGCCTGAGAAGTCTTAGAATACCGTGCAAATTTATCTGCCCATAGCCGAACTGCCGGTAAATATGTTTGTCATTTTTGGCATGGGCGGCGCTGTGGGCTTTTTGTCGGGCCTGTTTGGCATCGGCGGTGGGTTTCTCCTGACACCATTGCTTATCTTTGCAGGCATTCCCCCGGCAGTTTCCGTTGCAACCGTTACGACCCAGGTTGTTGCATCATCTGCCTCCGGCGTGGTGTCCTATTGGCGCCGCAAAATGATCGACTTCAAACTTGGCATGATGTTATTTGCCGGCGGTTTGGTCGGGTCCGGTCTTGGTGTCTTGCTCTTCGGGGTATTGCAGTCGCTGGGACAGCTCGATGTGGTCATCTCGCTTTCCTATGTGGTCTTTCTGGGAACCATAGGCTCGCTCATGCTGGTGGAATCCTTGCGTGCAATCCGCCGTCATAGAGAGGGCGATGTCACGGCGGTCAAACGTCCCGAGCATTCGCGCTGGATCTATCGGCTGCCGTTTCGTGTCAGGTTCCACCAATCCAAGCTTTACATCAGCGTGATCCCGGTTCTGGGGCTTGGCGCAAGCATCGGCTTTCTCGGCTCTGTGTTGGGTATCGGTGGCGGTTTCATGATGGTGCCAGCCCTGATCTATATCCTGCGTGTTCCGACCAATGTGGTTATTGGTACATCCCTTTTGCAGATCCTGTTCACGATGGCTGCAGCGACGATCTTTCATTCTGTCGGCACGCAAACCGTCGACATTGTCCTGGCAATTACATTGATGATTGGTGGTGTCATTGGAGCCCAGTTTGGCGCGCGCATGGGACAACAGTTGCGAGGCGACCACCTCCGTCTTCTACTCGCGCTTTTGGTTCTGGCCGTTGGGCTACGCTTTGCCGTGGACCTGCTGTGGATGCCGAGCGATCTCTATTCAATCGCTATCAAAAAGGGAGGCGGGGTATGAAGAAAATACTCAGCGCGACCCTTTTTGCCTTTGTGGCCCTGTTCACGGCACCTGCGAGCGCAGAAGAGCTGGTGACATCCTTGTCAGCAGATATGGTGTCTATCCAGTCAAACTTCACAGGCACCAAGATCGTCATATTTGGTCAGGTCGGCCGCGACGTCCACACGATCGGGCGTCCGGGGAAATACGATCTGGCGATTACGGTTGAGGGTCAAAAGCACGATATTACCACGCGTCGCAAGGCACGGCTCGCCGGTGTATGGGTCAATCGCTACTACGAAACCTTCACCCATGTGCCCACATTCTATGCGGTTGCGACAACCCGGCCAGTCGCCGAGCTTGCAAACCGCAACACGCTGGATGAGCTGCAGCTTGGGCTGAACCACATCAATCTTGCGGTGACGGGACGTTCCCACGTTCCTTTATCTGACCGTGATGACTTTCGTCGGGCATTTTTGCGTCTGCGCCAGGAGCAGGGGCTCTATATCGAGCAGGAACGCTCAATTGAGTTTTTGACCGACACCATGTTCCGGACCACTGTTGGATTGCCTGCAAATATCCCGGTGGGCAATTACACTGTCAGAAGCTTCCTGTTTCAGGATGGCAGTCTTATCTCCAAGACGCAGGCGCCGCTGAGGGTCGCCAAGAGCGGCTTTGAACAGATAACCTATGACATGGCAAACCGGCAGCCGCTGCTGTACGGCGTAATCGCTGTTGCCATAGCCATGCTCACTGGCTGGTTTGCAGGCGTCATCTTCCGCAAAGACTGATACGTCTTCATGGCCTGTACACGTGGTATCAGGATACTGGGCTGTCTTAGTCTGGAGTCAGCCGACTGGCTGTGAACGGATACAGCCGGTTGTCACCGAGCATGAAGACTGAAAAGGCACGTGGTTGGAACAATGGCAGGAAGGCCTGGTCCATGACATTCAGTCCACCGGTCAAAACGCCAAAGGCGGGCAGAATGAGACGTTTGTTATCCGCCGCAAAGCACGGCCGCCGGATGACCCGCCCGTAGCGTTTGATTTTGGCCGCGGGATGCATGTGGCCGCAAACCTCACCCGTTGAACGATGTCGGTTCTTGGGCTGTGGTTCATGGCGGAAAGTCAGCCCGCCAATAGTGATCTCTTCAAGAGTCTCGCCACATAGGCTTACCGGCGCAACAGGATCATGATTTCCGGTGATCCAGATCCACTCGCGATCCAGCTGCAAAGTTGCAAGCATGGCGCGATAGGTCGGCGGCAAACGGTCCGCGCCGTCACGATCATGAAAACTGTCACCGAGCGAAATCACGCGTGAGGGTTCAAAGGCTTCAATGACGGCTGCCAGTTTTTCCAGTGTTGCTTCCGTATCATAAGGCGGGAGCATCGAACCGCGCCTTGCATAAGAGGACGCCTTTTCTAGATGAAGGTCAGAGACCACAAGTGTGGACGCATCGGGCCACCAAAGCACACCGCTCTCATGTAGGCCGACAGTCTCACCATTGATTTGAATATCGTGGCATACGGGCGTGGCTGCAAACTCACGCATGTGCGCAGGCAGAAGGTTCATTGACCCATTGCCTCCGTAACAAGATCCGATGCGGCTTCGTCTAGAATACTGTCCATTGCTTCGCCATAAACAGGCTCTCGCCCGATCTCCAGCAAAATTGGTACCGCTAAAGGCGATACACGATCAACGTGAGTATGCTTGATTCGGCCCTTGATGCGGGAAAGAAGTTCGCCCAAACGTGAGATATCCAAAAGTCCTTGTGCAGCATCGTTCCAGGTTGCTTGAAGAAGAACGTGGTCGGGTTCATGCTGACGCAAAACATCATAGATCAGGTCGGAAGAAAAAGTGACTTGGCGGCCGGTTTTTTCTTGGCCTGGATGACGTCGTTCAATCAGCCCGGAAATAACAGCGCAATCACGGAACGACCGTTTCATCAAACTGGATTCTGCCAGCCATGCATCCAGATCGTCGCCCAGAATGTCTTCATCGAAAAGTTCATCAAGGGACAGGCGTTTTGACGCAATGGACTGGGCGAGATCTCCCAGGCCCCAGATAGCAAGCGCGTAGTCGTTGGCGACAAAACCCATTGGCTTGCCGCCCAGACGTTCCAATCGCTTGGTCAAAAGCATGCCCAATGTCTGATGTGCCAGTCGTCCTTCGAAGGGATAACAGACCATGTAATGCTTGTTGGCCCGCGGAAAGGTTTCCACCAGGAGGCCATGCGCACCAGGTAACTGCGAATGGACTTGTTGCAGTTCCAGCCACTCACGCACCTGATCTGGCAATGCAGCCCATGTGGCGGGGGTTGCCAACATCGTGCGGACACCCTGAGCCAGATATGTGGACAGTGGAAACTTCCCCCCCATGTAGGACGGGATTTTCGGGTTCTCGGTGCGGCTGCGCGAAACATAGGCCTCATTTTCCTGCAAACCCTCGAACTGCAGGATCTCTCCGCCAAAGATGAACGTGTCGCCATGGGCGAGTTGCTCGATGAACCATTCCTCGATTTGACCCAAGACCCTTCCTCCTCGGCCGATGGGAGTACGCCGTCCCTGGGCTTTGGACCGGATAAGTCTCACTTTCAACATGGCCGCTTCTACGATGGTGCCAACGTTCAGCCGGTACTGTTGGGCAACGGCAGGATTGGCAATGCGCCAGGTTCCCTCGGCGGTGCGGCGAAGCCGGGCATACCTGTCATAGGTGCGAAGAGCGTAGCCGCCGGTTGCGACGAAATCGAGCACCTGATCAAATGTTTCGCGGGGCAGGCCCTTGTAGCTCTGGGCTGAGGTGATCTCGGAGTATGTGGTGTCAGCATCGATAGGGGCGGCGCAGGCAAGGCCCAGCAGATGCTGCGCAAGAACATCGAGTGCACCCTTCCGCAGTGGCGGCGTGTCCTGTTTGCCGTCTCTGGAAGCCTCAAGCGCCGCTTGGCATTCAAGCACCTCAAACCGGTTGGCGGGAACCAGTACGGCTTTTGACGGTTCGTCCATGCGGTGATTGGCACGACCAATACGTTGAGCCAATCGGCTGGCACCCTTGGGCGCGCCAACGTTTATCACCAGATCGATGTCGCCCCAGTCGATGCCCATATCGAGCGAGGATGTTGCCACCACCGCACGCAATGCGCCTGCGGTCATCGCCGCCTCGACTTTACGCCTCTGACCCACATCCAGAGATCCGTGGTGTAGGGCAATGGGCAGGTTGGCATCGTTGATCGTCCAAAGGTCCTGGAAGATGGCCTCTGCCTGAGAACGTGTGTTGACGAAAATGAGTGAGACCTGGTGAGCTTTGATTAGGTCGTAAATATCGCCAAGCGCATATCGTGCGGAATGACCGGACCAGGGAAGGCGTTCGCCGGACTGCAAGATTGAGATATCCGGTTGCGCTCCGCCGCTCACCTCGACCAGATGAGCGAGTGCCGGATCACCCGAAGTGTCTTGGGGAACGATATAGGCCCGTAAGTCATCAGGCTCTGCGACTGTGGCAGACAGGCCAATGATCTTTAGGTTTGGCGCAAGCTTCTTGAGCCTTGCTAACCCCAGTGCTAGCAGGTCTCCTCGTTTGGATGTGACAAGCGCGTGTAACTCGTCCAACACAATAGTGCGCAGGGAGGAAAAAAGAGCCTGCGCAGACGGATCAGATAGCAGCAATGCGATCTGCTCAGGCGTTGTGAGTAAAATGTCTGGTGGCTTTGATTTTTGCCTTTGGCGCTTGTGCGATGGCGTGTCACCCGTGCGTGTTTCGATCTGGATGTCGAGCGCCATTTCCTGGACAGGCATCTCAAGGTTACGCGCGATGTCGACCGCAAGTGCCTTCAAAGGGGAGATGTAAAGCGTGTGTAAGCCGCGTCGCTGTTTCTTGGCTGTGGCAGGATCGATCCCCTCGGCCAGTTCAATCAGGCTCGGCAAAAATCCGGCGAGCGTTTTACCTGCGCCTGTCGGGGCGATCAGGAGCGTTGACTGGTTGCTATGACTGGCCTCGATAAGTTCCAACTGATGCGCGCGAGGAACCCAGCCCTTGGCATCGAACCAGTCTTGAAATCGTTCCGGAAGGAGAGGCTGGTTCATGTTGACGGGCAGTGGCTCGATTTTCTCCAGGTGGCTTCATTCACCAGATGGGTATGCGTTCAATCCTGAAAATCTAACCTAGGTGCTAGGCCCTGTGGGGACAAGAAGCTGAAACGCTTCTGTCGTATCTTTTGCATTTTCAGTTTTGTCACTATCTGGTAGGCAGATCCCTCCCTCCGTGTCTTGCGATGGTGTCGTCCAAGACAAATTATCAAGGAATTTCCATGGCCAAAATGATCCACTCCATGATCCGCGTTCAGGACGAAGAGCGCTCTGTTGCCTTTTATGAGCAAGCTTTCGACTTGAAAGTGGCTGGGCGGTATCCGTTTGACGGCTTCACCCTGATCTATCTCGCAAATGAGGAAACAGGTTTTGAGCTTGAGCTGACAACCAACGCCTCCAAAACCGGTGACTACGATCTGGGCGACGGATATGGGCACCTGGCGGTTTCAGTCGACGATGTTGACGCAGAACATGCGCGCCTTGCCGGTCTTGGTTATGCGGTCACTGACTTGAGGGATTTCCCGTTCGAAGGCAAACCTTTCGCACGCTTTTTCTTCGTGACAGACCCGGATGGCTACAAGGTTGAAGTCATGAAGCGCTTCGGTCGCTTTCAGTAAACATCGTGTAGTCATCGACTGATCGATTTTGACAGATCATAGTAATAAAGGTTGATCATGTTCACTTTGCTTGATGGCGGGCTTGGCCGTGAACTGCAGAGAATTGGTGCGCCATTTTCGCAGCCACTGTGGAGCGCTCAGGCGCTGCTCGAGCGCCCCGACTACGTGAGTAAAGCTCACCAGCATTTCATTGACGCTGGCTGTGATGTAATCACGGTCAATAGCTATTCGTGTGTGCCATTTCATCTGGGGCAGGAACTCTACGAGCAACAGGGCAGGGCACTTGTTGCGAAAGCTGCCGGAATCGCACGCGAGTGCGCCAAAACCAATCCGAACGTAGAAGTCGCAGGCTGCATCCCGCCGGTCCTGGGCTCGTATCGACCCGATTTGTTTGACGCACAAAAAGCGCTTCCGATAGTCGAGATGCTGGTTGCCGAACAAACGCCCTATGTCGACTTTTGGTTGGCTGAGACGTTGAGCTGCCTGGAAGAGTTCGAGTTGATACATCAAGTAGTGGCGAAGACTGGAAAGAAGAGTCTGTATTCCTTCACACTTCTGGAACACGAAGATGCGCCTACTGCGCTGCGATCCGGGGTATCTGTCAAGGACGCTGCCCGGGCGGTCTTTCAAAGCAATGCCGCCGGAATCTCTTTCAACTGTTCAGGTCCAGAAGTCATGCTGCAGGCCGTGCTTGATGCCAGGGAGGTGATGGGCGAGCTTGGTGTTGAGCGTGACATCGGTGTTTACGCAAATGCTTTCACGCCGATCAGCGAAGGTCACCGCGCCAACAACACATTGACTGGCGTGAGAACGGATATGTCTCCGCAGGCCTATGAATATCATGTGAGAGAGTGGATTGCGGCAGGCGCAACGATCGTCGGTGGTTGTTGCGGAATTTTCCCAGAGCACATACGGATGCTGGACCAGCTAAGGCACGAAGTGGCTGCCTGACGATCAAGGTGATGCTGTTCTGATCAAGAAAAAAGGCCCTGAAAGCGTGTGCTTTAAGGGCCTTTAAAATCCGCTGTGGATCCGAACCTTCAGTAACTCAGCAAAGACTAACTGCTGGCCTTGGCACTCTTACGTTCAGAGCGCGATGGTTTGCCACCCTTCTTGGGTTTGCCGGATTTTGGGCCAGCTTTCGCGCCCTTGAACTTGCGAGGGCCGTCAGCACGGGCCTCCTTCGGCTTGCTTGAACGCGGCGGCTTGTCACCGTCGAAGTCACGCGCGACAGCTTTAGGATCCATTGGCTCATAGGCAGGATGTGTTGCCGGCGCATCGTCATCTTCAAAACGACGGCGCTTTTTGGCGCGTGCTGGCGGTTTGCCTTCACCTGCACTGAAGTTCTTCGGTCCACGGCGCGGACCACGCATGCGGTCTTCACGGCCCATGCTTTCGTAGTCTGGTGCATCACCGCGGCGCCCGCGTCCCTTTGGTCCACCACGTGGTGTAAATTCTTCCTTGGGAGCTGTCGGCAGTTCGCCAGGCTTCACATCAAGTCGGCTGATGTTGACGTTCTTTTCGCCGGTACCTTCCTTCTTGACGGTTCCTGCGAAACTCTCGCCAAGTTTGCCGGAAATCTCGAAGTAGCTGACGCCCTGGTAGATCTTGATCGCGCCAACGTCACGCTTGGTTACATTGCCTGCTTTGCAGATCATTGGCAGCAGCCAGCGCGGATCAGCACGGTGCTTGTGACCAACCGACAGGCTGAACCAGATTCCGTCTTCGAACTTGCCTGAGATTTCTGCACTGCGTCCATGACGTGATCCCACGTCGTTGCCGGACAGCTGTTCGGAGCCCAGTTCACCAATCTCTTCAGGTGAAGGCAGCTTCGCCTGGCGCAACTTCACAAAGGCAGCTGCAAGCTGTTCAGCGCTATACTGTTCAGCAAGTTCCTTGATGACGGTTGCTTCTTCATCTTCGACCGGTGCTGACAGCACTGGATCAGACAAGAGCCGTTCGCGGTCCTTGGCACGAATTTCATCGGCAGTCGGTGCGCCAACCCATTTCGCATCGATGCGGGCCATGGACAGCAGGCGGATTGCCTGGCGTCGGCGCGGGAAAGGCACCATCAGCACACATGTACCTTTACGACCGGCACGGCCTGTACGACCGGAGCGGTGCAGGAGCGGTTCCTTGCCTGTCGGCAAGTCGGCATGAATTACCAGATCCAGATTTGGAAGGTCGATACCGCGTGCCGCAACATCGGTCGCAACGCAAACACGGGCACGTCCATCTTTCATCGCCTGCAGGGAGCTGGAACGCTGCTCCTGGCTCAGTTCGCCGGAGAGCGAGACGATGGCAAAACCACGGTTCGCAAGACGTGATGTAAGGCGGTTTACTGCTTCGCGTGTTGAACAAAACACAATGGACTTTTCAGATTCATGCAGGCGCAGCACGTTGATGATCGCATTTTCGCGATCCTTCGGTGCAACGGGGTGCGCAATGTACTGAATATCGCCGTGCTGTTCTTTGGTGTTGATCGTCGAAAGACGAACAGCATCATTCTGGAAGCGTTTGGCCAGTTCCGCGATTGGGCGCGAAACAGTGGCTGAGAACATCAATGTTCTACGGCTGTCCGGCGCGGAGCCGAGAATGAACTCGAGGTCTTCGCGGAAGCCCATATCGAGCATTTCATCAGCTTCATCGAGGACGATCGCCTTGATCTGGGAAAGGTCCAGAGCGCGTCGTTCAATGTGGTCGCGCAAACGGCCGGGTGTTCCCACCACAATGTGAACGCCAGAAGTCAGATGACGACGCTCTGCACGTGGATCCATTCCGCCGACGCAGGACGCAGTCACCGCTTTGGCTTTATCGTAAAGCCAAGTCAGTTCTTCTTTAACCTGAAGGGCCAGTTCGCGTGTTGGGGCAATCGCCAGGGCAACTGGTGCGCCTGGTGCTCCAAAAGTATCATCTTCACCCAGAAGAGTCGGCGCCAGTGCCAAACCAAAGGCAACTGTCTTGCCGGACCCTGTCTGCGCCGATACCAGAAGGTCGGCATTTTGCGGGGCATCATTCAGAACGCTGAGCTGAACGGGTGTAAGTTTTTCATAACCGCGATCATTAAGTGCGGCCGCTAACGTCGGTAAGACGTTTTGAAAGTCTGTCATTCGTATCTTTCAAAGGAGATCGTCTGGCGCCAGCTCTAAGACGAGTAACTCGTATGTGCGGCGCGCATTTCAGCTGCGTGTATAGGCGTGTTTTCCTTACACGTCCAGCGATTCCGGGCTTGAGTAACCACGATATATGTTACCAAGCTGATGAAATTACGTCAAAACACGGTCTAATTCCCTTTAGGTCGCTGATTGTATGTCGCTAATTCGATGATTTACCCTGTTGTGACTCCGCTGCTTGGTCTACTTGAGCTGACGTCCAATTGCGCAAAACTTGTCTTGTATTTGTAAACTCTTGAGTTGCATCGGCGCTTTGCGAGGTGCACTGTTTAATGAGTTTGACAGGTTCTAGGTGCGAACTGTCTTTGCGAAAAGAACGAGTTGTGCACCTTGATTCACGATGAGGGACTGATGGCTGTCATTGAGTATTTTTACACGCACATGTCACCTTGGGCGTATTTGGGGCATCAGCTCTTTCAGGAAGTTGCTGAAAAACACGGCGCGGTCATTCGCCCTCGTCCGGTCAACTTGGGCGGCGTGTTTGAAGAAACTGGCGGCTTGCCACTTGGTAAGCGTCATCCTGCTCGACAAGCCTACCGGTTTATCGAAATGCAAAGATGGCAACGACGTAGAGGGTTGCCGCTGGTCTTCAGGCCGAAGTTTTTTCCCACCAATCCGTCGCTTGCCGATTGCTGCGCAATTGTTCTGGCTGACATGGAGGGTCCCGCTCTGGAGTTCTCCGACGCCGTCTTTCGCGCGATCTGGGTAAGCGAACGGAACATTGCAGAAGATGAGGTGTTGGCAGAGATCCTGGAAAAGTTGGGTGCTGACCCGGACTACGTCCTGAATGCCGCACAAGAGCCGGCCGCCCAGGAGCAGTATGCCCTCAACGCTCGCAAGGCAATTGAGAGCGGTGTCATCGGATCACCTTGCTATGTGCTGAATGGCGAACCGTTTTGGGGGCAGGACCGTCTGGACCTGCTTGAAGATGCCTTGGCGAGTGGACGGCAGGGGTTTCACGGACTTTGAATATCAGAAGTCTTCAGCTCAGCGCTTGGCGAGCGGAAGATGGGCGCAGGTGCAGCCAAAAAGATTATTGCGGATGAATGAGAGATCACTGGGGAAAGAGGGTGAGCTTTCGTGGAATTGTCAGTAAGGCACGTTAGAAGAGCGCGTGGATGCTCCCGTTGATTGATGCTTTAAACTAGCTGGCGTTTCCACTCTGAGCCAAGGAGAAATCAAGATGACCTTGTTTAAACCAAACAATGCGCTGTGCTGTGCAAAATTAAAAGCAGGTATCTTGTTGTGCTTGGCAAGCTCAATTGTTGTTCTCAGTTCCCATGGTTTGTCGCCCGCTTGGGCCGAAGATCAGAGCTCAGCGCAGGTCAGAGATACAGAGAAGTTCTCGCTTGCGCTGGTTGAAGGTGATCTCATGCGCGTCGACCGTGAGACAGGTGACGTGACGGTTTGCCGGAAACTCAACGCGCTTTGGAGGTGTCAGCCGGTGCCTCAGGCTGAGCGCGCGTATGAGCTGGAGATCGATCGCCTGTCCGGAGACTTGGCTTCTGCAAGAAGCGAAATCAAGCAGCTTGAGCAAGCGCTGGAAATCGCGCGGGCCAAACCTGATAAGCAGGCAATCGTTCCTGGAACCGATGGCGCTTCTGAAAAGGCTCCCGACCAGTTGGCCAAAGAAGATAAGAGTAGATCTGCTCACAAAAAGGAGCAAGAAAGCCACGTTGCTCCGCCTCCTCAATCTGTGCCACAGCTGACAGACCAAGATGAACAACAGTTCGAACGGTTTCTTGACTTCTCTCAGGACGCAATGCGTCGGTTCTTTGGCTTCGTCAAAGATCTTCAGAACGATCTCACGGATCCGACCGAAGGCTAAAGGTCGAAGAGCGCATTGCGTTTCGGCTTGCCGTTTGGGAATACTGTCTCCAGGCTGAATGCGAGGTCTTCGACTTCGGATGACTCTGCATCACGTGGGGCTCTGGTGCTTTCGTTCTTTCTGGACTCGCAAATGGCAATTGTCCGCTTCGTGCGAGCTTCGAAAAGGTGATGCCGAAAAAGATCCGGCCCAGTTTTCTGATGGTGCAAAGCGCTCATGACCAGAAAGACATCTCCAGCCTTTAAGGGGCTGACCCAGGTGAGTTTCATTTCCTGCAACGGTGTGCCCCCAAACTGGTCTCCTTTTGAGGCGTTGGCTTCAACCCCTTCCTGCAGGAGGAGATGTTCGGTTGCCTGTGAAAATGCGTGAACAACAAGTTGGTCGCCAGCAGTTCCCTCTGGTCCCACATCCCGCGGAAAAACCGTTCCACGAAAACAAATTCTCGTTCCCATGCTCATGAGAGAATCCATCGACGACTTGGAATGCGATGCAGCTATGTCCAGAAGCGTCGGTATGGAAATCTTGTCGAGACGGCCTTGGAAGGCGTCGAAACGTTTGCGCACGTCCGTCACGGCATTCGTATTTGGCTGGAACCCGTCAATGACAGTGGCGCAAAGAATGTCATTTTGGGCATGTCGCATTTCATGAACGACCGTCATCATGAATGGGCCGTCAAATGCGATGTATGAATGCAATGACACCAAGTCGTGCGGTTTTAAGTGGTTGTGAATACGCGCGATCCGAACGCGGCGCTGTCCAACTGTTGTCTCGGTTAGATTGCTGATCAGGCGAAACTGACGGTCTGCTTCGTCGAACCTTTCAAAGTAACGGTCGATTGAAAGAGCGTCATTGATGTCACATTCCCAAGGGTAAATTGCGGAAAAAAGAGTTTCCTGCGCGCGCATACGTGGTGTCCAGATTAAGGGTACTATGAAGTGGCTTCACTTGAGTTGCAGAGATACTTTCTGTCTATGGCAGTTATGCTGCGAAAATAAAAGAGCGCTGCACAGGAGCGAACATTTTACAAAGTATAGCGTTCCTCCAATTTAGGTATTGCCTTTGCGGTAGGTGTTTGAAATTGTTTCTGTTTCGCATCCCTGTTGGGTAAGGCAAAATCTCTGTGAGTAGCTGCGGTGTGAGAATTTGGAGGCTTAGGGCATGGCAAGCGAGTTTGGAACGTGGACGTTGGAAAGCGAGACAGGTGCTCTACAGCAAGTGATGGGGCGCATGATGGTCTCAACCAGAGGTGACGGATTTGTCGCTATTACCGATGGGCTCAATCATTGGCTCAGCGAAAACCAGGTGCGTGACGGTCTCTTGACATTGTTTCTGTGTCACACGTCGGCGTCGCTGACGATTCAGGAGAACACTGACCCGGATGTGCAAGCAGATATTGTGGATGCATTGGATCGATTGGCGCCTCAGAACGTGGCCTACCGCCATGCGATGGAGGGTGCTGATGATATGCCCGCGCACATCAAGACTGTCCTGTGCGGGGTTTCGTTGCAGGTTCCGGTTGTGAACGCTCGGCTTGATCTGGGGACTTGGCAGGCGGTCTATGTGGTTGAGCATCGTGCGCGAGCACACCAAAGATCAATTACCATGCACTACTTAGGAAGTTGAAGTTCGGGTTGAAGCTTAAGTTTACCAAGAGTTAGTTATAAAAAATAAAGTATCGATAATTTAACTTGCGAAATTTTAAGTATCGATTCTATTTTATTGCTTTAATCGGAGTTGTAATTTTATGATATTTAAAGAGAAATTCAATTTCCAAAGATAAATAAGAAAAAATGTATCCAGCTTATTGAATTGGTTGTAAATATACGTAATAGGTATAAGTCCAGAGACGTTCAGTATTTGCATTACTCTGCGTAGTGAGCGAAGATGAAACAGAGCAAAACATTGGGTTGTATCCCCGGACAAGTGGCGCATCGAGCTCGTCTCGTACGTCTGTTTGGGAATGTTTGTGCCGACGCATTTGTTTCCCTAGGGCAGCCGGCAAACGCTTTCGCCGAACGAACTCATGCAGGTCGTTCCTGTGATGTGACCTATGCATCGATCTCTTCCTCGACTTCCAATCTGTTTGCGGATCGTTCTACCAGCGATCTGGAATCCTCATCCCTTCTGCAATCGCTGCTTTCGGCACGACCGCAGTTTAGGGAGAGGGGCACTATTTGTTCTCATTCTGCCAAGAGAGAGGTGGCCTGAGCTCGAAGACTGAAAAAGCAAAAAAAGCAAAAAGCTTGATTAGCCCCATTTTTAAGGAGACCACCAATGAATGACGCAAAGTCCATCTACATAGTCGATGACGATCCAGCGATACGTGATGCGCTTTCAGTAGTTTTTAGTCTGGAAGGCTTTGAAGTTGAGACGTTCAAGGACGGCGATGCATTTGTTGATACTGCCCAGCTGAAGAAACCAGCTTGTGTCTTGCTCGATGTCCACATGCCGGGCCGATCCGGAATAGACGTCTTGAAAGAGCTGAATGCAGTCAAATACCCAGCGCCGATTTTTATGATTTCCGGGCAGGGGGACATCCCTCTTGCGGTTGAGGCGATCCGGAATGGCGCTTATGACTTCATCGAAAAACCGTTTACTGCAGAAAGGGTCATTGAGCGGATCACCGACGGTATCTCTGCAATGAGCCAGAATTCAAAAGATGAACTGCGAAACTTTGCTGGAGCGGATTTGCTGACAAACCGCGAACGTGAGGTTCTCAAGGAGATTACTTCTGGGGCTTCCAACAAGGAAGTTGCTGAAACCTTGGGGATCAGCTCTCGGACGGTAGAGGTGCATCGGGCGCGGATCATGGAAAAACTTGGTGCACGCAATGCAGCCGATCTAGTCAGGATAGTGCTTGCCGGCTAACGCATCCGTGTGTTTCTAACCATTGAAATCGACTTGCGCCTGAAGATCATTGCGATCTTCAGGCGCTTTGTTTTTTACAATTCATGTTTTCGGTTGGGCTGTAAAAGCAAAAAACTTTTGACCTTCAGCCGCCAGCACCACTCGCCAAAATAGCGTCTACGCGTTCGCCGTTGGCGTCTACGATGTTGCAATCCTTGTCGACAATGCCCTTCGGCAGGCCAAGCGTTTCCCAAACGTCGATCATCGCCGCGCAAAGCCGGTCGATCAGCTCGTCATCATGCAAAGGTGTTGGCGTGATGCGCAGCCGTTCGGTTCCGCGCGGCACTGTCGGGTAGTTGATCGGTTGGATGTAGATTCCATGGCGATCCAGCAGCATGTCGCTCGCCTGCTTGCACAGTTCAGGATTGGCAACCAGCACTGGGACAATATGTGTTTCTGAAGACATGACTGGCAAACCCGCAGTACGCAGCTTGTCCTTGGTGCGCTGTGCCTGGCGCTGCTGGCCAGCGCGCTCTTCCTGAGAGGTCTTCAGATGCCGAATTGAGGTTGCCGCCGCGGCCGCAAGTCCTGGGGGGATGGCAGTGGTGAAGATGAAGCCAGGCGCATAAGAGCGCACGGCATCTACGATTGCCTGGTCCGCTGCGATGTAGCCGCCCATGACACCAAAGGCTTTGGCCATCGTTCCTTCAATGATGTCGATCCGGTCCATGACACCTTCGCGTTCGCAAATGCCGGCTCCGCGCGGACCGTACATGCCAACCGCATG
>JABXHV010000096.1 GCA_013373445.1 Paracoccaceae bacterium | reverse complement strand
GTTGGCTTGACCGCAAAGCGGGCTACGACAGCATCCCCGTTGGAAATACCGCCCAGGATCCCCCCTGCGTTGTTGGTGAGGAACTTCGGCTTGCCGTCAGGACCGATGCGAACTTCATCAGCATTTTCTTCACCTGAAAGCTCCGCAGCTCCAAAACCGTTACCAATTTCAACACCCTTGACGGCATTGATCGACATAAGCGCAGCAGCAATTTCGGTATCAAGCTTGCCGTAGATCGGGGCCCCCCAGCCCACCGGAACACCTTCGGCGATCACTTCCACGACAGCCCCAACCGAACTCCCTGCCTTGCGCACGCCATCGAGATAGGTTTCCCAAAGTTTTGCCGCGACTGGATCAGGACAAAAGAACGGATTTTCAGAGACCTGAGCCCAATCCCAATTGGAGCGGTCAATCTTGTGTGGTCCAATTTGCACCAATGCGGCGCGTACGCTCACGCCTTCGATGACCTTGCGAGCAACGGCTCCGGCCGCAACGCGCATTGCGGTTTCACGGGCGGATGAACGACCGCCGCCGCGGTAATCGCGAATGCCATACTTCTCATCATAAGTGTAATCAGCATGGCCCGGCCGGTATCGGTCCTTGATCTCAGAGTAGTCTTTTGAACGCTGATCGGTGTTCTCGACCATCAATGAAATCGGGGTACCTGTGGTTTTTTGAATGCCATCTTCATCGGTCATCACGCCGGACAGGATCTTGACTGCGTCGGGCTCACGCCGCTGGGTCGTGTGCCGCGACTGCCCCGGTTTGCGCAGATCCATGAATGCCTGAATTTCTTCAGTAGTGATCGGCAACATTGGAGGGCAACCATCAACCACACAGCCAATCGCTGGCCCATGGCTTTCACCCCATGTTGTTACGCGAAACAGATGCCCGAATGTGTTGTGCGACATGATTGGCCTTCCAAGGAACAGATGCCTATTGGCGAATTTTCTGGACGCAAGCGATACGGCAAGAATGCCAATATCTCAAGCCTTGGGCGCTTCCAAAGCGTTCTTTGGCAGCAAAACAAAGGACTGGGCGCCATTGGTGAGGGTGTCAGATCGTTGTGAAAGCACCTTGGCGCCAGACAAAGACCTTATCCTGCGGCGTATCCAACATCGGAACGTCTGCGGTATCGATGTTCTCCAATAGCCCTCGAAGGGCTCGAAAAACACCCCCATGAGCCACGACTATCGTTGGTTCAGAGACTGTTTCAATCCACTGGGAAATTCGCTCAGACAACATCGCATAGCTCTCACCATTGGGTGGAACAAACCCCCACTTATCGTCGTAGCGCGCTGCCACCAGATCAGGGGATGTCTGCTTTAGCTCCTCAGTTGTGAACCCTTCCCAGTCGCCAAAGGTCAACTCTCTGAGCTTTGGTTCCAGGTGATACTCCCCATCCGACACCCCCATGCCTGCGCGCAGTAGATCCATCGTCTTGCGCGTCCGGCCAAGTGGAGAGGCCACAAATCGAAAAGCGGCCGGTGACAGGCCCTCGTGGTTCAGATAGGCGCCAAGACGTTGACCATTCGAAAACGCCTGACTTTCTCCCAGACTGTTGAGCGGTATATCCCTTTGTCCCTGGAGACGCAGTTCTGCGTTCCAGTCGGTCTGACCGTGTCGAATAAAAATCAGAAAATCAGGAGAAGACGGGCTGCGGCTTGCAGTCATATGAGGCGTGTCCTGTCAGTCATTAGCAATACGCGGACACTGTTGGAAATCAGCAGCGCCGAAAGGAATCAACTGACAGCTTACAGGAAGCTCAACACAAACAAAAAAACGGTCGGCAAAGCCGACCGTTCTAAAATCTGATCAGTCCTTGACGACTGAAATGTCCGGGGCATCAACGGCCTTCATGCCGACAATGTTGTAACCGCAGTCAACATGCTGGATTTCTCCAGTGACACCGCGCCCCATGTCCGACAGAAGGAACAATGCGCTGTCGCCCACTTCTTCAATGGTCACGGTCCGGCGCAGCGGAGAGTTATACTCGTTCCATTTGAGAATATAGCGGAAGTCACCGATGCCAGAAGCAGCCAGTGTCTTGATAGGACCGGCGGAAATCGCATTAACCCGAATGTTTTGAGGACCCAGGTCCATCGCCAAATACTTCACGCTGGTTTCAAGCGCCGCCTTGGCAACACCCATAACGTTGTAGTGCGGCATGACCTTCTCTGCACCGTAGTAGGTGAGCGTCAAGATCGAGCCGCCATCTGTCATCAGCTTCTCGGCACGCTGGGTAACGGCTGTGAGCGAGTAACAGGAAATATCCATTGTGCGGGCAAAGTTCTCAGAGGATGTTTCAACGAAACGCCCAGTGAGCTCTGACTTGTCGGAGAATGCCACCGCATGAACGACAAAATCGATCTTGCCCCACTTTTCTTCAAGGAGGTCAAAAACCGCGTCGATGGTTTCGCCCTCTGTCACATCGCAATGGCCAGCAACAATTGCGCCCAGCTGCTCTGCAAGTGGTTCAACACGCTTCTTAAGCGCATCTCCCTGATAGGTCAGCGCCAGTTCTGCACCGGCATCGCTCAAAGCCTTCGCAATACCCCAAGCAATAGACTTGTTGTTTGCAACACCCATAATAAGGCCGCGTTTGCCGTTCATTAATCCGCGCGCTTCCGCCATCGTTTTCTCCAGAGGACTCTACCTAGGCGCGCCACATTGGGCGCTGGCTTCCTATGACATACCCCCCCACGGGCTTCAAGATGCCCGAATGAGAATGAGACGTCGACGAGACGAAAACATCCGACTATGTTGTCGGCAAATTTGCCACAAATAGAAACGAGGATTTTAGTTCATGGCGCATGTGTCTCACGATGAGAATTTTGCAAAGCTAATCGGAGCAGCTAATGTTCTAACCTCCGAAACCGACATGGCTCCCTACCTCACAGAGTGGCGCGACCTCTACCAGGGCGCGACACCGATGGTGCTCTTGCCTGGTTCCACCGATGAGGTCAGCGCAGTGCTGAAATACGCCTATGAGCAGGACATCAAGATTGTTCCCCAAGGCGGCAACACAGGACTCGTAGGGGGGCAAATTCCCTTAGAAACCGGGGAAGAAATCGTCGTTTCACTGAAGCGCATGAACAAGGTCCGATCCGTGGATGCCGACGGTTTCACCATCACAGTAGACAGTGGCGTGGTGCTCGAGACGCTCCAAAATGAAGCCGATGCAGTAGACCGTCTCTTCCCTCTTTCACTGGGTGCACAGGGCTCCTGCCAAATCGGCGGGAACATTTCCACCAACGCTGGCGGTACCGCTGTACTGGCATATGGCAACACCCGAGATCTGGTTTTGGGGCTCGAAGTTGTGCTTCCGAATGGCGACATCTGGAACGGTTTAAGGAGCCTTCGGAAGGACAATACTGGTTACGATTTGAAACAATTATTTATCGGCGGTGAGGGAACGTTAGGCATAATTACCGGCGCCAGTCTTAAACTTTTCCCCAAACCGAAGAAGCTTGAAGCCGCATTCATCGGCCTTGAGTCGCCGCAGGATGCATTGAAGCTGTTTTCGATGGCAAAAGCACAGGCAGGTCCGATCCTCACCGGCTTCGAAATCATGCCACGGGTGGGGATAGAATTCTGCACCACCCATCTCAATGGCGCCCGTGACCCGCTAGAGAGCCCGCACCCCTGGTATGTGTTGATGGAGCTTTCGAGCGGCACGGAGGCGTTCCCGGTACGCGACCTCTTGGAGAGCATCCTTGGCGAAGCTTTCGAGGCCGAAGTCGTCACGGACGCAGCGTTCACGCAGTCCCTGCAACAGGTGCAGGACTTCTGGCACATCCGCCATGGCATGTCTGAAGTGCAAAAAGAAGAAGGCGGCTCCATCAAGCATGACGTTTCCGTCCCCGTGGCAAGCATTCCAGACTTCCTTAACCGGGCGATCGCGGCTGTTCAGGAGTTTGTCCCAGGATGCCGCCCCGTGCCGTTCGGACACTTTGGGGATGGCAACATCCATTTTAACGTCAGCCAACCGGTGGGCGCAGACAAGGCCGACTATCTGGCCAAATGGGATGCCATGAACGAAATCGTTCACGGCATCGTTCATGAGTTCAACGGTTCCATTTCAGCAGAACATGGGATTGGTCGCCTTAAGCGCGAACTGCTGACAGAAGTGAAAAGCGAACTCGAGCTCGATTTGATGAAACGGATCAAGACGGCTTTTGACCCCAAGGGGCTCTTGAACCCCGGTCGCGTTCTCTAAAGAAAACCGCTTTGAACCGTTACTCGTTTGAGCCTGGCAGAAGTGCCGGGCTCAAATGCTTTTAAGGCTACGAATCATATCTCACCGTCTCAGCGCGACGTTCTGCTCTGACGCGCTTTATTAGGTGGCTGACTATAATTGCAAAGACGCTTTTCCAGCTGATTTGGCAAAATTCCAACACTGATCCACAGGCTTGGGTTGAGTTGCAAAGGCATCTCGGAAGAGAGTTTCATCACTCCAAACCCGGACTTCTGCTGCCTTTTTCCGCCATAACCCCACTGTTTTTACTAGGCTTTTGCGATCTGCGCGCGGGGCTTCAGATCACTTTTCAAGCGGCCTGAAGCAGGCTTTCCGTAGGGTCCGAAAAAAGATCAACAATTTTTAGTGATCAGGATTTCAATTTCACACATTTCACTGGAATCAATCTAAAGTATATCTATTAACCTTCAATTCACGAATAAGTCATTCAGGAGAGAGGCGAGCAGAAACCAACCATTTTCTCATCGACCCATCTGGTTCTCATTACAACAAAGAAAAATCAGTAGTTGGAGAGCTAAAAAGATCGAGAAAATTCCCCGATCAAATCTTGATAGACCTTTCAGAATTTTTTCTTCCTCAAGGGAAAAATCTGGACAGGAATTTTTCCAAAACACGCGGAGGGGCACCGCGTCACAAAGCGGAACAAAACCGCTGGCGTCATTGGAGGCGAACAATGCAAGTGCAAGCAATCGCGAGGTCCGACCCATGGGACCGTGTCAAAAAGAGTCTGACGGCTGAACTGGGTGAAGATGCATTCTCAAACTGGTTTGGTGGCGTCATCGTTGAAGAAAAAACCAATGGCACTGTCCGACTGTCTGTTCCAACCCGATTTCTGAAGCATTGGATCCAATCAAATTATCAAAAGAGCCTGACCAGCTTTTGGAAAGAGGAAGATCGCAGCATCCGGCATGTTGAAGTAACGGTTCGCAGCGCGACACGTCCTCGGAACGTCATCACACCGAAAGCTCTCACTCGCTCGCTTGCCGGCGCGAATGGTGCTGCCATGCCATGCAGCACAAGCAACAGACACGGCTTGCCGCACACCGCGCACTCTGGACAGCACTCAAGCGCCGATGCGGACGCAATGCCTCATGCCAAGCAGCAGCATACGGGCACTGACTCTCTGAGCGAGGTTTTGCGCGGTGCTCCGCTCAGCCCGAAATTCTCGATGGACAATTTCGTGCCTGGCGCTCCCAACCAGCGCGCCCAAACCGTTGCCAAGCAATTTGCGCAAGGCGTCGTGACCGGCACCGGTCTTATGTATCTGCACGCCGGTGTTGGCCACGGCAAGACGCATCTGCTGCAAGCCATTGCACGAACCGCGCAGGCAGAGGGACAGCGAGTTTGCTATCTCACAGCAGAGCATTTCATGTATCAGCTCGTGCCTGCCTTGCAGTCGAATTCCTCTGCCGCACTCCGTCATGCTTTGGAGAGCATCGACTTGATGCTGATCGATGACTTGCAATTCTTACACGGCAAACAGGCTCGCACCGAATTTTCCGCAACGTTGCTGGCGCTTATCACGCCAGTCCAACGCATCGTACTGGCCTCGGATCGACCACCGCATTCTCTGGAGACTGTCGAGACGCCCCTGCGGGAGCTCCTCAATCAGGGTACCGTGATCTCAATCCAGCCGCTTGATTTCCAGCTAAGGCGCAAAATTCTGGAAACGCGCCTAAAGACTGCCCAAGCCTCGCTGCCGACTTTTGATATTCCGGCAGATGTCATGACCTACATAGCGAGCCGCATTTCATCGTGTGGGCGCGATCTGGAAGGGGCGATCAATCGCCTTGTCGCCCACCATCAACTTACGTCTCAGGCCATTACCCGGTTCCTGGCAGACAAAATCCTGAGCGACCTCATCAGTGCGCGTGAAAATCGGACCATCAAAATCGATGACATCCAAAATGTGGTTTGCAAGCATTTCAATCTCAGCAAGACGGACCTGCTTTCTGCGTGCAGAGCGCGTAACCTGTCTCTGCCGCGCCAGATTGCAATGTATCTTGCCAAATCAATGACGCCCCGCTCCTTACCGGAAATCGGCAAGAAATTCGGCGGCCGAGATCACACGACCGTGTTGCATGCAGTTCGAAAGATCGAAGCGCAATCTCAGGAAGACAAGGCGCTGAACAAGGAGCTGACACTGCTCAAGCGCATCATTCTTGGATAGGACTAGGTCTAGGTGCGCCCTCTATGCGTTTCAGGTACCCGCTTTCGAGGTGTCTGAAACGTGGCCACCGGACGCGCACCTCTTGATCACCTAAACGAGTTGAGCAACCACCATGTGACCAGGGACAGGCTCACCGTCTTCCAGTCTGACAGTGATGTCATCCTTCGCCAGAACCTGAAACCCATGTGCACCGAGCACCCGGTCGACATATGACCCGGCCTGAGCAAATCTTTGTTTCTTGCCCACCTTGAAATCGAGGCCGTCCAGCTGTTCATCGGACAGCGTTTCGGTTGAGAATGCAAAATAGCCTTTCTCGTTGAGACGTTTGGCTGCAGCAGCAACGATTGGCTCAATATCGCCCAGATACGGGAAGACATCTGTCGCTGCAATAAAGTCCCAGCTCGGCACATTCCCGTCCTCGTCCTCAAACTCCTCAAGGAACGCGACGGCCTCACCGACATACAGGTCGTCGTAAATCTCACGATCGTATGCCAGCTCGACGATGCGCTCTGACAGGTCGACACCAGTGCGGTGACCTGTGCAGTCTGAAAACGCCAGTCCGGTCAAACCGGTGCCGCACCCCAAGTCAAGGAAAGCATTGAAAGTGGTCAGGCCGAGTTGACGAACCTTCTCGCGCAGTAGCAGAGGTACGCAATATCCGAGCTGATCGACCAGAATCTCGTCAAACACATCAGCGTGTTGATCGAACAAGGTCGCGACATAGGCCTCGGGCATTGTTGCAGGCACCTCCCCGCGACCCATCGCAGCAAGTCTGATGCTCACCCCACCTGGATCAGATGGATCAAGTTCCAAGGCCGTTCGATAGGCGGTGACGGCTCCGTCCACATCACCTGACTTTTCCAACTCAAGACCCTTGTTGTAGGCCTCGGCCAGCGCGTCCTCGTCTATTTCAGTCATGATAGCTGCCAGTTGAAGCAGGCGCCGCGCTTAAAGACCCTCAGAAGAGGTCGAGCTGCGCACTGCTTTTCGGTTTTGTTGCGGTACTCGCTTTTGCAGACGGCTTCGGCACTGCAATACACTCTTCCAATGGAATGGGTTCTATCAGCTGGCTGTCGTCAAACGCGGCGTTATTCACGCGTGTAGATACAGGGACCGCGTTTAAAAAACCATCCTCAAATGGCCTGAGCAGAGAGCGTGCATCCGCCTGCCTCGGATTACCGGTATC
Organism: Paracoccaceae bacterium; assembly: GCA_013373445.1. Taxonomy (GTDB): domain Bacteria; phylum Pseudomonadota; class Alphaproteobacteria; order Rhizobiales; family Stappiaceae; genus Roseibium. The sequence continues at coordinate 22,706 of JABXHV010000096.1, read as the reverse complement.
CAACCACACATCAAAATCTTCTGGCCGAATGATTGCCGGCATCCGGTGATGAATGATCGACAGCTGCCTGTTGGCCGGTGTCGTCATCAAGAGCGCCGTGTCGATATCACCACCATCTGGGTCACACCAGGTCTCCCAAAGGCCTGCCACCCCCATAACGCCGCCATCAGCCGGTGAAATGTAATAAGGCTGCTTGCCTTCCGGTGTCCGGAGCCATTCGTAGTAGCCGGAAACCGGAAACAGGCAACGGCGGTGTTTCATGGCGCTCTTAAAGGACGGCTTGGTTGCGGCAGTCTCAGATCTTGCGTTGATCAAGAGGCTAAACTCGCCGGGATCCTTGACCCAGGACGGTAGAAAGCCCCACCTCACCAGCGCGCTTTGCCTTACGGTGCTTTGAGTGCGAACAATCATCACAGGCTGGGTGGGCGCAATGTTGTACCTTGCAGGGAAAGGCTCAACATCCGTGTAGCTAAAAAACGCCCTCACTGCGTCTGACGCCGTCGTCAAAGTAAAGCGACCACACATAAAACATACCTGCTCTTAAGTTAGGCAATTAGCAACAAACACCGGTTAGATTGCAATGTACAGTCATCAACCGGGGGGACATTATGAAAGGCGAAAATCCAGTTTTAGGTGTCGGCCCGCTTGCCGCGACCAAACTGGAAGCAGCGAACATAAACCCAAGTACCGGCTTGGCGACAGACTATCTCAACCATTTCAACGAAGTCATCATGCTTCTTGAGATGCTTCCCGCCATGCCTGACTGTTCCGCAGATGTGCTTGAATGGCAACCGATGGACTATGAGAGCCATTTTCAGAGCTCCACGTTCACTGACAAGCAACTCGCCATTCTGGCCTACCACGCCGCCCCTGAACATCTTCGAACAGCGCTTGAAACCTGTATCCGAGAGGCTGACGGTGCAGTTGTCTATATGCAGTCGAAACTGCAGAATGCTGATAATCCGGCAGATGTCGCGTTTGAAATTGCCGACTTTGCGACCAATCAGATCAAGCCGATCATCTCACGTGCCAGTGGCGTGATTCACGGTGTCGCAGTTGATTCGGAACGTGGTGAAGGCGACGAAGCCCAGGCCGAGATCGACGCAATGTTTGCGTAAGCCTGCATTCGCGGCTACGCTTTTTCTCTCCTTTCTCATCTAATCTCGCTCAAGTCTGGGATCGTGATGTCATCGTCTCGTCTTTTCCCCTCAACGCCACTTGTAGGGGTCAGTGTGCTGCTTTACCGGGGTCAGGATATTGTCCTGATCAAGCGCGGAAATGCCCCTTTCAAGGGTTTCTGGAGTCTTCCAGGCGGCATGGTGCACCTCGGTGAGCCCCTCATTGAGGCGGCCCGCAGAGAGCTACTGGAAGAGACCGACCTCAGCGCAAAAAACATCGTTCATTTCGAGACCTTTGACAGCATCCAACGCAATGACGAGGGCTTGGTCGAAAGTCACTTTGTCCTGTGTGTTTTTGCTGGAGAGTATGACACTGGTACGCTGGAGAAAGGCGACGACGCCATTGATGCGATCTGGCTCCCCAATCAGAGCATCGAGACCTTGCAAACAACACCCGGAACTTCAGAACGGGTAGCCCGTCTGTTTAACTCGCTGGCCCGGCAATAAATACGCTGCATATCGCGGTTCCAAGACTTGCCCTTGCTTTGGCCTGCGCGCATGATCAGGGCATGAACCGGACATCTTTCATATCCTCACGGCTGCCTCTGATGGTGCTCGTTTCACTGCTGTTTATGGCACCAGTCACAGCGATTGCACAATCCAGCCGTGACGCACCGCCTTACGAAACGCAAGTGATGCGGGTATCTGAGATCCTGGGAGCACTTCATTTCCTGCGCCCGCTCTGCGGCGCAGATGATATTCCTGACTGGCGCACGCAGATGGAAGACTTCCTGGATGCAGAAACGATCGACGGTCCAAGGCGGCGGCGATTCGTAGAAAGATTCAATCAAGGGTATAGGGGTTTCGCCTCTGTGTACCAAAGCTGCAGCCCTTCCGCGCGTATCGCAATGGAACAATATATACTTGAAGGCCAAGAGCTTATCCGTAATGTGGCCAGCCGCTACGGTCGTTGAACCGCAGCTAACTGCCAGTTTCACGCGATTCAGGTCCGAATATAAAATTAAACGCGAAAATTTAATTTGTGGGTGAGCGTTAAGAATTCGTTCATCTCCTGCCGCACCCCAGTTTGCCGTGTTAGGATTCCAGACAAGAGATTCGAGAATTTCTCATTTTCGCCAATTGGTTTTTGAGTTCGAAAATCGTTTTGGTCAGCTGGTAAGGGTGCGATGATAAACGACGATTACGCGGATGCGGCAATGGAAACAGAGTATGCGGAAGACGAAGATGTCCGTCGTGCAGCGTTGACATTTATTTCAGATGCCTGGGCTGAGGCCATTGCCAATGGCGTCGATGCGGACGCCGTTGCACATGCGGCGATGTTCACAGCGCTTGCTGATCTTGTTGCAACCTATGGCGAAGACGCTGTTGCGAAACTCGCAGAAGGTCTGCCTGATCGTATCCAGCGCGGCGACTACACCGTGAATCGGATCTTGCAGTAGCGTTCACGGTGGACATATAGACCTACGACCGGCCCATCAGCTTCAAAGCAGATAGGATAGACACAGGTTGATCATCACACCTGCTCCGAAAGCGAGCAGGACCAATCCAGACAATAGATTTGCACGTCCCAGCCATTTGCTTTGAACAAAGCCGCTCACGTGGCTCATCAAAGATGAGATAAACACCCACCACAGCAAGGCCCCCAGCGCAACGCCCAGGATCAATGAAGTTTCTCCTGCACGATCCCCCGCCTCTGGCCGCCAACTCCCCAATCCACCAATTATGGCAACAAACCCGAGGATGGCACCTGGATTGGTGATCGTCATCGCAAAGGCAGCCAAAATATCTGCGGCCACCCGACCTTTCGATGGAGGTTGAGACTGGCGTTCCGGGTTTGGAGCAAACTTGATCACATAGCCGCCGAACCCTATCAGCAAAACGGCACCTGCGAGTTTGATAAATGCCTCCTGCCCATTGATGAAACCGGTCACGGCAGACACGCTCAGAACAGCGACACTTGCGTAAATAACGTCAGCAAGAGCAGCACCCGCGCCCACAAACACACCGGCCAGAACGCCACCTTGCACCGCATGGCGTATGGCCATCACGTTCACCGGGCCAACTGGAATACTCGTGATCAAACCAATGCCGACGCCGATTGCCAAATAACTCAGATTAAACAACAAAATTTCATCCTGGGAGCCAGTGCGCACCCGTTGCGCTGAATTCTAGGTGGCCAAATTACTGTATTTAAGTGTATGGATAGGTAACGTGGGTATCCAATCACCGGAGACTTGAAAATGACACGCACATTTCTCTGGCTGGTCCTTTCGATGGTGCTCGTGCTTGGCTCGGCACACGCGAAGACAGTGCGAACAGATACCATCCGCATCTCTCCGGTGCCGACAGACGACAGCCAACCTCTCACAATTGATACACAAGACGAACTTGAGGCGCTCGAGGGCCCCCTGGATACTGCCGAGCAAACCACCATCGCGCCACCTGTCATAACAGAAGTGCCCGAAGTGCACTATGGCGACGACGACCTGCCACCGCTTGTCGCTCGGATGCGATCTCAACTTTATGAAGCAGCTGTCCTGGGAGACTTCGAGCGGCTGCGCATGGTGCTTGAAAGTAATGAAGTTCCACCAACATTGTCGCTTACTGAGAGCGGTGACCCTATTGAGTTTTTGAAAGAGAGCTCCGGTGATCCAGATGGCCTTGAAATTTTGGCCATCCTTGCGGACACCTTGAGTGCTGGATATGCGCATGTCGATGTCGGTACGCCGCAGGAAATGTACATCTGGCCGTACTTTGCTCATTACCCGTTCAAGGAACTGACGAAGGAACAAAAGATCGAGATGTATCGCCTCATCACCGCTGGTGATTTTGCGGAGATGGAATCGTACGGTATCTGGTTGTTTTATCGTGTTGGTATCGGGAAAGACGGCACGTTGCACTATTTCGTCGCCGGAGAATAAAGGTCCGCAGACCTTTTCGCGAGTTCGGCGTAATGGGCATATCCGCGATACAAGGGGACGAACGTGTGGTTCCAAGAGCGGCTTGCCGCCAGTTCCGACAGTGTTGGAAACAACTCATTGCGCGGCGTTACATGAAATGATCTCAACCATGCAAACAAGGCATGCTTGAAGATGCCTGGCAGCCCCTCTTGCTGCCCGAAGTCGATAACCGAAAGCCGACCCTCATCAGACAATTGCGCCATGCCGCATGTCAACGCCTCTTTCCATATCGGCATCATCGACAGGGTATAGGAATAAAACACTCGGTCGAATGGCGCACCACCCAGGATTTCCCCCAACAGCGGGTCTGATGCATCGTGACGCACGACCGACACGCGGTCTGCCAAACCTGCCCGGTCAATGTTCCGGCGTGCGGTGGAGAGCATTTCTTCTGAAATATCGACACCAGAGAAACAGGCTTTCGGGTAGCGCTTTGCCGCCGAAATCAGGTTGCGGCCAGTACCACACCCCAGTTCCAGCACACGTCCACCTTCCTTGACATCAAGACGTTCGATCAGCAGATCTCGGCCAAGCAGATAAAACTTGCGCGTAATGTCATAGATATGCCGCTGGTTCTGGTAGACGCCGTCCATCAGATTAGCAGTTTCGGTAGAACTCCCCATCTGTCAGTGCTTTCGGACATAAAGGTGGAACCCGCCATAGATGCAAGAACGGTCCTGCCGGCCCAGCTCGCGGCTTTGCTCTTGGCGATAGTCCCAACATTCAAGCAGGCCTTGATCAACACGTCCGGGAAGAAGGCTGGGCTCAGCCGCTGTGCGGAAGATCACGCGCGCGCCTGGACGCGCAGTCCGCGTCACTTGTGACCAAAGCGCATTGAGCTGATCGTCGGTCATCCAATCCTGCGCATCCAACAACACGTAGGCATCCATGCTGTGATCCGGCTCACTCTTGAGGTGCTCGGTGAAATTGCGATTGTGAACTTCGACCCTGTCGACCCGGTCCCGGATCGTCTGAAAATGTTCGGGCTTGAGATAGGGTGGCAAGGGCCCTGATGGACCGGTGCTCCCCTGTTGCTTTGGTGCATAGCCGCGCGTAAACGCCTGCCAGGCAAAGTAGTTATCATTCAAGGAAAAGTCACAGGCCAGTTTTTCCAACCGGCGTCGCAGGACCGCAGACATGTCGTTCTCTGCACTCTCGGAGACAAGCGCTTCATATTGCGCCGGCGGAATACCCAGACCATAAAGCGACATCTTCTTGGACGTCGCCCAGCGAACCAGGCGCTTGTCAAAGAGCGGCGACAGGACGTTGTCGAAGTAATGGCGCTGTTCGTCGATGGAGCTTGTGGCAGCCATGTCGTTCAGATCAACGCCATAGAGCTTGGCAACCCAGTGACCCGCGCCAATGAAGTATCCCAAAAGCCCATGGTGATACAGATCGCGCGAGAAAAGCGTGATACGTTTGCGTCCCCAACCAGCAATGTCCCGACCTTCCCAAAAGCTACGGCTATCGGCATCGAGCTCATCGCGCAAGAACCGCTTGTAAGCGGTGATGTTGGCCTTCTCATCTGCCTCGCCAAAGAAGCGATAGAAAGTGTCATAATTCGGCAGCTTTTTCGCTGCGAGAAGCTTCAGACGCCCCAGCGCCACATGGGCCCGGTTGAGGTCAACAGCGATGATTTGCGCGGGATCTGCGGTCAGATAGGACATCACGTTACAGCCACCGGAAGCGATCGTGATCATACGACTTTGTGGGGTCAGCTGCAGGGCTTTGAGATCTATGTCCGGGTCTTCCCAGATCTGCGGATAGACCAACCCTTTAAAGGCAAAGGTAAAGAGGCGCTCCAGGATGCCGTCTTGTGAAATGGCGCTTGAGCGATGCACAGCATCCTTAAGCCGGAGTTTGGATGCATTCAATGTATCGGAGGACATGGCCTACTCCTGTTTCGCCGACCCAGCGGTGAAACAGCGATACGCAAATCTGACGACAGTTTGGTGACGAAGAGTGAGCCACCAAACAGTTCCCGTCGTTTCCGCGGATCAGAACCGCAAAAATCAAACACCCCGAAGAGGCTGCTCTCCGGGGTGGATTGAATCATCGACCGAATTGTCGCGCCTGATAGTTACCTGGTCACTACAACGAAATCGGTGCCAAGGCCTGTGTTTCTCAAGTAGCTGCGATCGGTCACAATCAACGAAGAACCCGGCGTCAGAATTTCAGACAGGTCATGGCGCACCTTGTCTGACAAACGCAGACGATCCAGTGCTTCCAGAGGGGTGCCGTCCTCTTCACCCTCGGCCGGAACAGCCATCCACTCGACAGAGGTGTCGCCCTCAGCAAAGCCAAGCGCTGTGAAGACATGGGTTCCAATGGGCGCTTTAGGGTTCATGAGCGTGACCGGCGCCTCATAAATGTCCTTGAAATTTCGGCGGACGCGAAGGGTTGCGTTTTGAGGGATGTCACGACCAGCTGCAACATAGAGCTCATTCAGTCCCTGGTGTGACAGCTCGCCAGTGACCGGCAGGTTGGCACTCAGCTGGAACCGTTCAATTGCAGCCCGTGTCTTCTTGCCAAGAACGCCATCGACCGGTCCTGGCTTAAGCTCCAGGTCCTTCAACATGGATTGTACTGTGCGCGTACCATTCAACTGATTGCGCGGACTCACGATAATGCGGATGGGCTTGTTGAAGTTTGGATTTGGCTCGGTAGCTTTGACCAGCGTCTCATTGACTGTTGGTGCATCCAGAGAACCACGAAGTGCACCACCCTCTCCGGCGGATACATCAAGCGATGCAACTGACCCTGTGTGCGGCGCAGGCTGGGGCAACACAGCATGGCGAATGAGCGTCGGCACGGCTTCGTCTTTGGCGACCACAACGTGCAGACCACGTTCGGTCAAGCCATACAGTTCCTTGGCAAAACTCATTGGCATCCGGATACAGCCGTGGGAGGCAGGATAACCAGGAAGTCGGCCCTGGTGGAGCGCAATCCCAGACCAAGTCAGACGCTGCATATACGGCATAGGTGCGCTGTTATAGAGGTTCGAGAAATGGCGTTTACGCTTTTCAAGAATGGAAAAAACACCCGTTGGTGTGCTGTGGCCGCGCTTGCCGGTTGAAATTGGCGAGCTTTGCAGCAGCTGGGTACCGCGGTAAACGTCGATCTTCTGCTGCTTAATCGAAACGATCATTTGCAAGGGCGTTTCCGGCTGCCCAGTGGTCTCGCTGACCTCTGGACCTTGCGCTGCCCAAACAGGCGCAGCAAGACTTGCAAGCGCAGCAAAAGAAGCTGCGCAGACAGCATTTTTCAGAAATGAAACTCTTTTCGGTGCGGCATCATTCATGCCGAAATACTCTAATACAAACATCTTCCCTTAAGCCCCTTACGCAGCACTTCAGACAGGCCAAACAAAAGATTAAACTGAACGCGTGTATTTTACGTTAGAAAATAAGGTTAGCAAAAGGTTCACGCCCAGACCGTCTTCCCTTATGACAAGCATATGGGACGCTAGGGAAATATACAAATATTTGGGTGCAGCGCATAGCGACGTTGACCTCCATAGCACTCACCAAGAGTGACGCATTCGTTAAGTTTGCCGCCATTCGCTGGCACGTTTTCCAATTGCTGACAGCTTTAAAGTCTGGCTCCCTTGCCCACGCCATGTTTTGATCTTATGTGGCGCTTAAGTGCTTTTCGAACCTATCGGGGTCTAACATGAGTCAGTTTAGCTTCACCTGTCTGACGGATCGGGCAGTCATTAAAGTCACAGGAGATGAAGCCGAACACTTCCTGCAAAACCTAATCACCTGTGATGTGGCGAAAATTAACGAAATGGGTGCCGCTTTCGGCGCTCTTCTTACCCCGCAAGGCAAGATCCAGTTTGACTTTTTCGTTGTAAGAACACCCGACGGCTACTTGCTCGACGCGCCCCAAGCAATTGCAGCTGATTTGGCCAAGCGCCTGACCTTCTACAAGCTCCGGTCCAAGGTCGAAATTTCCTTGTTAGATGAAACCAACAGTGTTTTCGCCTCTTGGGGTGAGCTTCCGCCTGTCGACTTAGAGCAGCTTGTCGTCTTTGAAGACCCTCGACTTTCCACCCTTGGGACACGCATTATTGGAAATAGCGATCTCATCGAAAGAAGCTTGCAGAAGCTGAACGGCGACGCTGTTCACAAGTCCCAATACACCGCACACCGGATCAAACTCGGCGTTCCAGAAAGCATCTCCGATTTCGCTTTTTCCGACATTTTCCCGCATGATGCGGATATGGAGCAACTCAACGGTGTCTCTTTCACCAAGGGCTGCTACGTCGGCCAGGAAGTGGTGTCACGCATGCAGCATCGCTCAAGTGCTCGCAAACGCATGATCCAGGTCAATAGCAACAAGCCGCTCGCTGCCTCGGGTACGGATATCATGGCTGATGGCAAGTCGATCGGAACACTTGGCTCCAGCGCAGCTGACGGTGAACAGTACCGCGGCGTTGCGCTTGTTCGCCTTGACAAGGTGGCTGTCGCTCGGGAGAAAGGAGCGACTTTTTCATGTGGCGATGCGGTCATTGATTTGGCGATCCCGAACTGGGCTGAGTTCGACTGGCCATCCGCACAAAGCGCCTCGGAATAACTACGATAATTGGTGAACTCAATGCCCGCTGAAGGCTCGCCACGTGTCTGGCAACGCATGTTGTCCGGACGTCGCCTGGATCTCCTGAACCCTTCCCCCATGGATATCGAGATTTCCGATATCGCCCATGGTCTAGCACGTGTTGCCCGCTGGAACGGTCAAACTCAAGGCGATCATGCTTTCTCGGTGGCCGAACACTCTCTGATTGTTGAAAAGATCGCCATGCATCTGGACCCCGGATTGCCGGCGAAGTGGCGTCTGGCGATCCTTCTTCATGATGCACCCGAGTATGTCATCGGCGACATGATCTCACCGTTCAAGGCCGTCATAGGCGGTGCCTACCACGAAGTCGAGGATCGGTTGCAAGAAGCGATCCACCTGCGATTTGGCCTGCCCGCGCGCATCCCGGCGACCATCAAGAAGCTCGCAAAGCGTGCAGATGTCATCTGCGCCTATTTTGAAGCGATAGAACTGGCCGGCTTTGATATAAACGAGGCGATCAAGATCTTTGGCTCCCCAAGTGATTACAAGCCGGATGGCACCCCTCCTGAACGGCTGGGATTGGCTCCTCTTCCGGCCTTTGAGGCACAGGAACTGTTCCTTAGGCGGTTCCAGGAAATAGACGCCGAACTGCAATCTGGGAAAACCCACAAGAAGACTTAGGCCTGACTGGTGACGTGGATCTATTTGCAGGTTACGATTCGCGCAAATCACTAAAAAGATGGCTCTTTATGCTCTACGTTTGCTCCCTGTCCCGACTTGAAGAAACCGTTGAAACTGTTGGCGCCACGCATCTCGTCACATTGATCAACGCAGACATGGATGTTCCCACACCCGATGGGATCAATTCGAAGAACCATCTTTTTCTCGGTTTCAACGACATTCTCGAGCCTATGAAAGGCTTGAAGCCACCAAGCGATCAGCACGTGATCGAGCTCTTGAGCTTTCTCAAAGACTGGGACCGGGCCTCCCCGCTTGTTATCCACTGCTGGGCCGGTATCAGTCGTTCGACGGCCGGGGCCTACATTGCCGCATGCGCGCTGAACCCGGACAGGTGCGAACATGAAATTGCTCGCGAGCTGCGCATCCAGGCGCCATCTGCAACACCTAATGGTCGTCTCGTGATGATGGCGGACAGGCTTCTAGGGCGTAACGGCCGCATGATTGATGCGATCCGCAGAATTGGTCGCGGTGCGACTGCCTTCGAAGGCGACCCATTCGAAATGCCGCTGCACTAACTGCACGTTTAGTAACACATCACCACTCTTGTCTGACGGTTTCCGAGCCTAGTTTTTGGCTTGGACCTCGTTGCTTTGTCTCAAGACATCACCATTGCCTTTAACCATGACTGGCTGAATTCCGGGTCCTGAATCGCAAAATTCAGCGACTCTGAAACGCATTAACCAGTTCTCAAGGTTAAGAGGGCACTCTCAACTTACAGTAATTGTAAAAGAGTCCGTCAAGAATTGGCGTCCGATCTGATCGGAAGTGAGTAACGAGTTGGAGTTGGCTGCGTATGTCTGGCCCGCGTAATGTCCGATCAAATCGTCGGAAAACCTCCCAGCAAATGTCCGCCCGCGCCTCCGGGAAACAGAGACTGCAGCTTCTTGCTGTATTGTCTCCATTTGCCTTTTTGTTTTTCACCGCGCCAATCGGCCAGCAGGACATCATCGCTTTGCTATCAGAAAAAAAGCAGGATGCGCCGCGCTGGATGATGGCACTTGAACCAACGCGTTTCTCAACCGAGATCACCCCTCAGCTCGCGCTGACCCAAGCCAGCTCCAAGCCTATCGATCCTAAAACCGCCCCCTATCTGTCTTTGACGTCGGCGTCGAAGGGACTGGATGACCAGACAATCACAGGTCTTTCGAAGCTCGCGCGTGAAGTTGCTCCCGTTACAGTTCCTCGTGAAATCCGTATAAATCGGGCGGCCAAGGGAGATCGTCACATTTCGCTCGCGCCGGACCGTCAGATGGTCGACCGGGCAGCAGGCGCTGTCTACGCCATGTCCAGCCTGATCACAAATGAAAAGAAGCTTGGCGACATGCCTCGCGTTTCCTTCGTCAAGGCGCAACCGTTGACCGCCAAGGAGCATAGCTTTGCTCTGCAGGGTGCCGAAGGATCAGACCCCGCTGATGGACCGATGAACCTGCAAAAAGTCATGATGGCCCGTAACGCTGCAGCCGCTAGTTTTTCGCTGGTCTCGGCCTACGCGCCTGAATCAGTTCAAGACACGAAAGAGCCGTTTGATGCTCTCTTCGGCGCCGCGAAATATGAACAAGACCCACCTCCGCCTGAAGATCCGAACAATCCTCACTGGTGGGCCCAGAAGCCTCTGCCGCTTTCCGTTGGTTCTGCAAAGGAACAAAAATGCCTGGCCGAAGCGATCTATTTTGAGGCACGCGGAGAAAACGAAGATGGCCAGGTTGCCGTTGCTCAGGTGGTTCTCAATCGTGTGAAGAACCCGTCCTATCCAGCGAGCATTTGCGGCGTCGTGTACCAAAACAAGCATCGTCGCAACCGTTGCCAGTTCTCCTTTGCCTGTGACGGCATCCGGGACCGCATCTCGCAGCCTGCCAGTTGGAAGACAGCTCAAAGGCTCGCAAAAGAAGTTGTCAACGGAACTCGCTATTCTAAACTTGTCGATGCTTCGACCCATTACCATGCAACTTACGTCAAGCCTCGTTGGGCAAAGTCTATGGCGCGTCTTGGGAAGATCGGCCAGCATATCTTCTACAAAACCTATGCAGGCGGCTGGAACTAACCATTGCCTTTCCAAGCAACAAAGCAACGCGCTTAGAAGGCGCGTTTTTTTGTGCGCGAAATCCCATACACATCCTGTTTGATAGCATCCCCTCTGTTCTCCCCTACCCAAAACAGGATAGGGTCCACTCAGGCATGACCCATTCCGGGGTGCCAGATCGACTGAAAACAGGATCACTTATGTTATCTAGAATATTGCTAACCGGCCTCACAGTTCTTGGCCTGTCCTCTCCCGCCTTCGCACATCTTGACCCGGAAGCACACGGATCGTTTGCCTCTGGTTTCACCCATCCAATTTTTGGCCTTGATCATGTTCTTGCGATGATCGCGGTTGGCCTCTGGGCCGTCTTATTGGACGGCAAAGCACTATGGGGGCTGCCTTCTGCCTTTGTTGGCGCAATGATCGCTGGGTTCGGTCTGGCACTTGCTGGCGTACCACTTCCAGCGGTAGAGCCAATGATCATGGGATCAGTGGTTCTATTGGGCGCGCTTGTGGCATTTGCTCTACAACTCAAATGGACACATGCGGCGGTCGTTGTGGGGATCTTTGGTCTCTTCCACGGCTATGCCCATGGCGGTGAAATTGGTTCAGCGGGCGAGTTGGGATACGCCTTGGGCTTTGTTGTCGCGACCGCGCTCCTGCACGCGCTTGGGCTTTTGATTGGCTATGCCGGGAAGCTCAACGTGTCACCGACCTCAAGGCGGGCTGAATTCCTGACCCGTATTCTTGGTGCGGCAACCGCAGTGATCGGACTGACACTGATAGCCGGCTAACGCCGCATAACAAGATTGCGACAGCGCCTAGAGAAGGCAGTGCCTTTGCATAAATCAGGCAGTCTCGACCGCGTCTGCCGCAATCTCCTGGACTTCGTTGAGTGTGATGTAAGCCCGTTTGGCCAAGTCCGGATTCGCGTCAGGGAAATCAGAGCGGAAATGTCCACCGCGACTTTCTTCCCTCTTAAGCGCTGAAGCTGCGATGATTTTGGCAGACAGCATCATATTGCGGATTGAAATCCGCTCGCACTGAGCCTCGGCATCCGCGATGTCAGCCAAAGCCTGAATCAGAGTTTCTCGATTGCGTTCAACGCCCACATTTGCGGCCATGGTTTTGCGCAACTTCGTGATCGCTGAGCGTTCATCGACGTTTCGCTGACTTGGAAGACCTGGCTCCTGATCGGTTTCCGCCCAAAACGCACTGCGCGGTGTCGGCATCAGACCCTGAATGTCTTCAGCAATTCTTGCAGCAAATACAACAGCTTCGAGCAATGAGTTGGAAGCCAGGCAGTTAGCGCCATGAGCGCCGGTCGAGGCGACCTCTCCCGCTGCCCACAGACCGTCTAGGGAGGTTCTGCCATTGGCGTCGGTCAGGACTCCGCCCATGTGATAGTGCTGAGCAGGTGAGACCGGAATAAGGTCTTTCACGGGATCAATACCGGCCTCAACGCATGCAGCGTAGGCTGCCGGGAACTTTTCGGAGAACTCCGCACCGATTGCTGTACGGCAATCCAGGAATGCCTCCCTGCCTGCAGTCACTTCACTTTGGATAGCGCGCGCCACCACATCGCGTGGTGCAAGCTCTGCATCCGGATGCAGATTGCGCATGAAACGCTCGCCTTGTGCATTGACGAGATAAGCGCCATCGCCGCGCAACCCTTCGGTCGCCAGAGGAGCAGGATCCTTGCCAACTTTCAAAGCTGTCGGATGAAATTGGACAAACTCGGTATCGGCCAATACGGCTCCTGCTCGTGCGGCCATTGCGAGACCATGACCGTTGGCATCACCTGGATTTGTGGTGACGCCATAGAGGTGACCAATGCCGCCTGAGGCCAAAACGACTGCCTTGGCCGGAAAGGCCAGTCGTTCGAGACTGCCACGACGTCGCGCCAGGATGCCGGTGACAAAACGTCCCTCGGAGATCAGGCTCTCACCCAGAAAGCCCTCGAGAACCCGAATACTTGGTGTTTTACGAACGGCAGCTACGAGCGTGTCCATGATGACACGTCCCGCCATGTCTCCCTTGACCCGCGCAACGCGGTTTTCGGAATGCGCAGCGTTTCGCGACAGTTTCAGTTTACCTTCCAGATCCTTGTCGAAAGGGACGCCATAGCTCAGCAAGTCATGAAGTCGTACGCTGGCTTCGCGTGCCATTTCTTCCACGATACGAGGCTCGCAGATGCCTGCCCCCACCTTGATCGTGTCATCGCGGTGCTTTTCGAAGGAGTCACCTTCCGAAACGGCTGCGGCAATCCCTCCCTGTATCCAAGAAGATGACGTTCCCTGCCCGATTGGTGCGCTTGTGATGATGGTCACCGGCCGAGGCGCAAGCTTTAATGCGCAGAAGAGACCAGCCAGGCCGCCACCCAAAATAACAACGTCATCGACGTCATTGGCGGCAAGCGTTGGCACAAAGTCGATGGAAGAGACGCTCATTTAGATTTCCTAGAAGGTGATCTGAAATCGAATGATCCAGATCATAGCCCCCTCGCTCGGCACGCAGCGGGACGGCAGGCAACACATTCCAAGACCGATCGACGATCGGATCTTCAAGTTTGAAATGCCTTCTACAGCAATGCGGTCTTCACCTGCAATCGCCGTAGTGCCAATAAATCTGCTGAAATTGGAATGATGCTAAATGAACGTGAAAAGATGGCCGCAAACACGCAAAACAGCTGATCCTCATGTGGATCCAATTGGATGTATCCAATCACTTTTGGCCAAAATCAATTATCACAAGATAATCAATGAGCTCCGATTGATCATTTTTTGTGAACCCATTCATCGCGATATTTCATTTCATTGCGAACTGCGCTTCGCCTATTGTTGGTTCACTCAACGAAGAAAGTGAAACTGATGTCTTCAACGGCTACTGGCACGCAACGCGACTCAATCAATGTTGCCCTGATCATCATTTGCGGCTGCGCGATTGCGATCCTGTCCTTCGGGCCACGGTCCGCGATGGGCCTGTTCTTCCAGCCCATCACCGAAGCCAAAGGCTGGAGCCGTGAGACTTTCGCCCTTGCCATAGCCATTCAGAACCTCTTGTGGGGAGCAGGCCAACCACTGGCCGGGATGATGGCTGACCGGTTCGGGACCTGGAAGACCCTTACATTGGGTGCAGCGCTCTATGTCAGCGGACTGTTGATCATGTCGCAAGCCGATAGCCCGCTGGCTTTGCACATATCTGCTGGTGTGCTCATCGGGCTGGGAATCGCATTTTCGTCCTTCACTCTGGTGCTTGCCGCCTTTGGGCGTGCAGTCACACCGGAAAAACGGTCGCTCGCCTTTGGTATTGGCACCGCTTCAGGCTCCCTCGGGCAGTTTCTATTTGCACCCTTGGGAATTGCGTTTCTGCAAGGATTTGGATGGCAGCAAACCCTCGTCATTTTCTCCGGCTTGGTGATGATGATACCTCTGCTGGCGATTGCATTACGTGGCAAGTCGAGTGACCAAAGCGCACAAACCGCTGCACCAGAACACCAGCAATCGCTCATGCAAGCTCTCGCGGAGGCCTTCGGGACTCGGGGATATGTGTTGCTTACCATCGGCTTTTTCGTTTGCGGTTTTCATGTCGCCTTCATCACCGTCCACTTGCCACCTTATATTGCGGACCTCGGCCTCGACCCGGCATGGGGAGCAACCGCAATTGCCGTCATCGGGCTTTGCAACATCGTAGGCTCGCTCATGTCGGGCTATATCGGCGGGCGATACTCAAAGGCGATCTTCCTGTCGGCTATCTATGCAGCGCGCTCGGTTGTCATCCTGCTGTTCATTCTCTTCCCGGCCACACCAGTTACGATCCTGCTGTTTTCAGGTGCCATGGGCTTGCTCTGGCTTTCCACCGTCCCACCAACTTCTGGTCTGGTTGCCGTGATGTTCGGACCGCGCTACATGGCCACGTTGTTCGGATTTGTTTTCTTCTCGCACCAGATTGGCTCATTCCTGGGCATCTGGCTGGGCGGCAAGATCTACGATGAAACCGGAAGCTATGACATGATCTGGTGGATCGGGATCGCGCTTGGCGTTTTTGCAGCTGTCGTGCATTGGCCCATTGAGGACAAGCCGGTAGCACGAATGGCCAACCAAGTTGCCGAATAACAAAAAAGCCCGCACCAAAATGCGGGCTTTTCTTATTAAGCTTGTCTCAGGTTGACTGCTGTTACCCGGCGATCTTCGAGAAATCAGCAACCACATGCACAGCGTCACGGATTTCAGCCAAAAGGCGCAATCGATTGAGGCGAAGCTCTGCTTCATCCGCATTCACCAGGATCGCTTCAAAGAAGCTGTCCACCGGTGCGCGCAGTTTTGAGAGCGCTTCCATCGCACCTTCAAAGTTCTCTGTCTTCACTGCAGTTTCCGCTTCAGCGCGTGCTGTATCGATTGCACTCGCCAGATCGATCTCTGCCTGTTCCTTGAAGTGATCCGCATGCGGTCGGCCGGCAACTGGCGTGCCGTCCTTCTTTTCCTCGGCGCGCAGAATGTTGACCGCGCGCTTGTAACCAGCGGCGAGATTGGCGCCATCATCAGATGCAACAAACTTGCCCAGCGCCTCAACGCGGCGCACCACCATCAGTAGATCGTCCTGCCCATCGAGTGCGAAGACGGCATCGATCAGGTCGTGTCGCGCACCCTCATCCTTGAGATAAACCTTCAGACGATCCGCAAGGAAGGCCATCAGGTCCGCGACTGTCCCGGCCTGGCTTTTTGCACCAAACGTCGTCAGCTGGAGGGCAGCCTCAATCTGACTAGCAAGAGCAAGCCGCAGGTTGTTTTCCAAGATAATACGGATCACCCCGAGTGCGGCACGGCGCAAGGCGTAAGGATCTTTCGATCCTGTAGGCTTTTCATCGATAGCCCAGAACCCAGCCAGCAAGTCGAGCTTGTCGGCAAGCGCAACGGCGATGGCAACCGGATCGGTTGGCACGCTGTCGCTCGGCCCCTGCGGGCGGT
Organism: Paracoccaceae bacterium; assembly: GCA_013373445.1. GTDB lineage: Bacteria > Pseudomonadota > Alphaproteobacteria > Rhizobiales > Stappiaceae > Roseibium. Next base: position 6,319 of record JABXHV010000096.1, on the reverse strand, counting down.
AGTGATCCTCGATGGCGATCGCAACGGAGGCATCCTCACCCTGCTTTTCAGCATAGGTCTTGCCCATCAAGCCCTGAAGCTCGGGGAACTCATAGACCATCGCGGAAACCAGATCGGCCTTTGACAAATGCGCTGCGCGCTTCGCCTTTTCAATATCAGCGCCCACCAGCGGCGCAATCTGAGCTGCCAGTGCTTCGAGGCGCTTTACGCGTTCACCCTGGGTGCCAAGCTTCTCGTGAAACACAATGCTGTCGAGCTTCGGCAGGTTATCGGCAAGTCTGGTCTTCAGGTCAGTTTCCCAGAAAAACCTTGCGTCGGAAAGACGTGCGCGAATGACCTTCTCGTTACCTGCGACGATCACCTTGCCGCCGTCGGTCGCCTCGATGTTCGAGGTCAGAACAAAGCGGTTGGCAAGCTTTCCGGTCTTCGGGTCCTTGAGGACGAAACACTTCTGGTTCGCCCGGATCGTCAACCGAATACATTCGTCTGGAATTTCGAGGAACTCTTCTTCGAACTCACCCGTCAATACGACCGGCCATTCAACCAGTCCGGACACTTCATCCAGCAGGCCTTCGTCTTCGACGAGCTCAAGGCCGAGGGCGAGCGCACGGTCTCGCGCATCATGCTGGATGATGTCTTTGCGGCGCTCAGCATCAAGCACCACCTTGTGCTTCTCAAGCTTGGTCGCGTAGTCGTCAAAGCGGCGGACCTCAAAGGCTTCATCCGCAAGGAAACGATGTCCGCGCGTCGTCTGGCCTGATTTAACACCCTCGACTTCGAAGGAAACCACATCCGGTTCTTCTGTTTCAGGACCGAAAGTCGCAACGATGGAGTGCAGCGGGCGAACCCAACGCATCGAGCCCTCGCCCCAACGCATCGACTTCGGCCACGGAAACCCCTTGATCAGACCGGGCATGAAGTCCGCGATAATCTCAAGCGCATCGCGACCGGGTTTTTCGATCACGGCAACATAGAACTCACCCTTCTTTGGATCGCTCTGAATGGTTGCTTCATCAATTGAGGAAAGGCCAGCACCGCGCAAGAAGCCTTCGATAGCCTTTTCCGGCGAGCCGACACGAGGACCTTTACGTTCTTCACGTGTTGCAGAAGATGCAGCAGGCACGCCAGCCACATGCAATGCAAGGCGCCGCGGCGTTGCAAAGGCCTTCGCACCCTCATACGGCAAGCCTGCATCCACAAGAGCGTTGGTTACCAGTGTTTTGAGGTCATCGGCAGCGCGGCGTTGCATACGCGCAGGGATTTCCTCGCTGAACAACTCAAGCAAAAGGTCGGGCATAGGAGTTCTTAGGCCTTTGGTAATCGACGGGCAAAACGCCCGGGAAATTCTCAGGTCTGTCCGTTACCAACTCGCGTTGGTTTTGTCACCCCCTGCGCATCCGTTTCGGACAATGGGAGGATAGAAGAGCATTTCAATTATCGATATTAGTTCCGTAAGGTTATCAAAGATATAGTTGAAACATTACTAACCACACAACCCTAAGTAAAATCAAATTACATTTCACGTATGCATATTCATGTTTAAGAAAGAAAAGAATGCGAAAGTAACCGTCAATTTTCTTGAGAATCCGGGACACCAATACGTGCAACGCCGCCAAAACCGACTAACGGCCCGCCTGTTTATCGCCTTTGTATCGGCAGTCTTCATCGCCGTGATTGGTTATGTGATTTCATCCCTTGGTCCGTCCGATTTTCTTTTCCACGAAACCGTGCAATACGATTTCAACGCGGTTGATCTGTTTATCGGCTATTTGGTCAGCACGACATTGACTGTAATCGCAGTCGGAACCGCCTACCTTCTGGTACTGCGCAAGGAGGTGCTCAGCCACAACACGGCCCGCCGCGAAGCACTCAAACTTGCATCGCACGACGCCCTGACGGGCCTTCCCAATCGCCGACGGTTCCTGACCGAACTTGATGCTGCCACGAACAAGCTTGGCATCGGCCAATGCTGCGGGATCATGATGCTGGATCTTGATGGGTTCAAACCTGTCAACGATGTCTACGGACACAGCTTCGGTGACATGCTCTTGCAAACCTTTGCGCAGAGGGTGCAAGAGGTCGTGGGTCCCAAGGGGCTCGTGGCACGGCTCGGCGGAGATGAGTTTGCAATCGTCACCCCGCCACTTTCCAGCAAACATGAAATCACGAGTATTGCCCGGCGTATTTCAGCTGCCGTTGAAAAGCCAATTCTCGAAGGTGGCCGCGAAGTCCTCATCGGGACGGGTATCGGAATTGCCGTTTATCCAAATGATGGCTATTCGACACCCGAACTGCTGCGCCGCGCCGACATAGCCCTTTATCGTGCCAAACGTTCGGGGCGCTCGGTTTTCCGCTTTTTCGAACTTGAGATGGACGCGTCCATTCTCCATCGGACCCTGCTCGAGCAGCGGCTGCGCAGCGCCCTGACAAAAGACGCCATCCACCCGCACTTTCAGCCGATCCATGATCTCAAGACCGGTCAAATCAAGGGCTTTGAAGCGCTCGCAAGGTGGAACGACCGGGACTTCGGCAACGTCTCTCCAGAGGAATTCATTCCAATTGCTGAAGACAGCGGCCTGATCTCAGAACTCACCGAGAGCCTCTTGCAAAAGGCATGTGATGTCGCAAAGCGCTGGCCGGAATCCATTTATCTGAGCTTCAACATTTCCGCACTGCAGCTCAACGATCATAACTTTCCGCTTAAGGTGGTATCGATCCTGAACGAAAAGTCGATGCATCCGGATCGTCTGATCCTGGAGATCACCGAAAGCTCGCTGATCCGTCACCCCGAAACAGCCAAGACCATCCTCAATCAGCTCAATGATATAGGGGTGCGAATTGCACTTGATGACTTTGGCACCGGTTATTCCAGTCTCAGCTATTTGAGAGACTATCCGATCTCGAAGATCAAGATCGATCGGTCATTTGTTGCCAGCATGGCCAGCAAGAGCACCAGTGCAGCGATCATCCAGGCGATCCTGGCGTTGTCCAAGGGCCTGAACCTTGAGGTGATCGCTGAAGGCATCGAAGAAGCGGATACCAAGAAACTGCTGCTCGATGGCGGTTGTCAGTATGGGCAAGGCTTCCTGTTTGGCCCGGCGCAGCATGAAGACAAACTGCCAGAGCTGCCAGCTGACTCAAAACATACCCGACGTGAGACCGCCTGAGGGTCCTTCCACGCGAAGGAGATCTACCAGCCTCCTCCTCCGCCGCCGCCTCCACCGCCGCCGGACGATCCGCTACTGGAGCCGGAGCTAGAGGATTTGGGTGCGGGCACAGAAGTCTGAAACGACTGCGCCATGGACCCGACCGTAGAGTTCAAGCTGCTTGAGATATTGGCAACATCGAAGTTGCTCCCGGCATACCAGTTTGGCTTATAGTCCGCCCCGGAACGAACTGCCGCTGCAAGCCAGGACTGAAACGCACGTGACCATGGCTTCTCTACGCCCAGAGCCATTGCGTACGGCAACAAAGCTTCAAAATGCGTGCTGCTCATTTCCGGCGCATCGCTCATGTTCATTCGGTCTTTTTCTGCGGTCGTCATGTAGAGCATGAGCCCTTCGAGCTCATCGAGGACCTTGCGCCCTGCCAGCGTCGGCGCATCTATGATGTTCAGAAAAATCCAACTAATCACGATAAGAAACGCGGTGAAAATCACAGCCATAGGCAGCGGACCAGTATACTCCGTGACGAACCTTGCCATAGACAGAGCTCCATAGAGTATAACCGCGAATAGAACATAAGATGCCGATACACGCACCCACGGATTGCTCAGCCGTCTCAACAGCACTCCAAGACTGATCGAGAAAAAAGACCCAAAGATGGAGAACACCGCCAAAACGATGACGAAGTTTGTTTGGTCAAGATCAAGCGTTGCGTTGACGAACAACCCAACAATGGACGCAATAGAGAACAGCACTCCAGGCAACAGATAAACAAGATTATCCTTGAAAAAAACCGAGCGGTTCTCGCGTTCAATCGCAGTTCTAAACCCATTTCCCAGTAGCGCAATTGACTTGCCATTCGCCTTGTTGAGAACCAGGTCGCCACCTCGTTTCTTGATCCACCCATCAATGTAGGCTTCGCCGGTTGGCAACTCAGTCACCTCAGACAACACATGGCTTGGTTCTTTGCCTTGTTGGCTCAGGGTCAAATCCCCGTTCTCTTGCCCGATCACAAGACGACCCTTGACCGCCAGGTTGAGACAAGCAGCTGACATTGCAAGCCAGCCTGCGTCCGAGAATTCACGATGAAAAATGTAGTGGGCCAACGCAGGCGAGATTTTTTCCGGCACTTCGAAACGAGGAAAAATGACGCCCCGCTTTGGATCTTTGCCCACCATCCACCAAACGATTAGGTAGTAAAGAAGGGCGCAGATTGAAGCACAGACGCCGATAAGCTCAACTATATAATCGCGCAGAAAAAAGCCGAACTGCTGCTCGGCTGACGGTGAAGTTATCACGCCTTTTGCTAGCGAGACAACGATCGTCAGGCCTTCTGACCTGCGCAGCGTCTCCGTTGTTTTGAATTCAACGTCAGAACCAGACACTTCGGCCCTGTAGGCCTGTCCGGTTTCACCATATGCTCCGGTATAAGCGATCCATTCAGTCGGACGAGCTTCCTTCGGCAATTTGACCGTTGCGCTTACCGCATCGATCGGGAATGCCCAGTCATTACCGGTCACATTCCAATAGATCTCATCATGAGTGTCGAAAAAACGTATCTGACGATCAGTCTCATAGCGTATTTCATAGGTGTAGATGCCAGACTGCAGAAAGATATCCGAACTGCCGATGTAGACCCTCACCCCGTTCCCGTTATCGTCTTCGCTAAACGGCTCTGGGAGGCCATCCCTTCGTACGGACAGAAGGTCAAAGCTGACGCGGTAGCGCCGTCCATCCTTATTTTCTGCAAGTAGCGGAAAGTCCCGATAAATACCGCGACGTATTTCGCGGCCCTCTGCACGCACCTTGATGGTTTCTGTGACAGTCAATAGACCGTCTTCTGCAACCTCGATTTGGGAGTCGTAGCTTAGTATGCGCTCATCTGCATAAGCACTGCCTAGCGAGAACCAAAGTCCGGCGACAACAAGAAGTGCTTTGACGAGATGATACGGCATCGAGAAACTCACCCTTTGTTGGCGCAACATTAGTCTTGCTGGAACTCAACCAAGGGAACCGCGCGCTCCGAAGCGTCTTCGATCTCAAAGTAGTTTCTTTTCTCAAACCCGAATTGCCGCGCAACCAGGTTTGAGGGAAAGCTCTCAACAGCAACATTAAGGTCACGTGTCGCCCCATTGTAGTAGCGACGCGCCTTTTGGATCGCATCTTCGATCTGATTGAGGGACGCGTGAAGATCTGAGAAGTTCTGACTTGCCTTGAGATCCGGATAGGCCTCCGCCACTGCCAAGAGCTTGCCCAGCGCCTGGGATAGCATTCCTTCAACCTGCGCACGGCGGGCGACGTCCCCATCAGGTGTCGAACCCACCTTGGCCCGCAGTTCGGTGACCGCGTTCAGGGTTTCCTGCTCGTGCTCCGTGTATCCCTTTACGGTTTCCACCAAGTTCGGGATCAGGTTCGAACGGCGTTTAAGCTGCACATCAATGCCGCTCCAGCCTTCTTCGACCATCTGCCGTTTTTTCACGAGCGAGTTGTAGAGAGTAACAGCAAAAAGTGCGACGGCGACGATCAGCGCCAAAAATATCCAGGTCATGCAATCCACCCACGGTGCGGTCAAAGGCTATCAGACCATTCGTCTGAGATGCACTTTGAACATTCAATGGCGCAGACTACACTATTTTGCCGTGTGTATTGTGATGCCAGTTACAAACACACCGTTTTAAGCTGAGAAATAAAAAAAGGCCGCAGCAACACTGCTACGGCCTCATAACTCAAGAAAGTCGGGTGGTTCAGGCTTGGTAGCCAACACCGCCCGCACGGGTTTCGAGAAAGGCCGCACCACAGGCCTTTGCCAGTTCGCGCACACGCAAGATATAACTTTGGCGTTCGGTCACGGAAATCACGCCGCGCGCATCCAACAGGTTGAAGACATGGGACGCTTTGATGCATTGGTCATAGGCTGGCAGGACCACCTGATGCACGTCAGCACCGGCATCCTCGCGTGCCTTTGCACCGGCCACCAACAAGGACCGGCACTCATTCTCCGCGTCCTTGAAGTGACGGAACAACATTTCGGTATCCGCATATTCAAAGTTATGGCGTGAGTATTCCTGCTCGGCTTGAAGGAAAACATCGCCGTAAGTGACTTTGTCCGCACCTTCCATTCCGTTGTAGTTCAGGTCGTAGACGTTATCGACGCC
>JABXHV010000100.1 GCA_013373445.1 Paracoccaceae bacterium | reverse complement strand
GCTCCTCCATACGCTCCACATTGGCGCCGCCTGAGGAAGCACCGCCGGATTTGGGTTTGGGATCAAACTCGAACCCGCTGCCTTCTGCAGCGTCGTCAGACTTTCCCGGCTTGGGACGGCTCCCCAGCATGACCACATTATCGGGCAGCTGACCGCGGGAGAAACCCTTGGAGATCAGGCTCGCCGGATCCGCTTCGCGCACCAGCTTTTCCTGTTCGACGCCTTTGCCGAGGCCGCCCGGATCGTAATTGTGCGGATCGGTCTGGGCGAGGTCCTCCCGGCCCAGATAGCTCACCGCCAGCTCGCGGTAGATGTAATCGAGGATGGAGCTGGCGTGCTTGATGGAGTCTTTGCCGTCCACATCACCGGCCGGTTCAAAGCGGGTGAACAGATAGGCGTCCACATACTCTTCCAGCGGCACGCCGTATTGCAGGCCGATGGAGATGGAGATGGCGAAATTGTTCATCAGCGAGCGGAAGGCGGCGCCTTCCTTGTGCATGTCGATGAAAATTTCACCCAATCTCCCGTCCTCATACTCGCCCGTTGTGACATAGACCTTGTGACCGCCAACACGTGCCTTCTGGGTATACCCCTTACGCCGGTCTGGCAGCTTTTCGCGCTCGCGCACAGCGCGTTCCACAAAGCGTTCGACGATACGTTCGGCAACCACCTCGGCGCGAGCGGCTGCCGGTTTGGCCGCAATCTCTTCTGCAATGTCCTCGGCATCTTCCTCGTCGTCGGCGAGCAACTGCGCATTCAACGGCTGCGACAGCTTGGAGCCATCCCGGTAGAGCGCGTTGGCTTTCAGGCCCAGTTTCCACGACAGCATATAGGCCTGTGTGCAGTCTTCGACGGTGGCGTCATTCGGCATATTGATCGTCTTGGAAATGGCGCCTGAGATGAACGGCTGTGCAGCAGCCATCATGCGTATGTGGCTGTCGACAGACAAAAACCGCTTGCCAATGCGCCCGCATGGATTGGCGCAGTCAAAGACCGGATAATGATCTTCACGCAAAAAGGGAGCTCCCTCAAGCGTCATTGCCCCGCACACATGGGTGTTGGCCGCCTCAATCTCGGATTTTGAAAAGCCCAGGAACGCGAGAAGGTTGAATTCTGGATCGTCCATTTCTTCAACGCTGACACCAAGCGCTGCCATCTGCTCATCACCCAGTGTCCAGCGATTGAACACGAACTTGATATCAAAGGCGGAGCCGAGCGAGGATTTTAGCTTCGCAAGGCTATCATCCGTAAACCCCTTGGCCTTGAGAGCAGTTGGCGTGATGCCTGGGGCCTGATCAAGCGAACCATGACCAACGGCATAGGCTTCGATTTCGGCGATCTGGCTCTCCGAATAGCCAAGAACCCGCAAGGCTTCTGGCACTGCGCGATTGATGATCTTGAAATATCCGCCGCCGGCCAGCTTCTTGAACTTCACCAGCGCAAAATCTGGCTCGATCCCGGTGGTGTCGCAATCCATCACCAAACCAATGGTGCCGGTCGGCGCAACAACGGTTGCCTGAGCGTTGCGGTAGCCGTTTGCCTTTCCCAGCTCCAATGCCTTGTCCCAGGCGAGTTTGGCCCGGTCGATGAGGATCGGTTGCGGACAAGATGCATGGTCGAGCGGGACGGGCAGGGTGCTCAGCGCCTCATAGCCTGAGGTCTCGCCATGTGCGGCGCGCCTATGATTGCGGATCACCCGCAACATGCCCTTGGCGTTTTTCTTGTAGGAAGGGAAGGGTCCCAGCTCTCCTGCCATCTCCGCAGAGGTAGCATATGACACACCGGTCATGATCGCCGACAGGGCACCACAAAGGGCACGCCCTTCATCGCTGTCATAGGAAATGCCGGATGTCATCAACAGGCCACCGATGTTGGCAAAGCCAAGCCCGAGCGTCCGGTATTTGTAAGAGCGCTCGGCAATCTCCTTGGATGGAAACTGGGCCATCAGAACCGAAATTTCCAGAACAACAGTCCACAGCCGCACCGCATGCTCATAGGCTTCAAAATCAAAGGAGCGGTCTTCGTTGCGGAACTGCATCAAGTTGAGTGAGGCAAGGTTACAGGCCGTGTCATCCAGAAACATATATTCCGAGCAGGGGTTTGACGCCCGGATCTCGCCTGATGCGGCGCAGGTGTGCCAGTCATTGATGGTGGTGTGATACTGCAATCCCGGATCTGCAGAAGCCCAGGCTGCGTAGCCAATTTGTTCCCACAGTTCGCGTGCCTTGAGGGTCTTGACTGGAGCGCCGTTCTTGCGAGCGGTCAAATCCCAGTCTGCATCCTCGGTGACGGCCTGAAGAAACCCATCTGTGACCCGAACGGAATTGTTGGAATTCTGACCCGATACAGTGAGATAGGCTTCTGAGTCCCAATCCGTGTCATAGATCGGAAATTCGATCTTGGTGAATCCCTGCCGGGCGAACTGGATCACGCGCTGGATATAGTTTTCCGGCACAAGCATCTTCTTGGCCGCCTTGATTTCGCGCTTCAGCGCCGGGTTCTTGGCCGGATCAAAGCACTCACCCTGGTCGGACTGGCAATTGACACACGCTTTCATGATCGCGGTCAGGTGTCTCTGGCAGATCTTGGAACCAGTGACCAGAGCGGCAACCTTCTGCTCTTCCTTCACCTTCCAGTTGATGTAGTCCTCAATATCCGGGTGGTCGACATCAACAACCACCATTTTTGCAGCACGGCGTGTGGTGCCGCCAGATTTAATCGCACCTGCGGCCCGGTCACCGATCTTGAGGAAGCTCATAAGGCCTGATGATTTGCCGCCACCGGACAGTTTTTCGCCTTCGCCGCGAACGGAAGAGAAGTTGGATCCGGTTCCCGAGCCATATTTGAACAGGCGTGCCTCGCGAACCCAAAGATCCATGATGCCACCATCGTTGACCAGATCGTCAGCCACGGATTGGATGAAACAGGCATGTGGTTGGGGGTGTTCGTAGGCAGTCTTGGACTTGGTCAGGCGGCCGCTTTCGAAGTCGACGTAAAAATGTCCCTGGCTTGGCCCGTCGATGCCATAGGCCCAATGCAGCCCGGTGTTGAACCATTGTGGGGAGTTCGGCGCCACCTTCTGGGTCGCCAGCATGAACCGCAACTCGTCATAAAACGCCTGCGCATCTTGTTCTTTTGAAAAATAGCCGCCTTTCCAGCCCCAATAGGTCCAGGTTCCCGCCAGGCGGTCAAACACCTGACGGCCGTCCATCTCCGATCCATATCGCTCGTCTTCTGGCAGCAGGGAAAGGGCGGCTTCGTCTGCTTCTTTGCGCCAAAGCCAGGAGGGGACGGTGTTTTCTTCCACCGCTTTTAGCCTGGCCGGCACCCCGGCCTTGCGAAAATATTTTTGCGCCAGGATGTCAGCAGCCACTTGGGAGAATTGCTCTGGAACTTCAATATCTTTGAGTTGAAAAACAATCGATCCGTCGGGGTTGCGGATTTCACTTGTCGCTGTCCTGAAACTGACATCGGCGTATGGGGATTGTCCTTGTTTGGTGTAGCGCCGTTCGAATCGCATTCCATGTCCCTTCCGTACTCTTCCGGGCAATACGCAAAACTCAAAAGCCCTTGCCCGTTCTGGGCAACGATCATTTGGCAAACTGCGCTCCAAGCGCTCGCATCATGTATCTGTCGTGCTTCTGGGCACCAGCATGATCCGCCCAAAGTGACGTCGGTAAACGGCCTTCGGGGTCCTATTGAACACAATCTGTCTATGTCTGTGCAAATCAATATATCGAGAAATCTGGTCTGGCAGTCGCAATATACTGAGTTGAAAGCGTGATAGCTGATGCTCAGGTGAGCCCAGCTCTGATGATTGAAAACACACCTGTTTGACAGGTTCGGCGTCTCCATTGTTGCGTCACTGTCTCAGTTCAGATGCGAACCGCTTGGAATCGATTCTTTGAAACATCTCACCTGAATGATTTCGAAATTGAGTTAATGAGCTCTTAACGTGAAACGCAAGGTACAATCTGTCGCATGCTATTTGGGTGTGAATACACTAGATGTAGTGGTTCGTGTTTAAACGTAGATGCCTGAAAAAACAGATCTGCAAAGTGCGCTAGCTCCTTGAATTTGAAAGAAATACGTCCTGTGGCGCGATAGATAAAATTTTAAATAAAACCAATCTTGTAAATCAGGGCGACCGAAAGACGCATGTGTCAGAGTGACTTCGAGTAAGGGATTAGGTGGATCTGATGAAGTATCATGCAGCCTTCGGTCTCGACATCGAGGATCTCGATATCGTTATCGTGGAAGACAGCAAACCGATGCAGGCGATCATTCGCTCGATTGTATCGAGTTTCAAGGTGGCCAGGGTACGTGCGTTTGACACTGTGGATGAGGCGCTGCAGTCGATGATTGCAGAACCGCCAAATGTCATCCTGACTGACCTTCGCATGAAGCCGACATCCGGCTACCAGATGCTCAAACTGATCCGCCACCGTCACATGGATCCGCTTTGTTATGTGCCGATCCTGTTTCTGACTGCGCATGGCACACTTGCCCTGGTGGAAAAGTCTCTGCGTGCTGGCGCCCACCATGTTCTGGCCAAGCCAGTATCTCCGTCAACGCTCTACAAGCGCTTGAAATGGCTGATACGTGATGACCGTCCGCTGGTCCTGCAAACCAACGGCTTTTACAATATCGAAGGCATCAACGATGTTCTCGACCAGCAAACCCGCAAGATTCTGACTTACGAGAATGCGCAGCTGCATCAGCAGGAGGCGATCCGCCAATTGATTGAAGTGCGCGGCACTCTGGCACGTGAATTCGAACGCCCGGGCAAGGATGATAATTTCGTTGGCGAAGGAGAGTATAGCTCTCCGGACGGTGATGAGCGTTTCGGACGGGCAGGCGCCAACGTTCGCAATGCATTTGCCCGGGTTCGGACATAGTCCCAAGCTTTCCTGACCCAAATTCTGCCTGACCGGTTTCTTTGACTGGACAGATGCAGTTGTTGGCGGCATAGTCGCGCCAATCTGACTGTCCGAAGCAGCGGGTGCCTTTCCATGACATCTGATGCGATCACGACAGCACGAAGACCGTTTGCCTCCAAAGCGTTGGCCAGGCGGTCATCTTTGAAACACTGTAAGGGACGCGCCGGGATATGAAGCAATTCCTGCTCGAAATTTTCACCTGGTGGAACAGCCGGACAATGGGAACGCGTTTTTTCACCTGGCGTAAGGGTGAATTCGTCGGCGAAGACCAGTTTGGCAACAAATACTACCGTGAGCGTAACGGCAAAAAGCGTTGGGTGATCTACAACGGCTTGGCAGAGGCATCGATGATTCCTCCTGGCTGGCATGGCTGGATGCACCACCGCGTTGATGTCGCTCCGGTTGACGAGACTTATGAAGCAAAGAGCTGGCAGGCTCCGCACAAACCCAACTTGACCGGGACAGGCGGTGCATATCGTCCGCAAGGTTCTATCCTGACCCCTGAAAATCGTCCAACGGTAACGGGTGATTACAGTGCCTGGACCCCAGGCGAGTAGGGCCCGAATAAGGCTCACGTAAAATGAATTTCGAAGGGCTCGCTTTGCGGGCCCTTCTTCGTATTGGCTGGATCAATTGGGCTGGCGCGAAGGAAAGCCTTCTGCGCGTAATTCGTATCCAACCTTGGTGGTTTTAAAACCAACGCGCTCGTAAAACGCCTGCGCCTTTTCGTTGTGTACGCCTGTCAGAAGACAAATGCGGTAGCAGCCTGCATCCCAAGCCCGCTGAATGGTCGCTTTCATCATGGCCTCGCCAATTCCGCGGCCGCGAAAGTCCTTGTGCGTGACAACATTTTCGATGAATGCGTAAGGCGAACAGTTTCGGGTAATATTTGGAACCAGGATAAGCGTGCAGGTGGCAATGACCTCACTATTCAGCTCTGCGCAGATCAGTGACAGGCCGGGCTGTGCCAGTACCTGTTTGAACGTATCCACGACGGTCTTTGGATCCATAGTCTGATCGTTCAAACCAAGGTGCGTCTGATAGAGCTCTTGCAACGCGTCGAGATCACTGAGGGTGGCAAGACGGAAAGTGGCATCCGAATCTGACATGGGTCTGCCTCGTTGGGCTGGAGAACGCGGACGGTCAGTCCGCGATTGTCAGAATAAGCGGTCCAGATCTTGTTGCAACGACCGTGTGTTCATATTGCACTGTTGGTGCCAGGGGAGCGGCGTGGAGCGTCCACTTGTCGCCTTCGACCTCATGAGCCCATTCTCCGCCGAGGGACAGGAAGGGTTCAATTGCAAAAACCACCCCTTCCTTCATCTTCCTTGAGGCCTTGTTTGGCCAACTGGGTATGGCGGTCGGTTCATCGTGCAATGTATGCCCGATGCCATGGCCGGCCAGATTCTCGATCAAGGTATAGCCGCGCTTTTTCGCGAAACGTCCGATCGCGTTGCCAATGCCGGCAAACGGCTTGCCGGCGCCGACCTGCTCTAGTCCGACGTTCAACGCCTTGCGTCCATCCTTGCACAAACGGTCAATGTCAGAACGAACAGGGGGGACTGGGAAGGAGGCGCCATTGTCGGCGAATATACCGTCTTTTTCCGCTGAAACGTCGATGTTGACGAGATCTCCGGGGCGGATGGGTCGATCATCCGGTATGCCGTGCGCGATCGCTTCGTTGACGCTGATGCAGGTGGCTCCAGGAAAGTTGTAGACACTTTCGGGAGCTGACCGCGCGCCATCTTTTTCAAGCAGCGCGCGGGCGATTTTATCAAGTTCCAGAGGAGTGATGCCTGGTTCGATGGCTGAAGCCGTCTGTTTCAGGACATTGGCGACTATTTTTCCGATGACCTTGAGTTTTTGAAGGTCATCGTCCGTTTCGACAATCATGCTACCTCTGAATGTCTGTCAATCAATCGATATCGATGTAGTCTTCAGGGGTGATTCCCAGACGTCCATCGACATAATCACCGCACCGGCCCAGCAGCTCTTCAATATCATTTTCGAAGAAGTGGTTGGCACCTGGAAGTTCCTGGTGGTCGATGATGATACCCTTTTGGGTCTTCAACTTGTCGACCAGCGTTTGAACGTCCTTCTGCGGCACAACTTTGTCGTTCTCACCATGAATGATCAGGCCTGAAGACGGGCAGGGTGCCAGGAATGAAAAGTCATGCAGGTTTGCTGGTGGGGCGATGGAGATAAAGCCTTCCACTTCCGGGCGTCGCATCAAAAGCTGCATACCGATCCAGGCGCCGAAGGAAAAGCCGCCAATCCAACACGCGCGTGCATCAGGATGAACAGTCTGTACCCAGTCAAGCGCTGCGGCTGCGTCTGAAAGTTCACCTTGACCGTGATCAAAGGTGCCTTGTGAGCGCCCCACACCACGGAAGTTGAAACGAAGGACCGCAAAGCCACGGCGCGCAAACATGTAATACATTTGATAAATGATCTGGTTGTTCATCGTTCCGCCAAATTGCGGGTGAAGATGAAGAATCAGGGCAATTGGTGCATTACGCTTCTTTGCGGGATGAAACCGGCCTTCCAGTCGGCCCGCAGGGCCGTTGAAGATCACCTCAGGCATGAAGTGCGACGTCCTTTTTTTGCCAGCTCATTTCATAGGAAATAAACCGGGGTTTGATCTGACTTGTATGCGAAACCAAGTCTAAACTTGACTCTTTGGCTCCGGCTTTCTAAAGCTTGTTTAGAATTATTCGAAACTCTGTTTTCTCCAGACAGACTAGAGGTGTCTGATGAAAGCTTTGAATACGAATTGCGCACGTTTACGTCATTCGGGTGGAAAATTTCAAGTTTTCCGTGAACGCATGGCGAGAAATGTGTAATCGGCAACTCAAATTTGGCACTTAAACGAGAGATCATGGCGTCCAAACGACCACATGTCTACCTGGATCACAACGCGAGCGCGCCTCTACGCGCGGCAGCGCGTGATCGCATGGTTGATCTGTTGGATGATGCCGGCAATGCCTCGTCTGTGCATTCCGATGGCCGCCGGGCCCGCGGCCAGATTGAGGAAGCTCGCGATCAGGTCGCACGGCTCTGCGGTGCGCGTACCCGCGCCGTAACCTTCACATCTGGCGCGACAGAAGCCAACGCAACGATTTTGACCCCAAGCTGGCAGGATCAGGGCGCGCCTGTCTATCTCGACCGTTTGCTGCGCAGTTCCACAGAGCATCCATCTGTTGTTTCTGGCGGACGGTTTTCGGTTGCCTGTCAGGAAGTCCTGCCAGTTGACGAGCAAGGCCTGCTGAAACTGGATGTTCTGGAGACGATGCTGGCTTCGGACGAATTGACCTTGGTGTCTGTCATGGCGGCCAACAACGAGACGGGTGTTATCCAGCCAATTGAGGAAATTGGCCGGATCGTAAAGGCCGCTGGCGCATTCTTTCATGTCGATGCCGTTCAGGCAGCAGGTCGGATGCCAATCGATATCCAGTCCTGGCAAGCCGATGCCATCAGTCTTTCAGCCCATAAATTCGGCGGTCCACAGGGCATGGGGGCCATTGTTGTGGGATCAACAGCTCGGGTACCAGGCGCTTTGATTGGCGGCGGCGGTCAGGAAAACTGGCGCCGCGCCGGAACCGAGAATGTCGCCGGTATATGCGGCTTTGGTGTTGCTGCAGAAGAAGCAGCGGTTGAGGCAGATCCAGCGTCTCAGGCTGGCGCGTCGCGCCTGCTGGCATTGCGTGAGCGCCTCGAAGAGGGGCTGCGCCGCGCGTCACCTGCGACAGTCATTTTCGGCATGGATGCACCGCGTCTTTGCAATACAACATGTTTTGCGGTTCCGGGCGTTGCTGCTGAAACGGCTCTGATTGCCTTTGACTTGGAAAGCATTTCCGTTTCTTCCGGCTCAGCCTGCTCGTCTGGCAAAGTCTCGGTCTCACATGTTCTCACCGCAATGGGCGTCGACGAGGCCTTGGCACGCTGTGCCTTGCGGATCAGTCTTGGCTGGAACACGAAGGAAGCGGACATCGATCGCTTCCTCGATGTCTGGCCAGCCATCGTCGATCGCCTGAACCCGGATGCCCGGACACAGGCTGCGTAAGGAATTTGGAGCCGCAAGGCTCTACCCCAATCAGACGGCAGTCCTATATGTAGGTACGGCCGTTGGAATTAAAACGAAAAGCAGGCGCCGATCGGCCCCTGCAAATTGGAGTAAATCTATGCCTGCTGTACAGGAGACGATCGATCAGGTTAAGGCGATTGATGTTGACCAGTATAAATATGGTTTCGTCTCTGACATCGATTCAGAGAAGGGAGCCAAGGGCCTGTCCGAGGAAACGGTTCGCTTTATTTCGGCCAAAAAACAAGAGCCGGAGTGGATGACCGAATGGAGGTTGGACGCATTGCGCCGCTTCCAGACCATGGAAGAGCCAAACTGGGCGCGCGTTGACTACCCAAAGATCGATTTTGACGCCCTCTACTACTGGGCATCCCCAAAATCTGTTGAGGGTCCTAAAAGCCTCGATGAGGTCGATCCGGAACTTCTTGCGACATACGAGAAGTTGGGTATTCCACTGCGCGAACAGGAAATCCTGGCCGGTGTCGAGCCCAAGAACCGTGTTGCCGTGGATGCCGTCTTTGACTCCGTGTCCGTGGTTACCACGTTCAAGGAAGAGCTGAAGAAGGCGGGCGTGATCTTCTGTTCGATCTCCGAAGCCATTCGCGAGCATCCTGAGCTGGTCAAGAAGTATCTCGGGTCTGTGGTTCCGGTCACTGACAATTACTATGCGACGCTGAATTCAGCCGTCTTCTCGGATGGATCCTTTGTTTACATCCCAGAAGGCGTTCGCTGCCCGATGGAGCTGTCGACCTACTTCCGCATCAACGAAATGAACACGGGCCAGTTTGAGCGCACGCTGATCATCGCTGAAAAAGGCTCATATGTTTCGTACCTGGAAGGGTGTACCGCACCTCAGCGTGACGAAAACCAGCTGCATGCGGCCGTTGTGGAACTGGTTGCGCTCGACGACGCTGAGATCAAGTACTCCACCGTTCAGAACTGGTTCCCAGGCGATTCTGAAGGCAAGGGCGGCATCTACAATTTTGTTACGAAGCGTGGCGATTGCCGGGGCAAGAATTCCAAGATCTCTTGGACCCAGGTTGAAACCGGATCGGCGATCACATGGAAATACCCGTCCTGCATTCTGCGCGGTGACAATTCGGTAGGTGAGTTCTACTCCATTGCTGTGTCAAACGGTTACCAGCAGATCGACAGCGGTACCAAGATGATCCACTTGGGCAAGAACACGTCCAGCCGCATCATCTCGAAGGGAATTTCCGCCGGCAAGTCGTCAAACACCTATCGTGGTCTGGTGTCTGCCCACCGCAAGGCTTCCAACGCACGTAACTTCACGCAGTGTGACAGCTTGCTGATTGGTCAGGACTGCGGTGCACATACGGTGCCTTACATTGAGAGCAAGAACGCATCGGCGGTGTTTGAACATGAGGCGACGACCTCGAAGATCTCTGATGATCAGATGTTCTACTGCCTGCAGCGTGGTCTGGACGAGGAAGGTGCTGTGGCGCTGATCGTCAACGGCTTCGTCAAGGATGTGATTCAGCAGCTGCCTATGGAATTTGCGGTTGAAGCCCAAAAGCTGATTTCTATCAGCCTTGAAGGCTCTGTCGGCTAACGCTGGTCCGCACGAGATTTACAAGACTTTGGCCCGTGAACGAGGCCGACACTGATACGAGGAAATGTCTCAATGCTTGAGATCAAGAACCTGCACGCACGCATCGCCGAAGACGGCACCGAAATTCTCCGCGGCATCGACCTGAAGGTCAACGCGGGTGAAATCCATGCCATCATGGGCCCCAACGGTTCCGGAAAGTCCACGCTCTCCTACATTTTGGCCGGCAAGGAAGACTACGAAGTCACGGAAGGTGAAATCATTTTCCATGGTGAGAACCTTCTCGATATGGAAGCCGATGAGCGCGCTGTTGCTGGCGTTTTTCTGGCATTCCAGTACCCGATCGAAATTCCAGGCGTTGCGACGATGGAATTCCTGAAAACGGCTCTGAATGCGCAGCGCAAGGCAAAGGGCAAGGCCGAGCTTTCCATCCCTGACTTTATGAAGCTGGTCAAGGAAAAGGCTGGCGATCTGAATGTCACAATGGACATGCTGAAGCGCCCGCTGAACGTTGGTTTTTCCGGCGGCGAGAAGAAGCGCGCTGAAATTCTGCAGATGTCTCTGCTTGAGCCAAGCCTCTGTGTTCTCGATGAGACAGATTCAGGCCTCGATATTGATGCCCTGCGTATCGTCTCTGAAGGCGTCAACAAGCTGCGCAGCCCGGAGCGTGCGATGGTTGTGATTACGCACTATCAGCGCCTTCTGGATCATATTATCCCCGATGTTGTCCACGTGTTGTCCAAGGGCAAGATCGTCAAAACCGGTGGCAAGGAACTGGCTCTTGAGCTGGAAAAGAACGGTTACGCTGACTTTATTGAAGCGGCCTGAGCCTGACCGGAGAGCAAGATGAATATGAGTATTCCGATCAATCATACACAGGCTGAAACTGAGATCCTGTCGCGCTTTGATGCGATTAAATCCGGACTTGTCGGCTCTGAAGCGGTCTCCACGTTGCGTGAAGAGGCGCTCGAGGAAATCAAGACCAAGGGTCTGCCTCACAAGCGCGTGGAGGAGTATAAATACTCCGATTTGCGTGCCTACATGAAGTCTGCGGCAGCTATTGCCGGTGAGGCCGATCCGGATGCTGTTGCGTCCGTCTTGAATGATGCCGGCAACTTCGGTGCTCTCGAGCGCTACCGCGTTGTTGTGGCCAACGGTCGGTTTGTGCCGGAAGTCAGCGACGTTGATGGATTGGCAGCAGAGGGCGTTGATCTCGGCGATTTTAATGACTTGTTGGCCTGTGAAAACGGTGTTGACCTGCTTGGTTCACCAAAGAGCGCAGGGTCCGATGCAACGATTGCGCTCAACACGGCCTTCGTTCAAGGCGGTGTCGTGATCACGGTGCGCGAAGGCGTCGACGTCTCCAAACCGATTGAACTGGTTCATGTCGCAACCGAGCAGGGCGCGCAGGTTGCCCGCAATCGCATTGCTGTTTCCAAGGGTGCAAAGCTCAAGGTGCTGGAGACATTTGCCGGTGACGCCGGAAACGGCGAAATCAATGTGGTCTTTGACTACGACGTTGCTGATGAAGCACTTTTGTCAGTGACGCGTCTGATCGTCGGCCAATCTGCTGGTGCCCGTCTTTTCACCTCTCTGGCTCGCATCGGCGAAAAGGCCGAGTTCAAGACACTTGGTTTCATGGCCGGTCCTGCCTTTGCTCGAAACCAGCAATTCGTTGCCTTCGAGGGTGAGCATTCCGAAGCCAAGTTGTTCGGTGTCACCATGGCGCGTGATACTGCTCTGGCAGATCATACGTTGATCGTTGATCATGCAGTTCCGAACTGCAACAGCCGAGAGTTCTTCAAGACCGTTCTCGATGACCGCGCCAAGGGCGTTTATCAGGGCCGTATCAATGTCGCCCAGCACGCTCAAAAGAGCGATGGCGAGATGATGACTCAGGCGCTGCTCTTGGGCGAAGACGCGGAAATGGCGAACAAGCCTGAGCTGGAAATTTTTGCAGATGACGTTTTGTGCGCCCATGGCGCGACAAGCGGTCAGATTGACGAAGATCTTCTGTTCTACCTGCGCGCTCGCGGCATTCCGGAAGCCGAGGCCCGCACTTTGCTGGTTCTGGCGTTCTTGTCGGAGGCGATCGAGGAATTCGGCGAAGAAGACGTCACCGAAGAGCTCGAGACACGCGTTCGCAACTGGCTGGCAGCCTGATAGGAGTACCCGGCAATGACGGCTCATGCAGCTGACATCAACGCGCTGAACACATCAGAAGCCGAGGGTTATGATGTGGAAGCCGTACGCAAGGATTTTCCGATCTTGTCTCGGGAAGTCTATGGCAAGCCGCTTGTCTATCTGGACAACGGCGCGTCAGCGCAAAAGCCGCAAGCCGTTATAGACGCGGTGACACACGCCTATTCTCACGAATATGCCAACGTGCACCGCGGCCTTCATTTCCTGTCTAACGCCGCGACAGATGCCTACGAGGCAGCACGCGAAAAAGTACGCCGCTTTCTCAATGCTCTAAGCGTGGAAGAGATTGTCTTCACCCGTTCCACGACCGAGGCCATCAATCTCGTGTCTTATGGTTTGGGACCGGAGTATTTCGGCGAAGGTGACGAAATCGTCATTTCGATCATGGAGCATCACTCCAACATCGTTCCCTGGCATTTCCACCGTGAACGCCATGGGTCGAAGCTTAAGTGGGTCTATGTCCGCGAGGACGGCTCTTTTGATCTGGATGCCTTTGTCGACACACTGACCGACCGCACAAAGCTGGTTGCGATTACACAGATGTCCAATGTTCTGGGCACAGTGGTTCCAATCAAGGAAGTTTGCCAAATTGCGCATGAGCGCGGCATCCCAGTGCTTGTCGATGGATCGCAGTCGGCTGTCCACATGCCCGTTGATGTTCAGGACCTGGGCTGTGACTATTTTGTTTTCACAGGTCACAAGGTTTACGGTCCGTCAGGTATTGGTGTGTTGTGGGCCAAGCCGGAAAAACTGAAAGCCATGCGCCCATTCTGCGGTGGCGGTGAAATGATCATGGAAGTGAGCGAGGACCGTATCACTTACAATGATCCTCCACATCGCTTTGAAGCCGGTACACCGCCGATCGTGCAAGCGATCGGGCTCGGGGCAGCGCTCGACTACATGGACGCGCTGGGACGTGACAAGATCGCTGCACATGAGGCCGATCTTGCTGCTTATGCACATGAGCGGTTATCGCAAATCAACTCGTTACGTATTTTTGGAACTGCGCCGGGGAAGGGGGCTATCGTCTCCTTTGAAATGGCTGGAGCCCATGCACACGATGTGTCCACCATCATTGATCGGTCGGGTGTTGCAGTCCGGGCCGGAACACATTGTGCGCAGCCACTCTTGGCAAAATACGGTGTAACCTCTACATGTCGTGCAAGTTTTGGTCTCTATAACACGCGCGCTGAAGTCGACGCGCTTTATGAGGCCCTGGTAAAGGCACAGGCGTTTTTTGCCTGAGGATAAAATGACAAGCGAAGCACAAGACGGATCTAACTTTTTGGCAGGTGCAGAGGACTTGCGTGCAGATGTTGCAGGCGGCTCGGCAATTCCTGCTAGCGAGCTCGAGCAGCTGACCGATGACATCATCGGCGCGCTAAAGACGGTCTACGATCCTGAAATTCCATGCGATATCTATGAGCTGGGCCTGATCTACAAGGTCGATATTGAAGATGATCGCAACATCAATATCGACATGACGCTCACAGCGCCAGGATGTCCTGTCGCGGGTGAAATGCCTGGTTGGGTTCAAAATGCGGTTGAAGCCGTTGCTGGCGTCGGTCAGGTCAACGTGGACATGGTCTTTGACCCGCCCTGGACGCCTGATCGCATGTCTGACGAGGCCAAGGTGGCGCTGAACTGGTACTGAGCAGGCCTTGCTCACATCGATGTTCTTGGTCGTTGGCTCTACTCACTTTTGCGATATGCCCGCCCCGACCAGCTTTCGTAGGCCAAATCAGCCACTATCCTTTGTAACCTGAACGAAATCACCTATATTTAGCGTATTACTCAAACAGCATTCTTGCAGAGGTTCGCATGGCAGCAGCACGTAAATTCCAGGTTCTGACCCTGACCGACGCGGCCGTTGAGCGCGTTCGTGAGCTGGTTGAAGATGCCGATAGGGATGTCGTCGGACTGCGCGTCGGCATCAAAAAGGGTGGCTGCGCTGGTATGGAATACACCATGGATATGGTGGAAGAAGCCAAACCCGGCGACGACGTCATTGAGGATAGAGGCGTACGCCTCTTCGTCGATCCGTCCGCTGTCTTGTTCCTGCTCGGAACTGAAATGGATTTCGAAGTTACGAAATTTCGGTCAGGCTTTGTGTTCAAGAACCCGAACGAAGTATCTGCATGCGGGTGCGGCGAGTCTGTTTCCCTGCAGGCTGCCGATCTGAGTTCCTTCGCACAACCTCAAACCTGAGGGGCTTTGATGAGCCTGTTTGAACGCCTTCGCGAAGACAATAAGGCTGTATGGCAACGCTACACCCAGCACAATTTTGTCATGTCCATGGCTCGCGGCGACTTGCCTGAAGAGTCTTTCAAGACCTACTTGCAACAAGACTATCTGTTTCTGATCCAGTTCTCACGTGCCTATGCTTTGGCTGTCTATAAGGCCTCGAACCTCGCGGACATGCGGGAGGCGCTCGAAGGTCTCAAGGCTCTGCTGGACGTCGAGATGGAACTTCACGTCGAACTCTGTGCGCAGTGGGGTATTACGAAGACGGATCTTGAGGCGTTGCCTGAAGCCAGCGAAACCATTGGCTACACCCGCTATGTACTCGAAACAGGCATGAGTGGTGATCTGTTGGATCTGCAGGTGGCTCTTGCGCCTTGCATACTGGGTTACGCTGAAATCGGTCGAGCGAATTTGGCCTCGATGCCGGAAGGGCCAATGGCCGCTGCCTATCGCCGTTGGTTCGAGGAATACGGCGGAGATGCGTATCAGGAAGCCGCTGGCGCTTTTGAAAACTGGATGAACAACACTGCTGCCGATGTCATGACGCCCGTACGCTATGGCCGGCTTTCGACAATCTTCGCCCAGGCAACTCAGCTGGAAGGTGACTTCTGGCAGATGGGTTTGAAACAGGTCGTTTGACCAAAGGCTTCAATAAAAAAAGTTAGCCTTCGCCGTTAGGCAACTTGGCTCGTGTCTTTTCCCGGAAAGTCTGTGAGATCTCTCTCCGTCTTTACGAGATTTCGGCCAGCGTGCTTGGCTGCGTAGAGCGCCATGTCAGCGCGTTCGACGATCGTCTCGGACGTGTCGCCCTTGCGCACTTCTGCAAGGCCAATTGAAATCGTAATACGGCCAAGATTTTCGCCTGTGGAGCGTTTGATAAGCTCTTTGGCCATTACAGCCTGACGAATGCGTTCCGCGACGATATAGGCTTGATCAAGTGAGACTTGCTCCAAAACGACACCAAACTCTTCGCCGCCATAGCGGCACGGCGTGTCCGAAGGTTTGACGTTTTGCTTGGTTGTCATTGCAACCAGTCGCAAGACCTGGTCGCCGGTCTGATGACCATAGGTGTCATTGAAGACCTTGAAATGATCAATATCGGTTAGCATCAAAACAAAATGCGAACCGTTTTGTTCCGAAGAACTCAAGGCGGTGTTGAGTGCCTGATCAAACTGGCGACGATTTCCAAGAGTAGTGAGCTCATCGGTCAAGGATTCAAAACGAATAGAATCAAGGTCGTTCTGAAGATCTTCGATTTGGCGCTGTGAGTCCATGAGCTGGCTTTCCAGCTTTTGACTGGAAGAAAGTGCTGTTTTCGTTGCTTCAACCATCGAGGCAACAAATTGCTCTAGCTTTTTCGGATCCTTGAGATTGTCGAGTTGGGCCCCAGCTTTTTCCAGCGAGCTGCCATAGTCCGATGCCGCGGAAGCATTTTGCTTGATCGCTTCGACCAGTCCGCCGACCTCTTGCGAGATCTTGGAGCCAACACTGGTCAGGCGGTCACCGATGCGTTCAGGGGCGAGATGCTCTGCATAAAGAGCTTCAACCTGGCTCGCGGAAACGCGCCCTTCTGACTTCAGGATCGTATTGATTTCGCGGTTCAGGTTGCTGTTGTAGCCAGCAGAATATGTGTACCAGAACTCATAGGCTCTCGGATACGCAGGGAGCGTATTTTTCTTGATGTAAGAAACGGCCGATTCCCCATAGAAAATCGTACGTTTGAAATCATCTTCATCCGACATAGCAAAATCCAAACGCAGCGGCTTCGTTAGAGTTCCAACACCCACCGCTAAACAATAACGCAATTCTACTGACAAACTTTAAGTTGACGTTAAGTCCGTTAGTTTTTTCTCATGCTTCAACGTCAATCGTTTTCTTTGGGCGCGGCTCGCGCAGCAAAAACGCGGGGATATGAACGCCTTCACCGAAGGCAGGCTCATCTTTGCGCCCGTTCGAGCGTTCGCGTTGCTGATTGCGGTTGTTGCCGTTCTCAGGCTGTCGAGAAGACTTCGCACGCTTGTTGGTCGGCTGCTCATCAGAGTTGGACCGATTGCGATTTCGATTGCGTGGTGCCGGTTTCTTTTCAGCAGCCTCAGCCTCTTGTGGGGCTTGTGCGGCAACTTCGACCGGAGCCTCTGCTTTGGGCTCAGCTTCAGACGGAGCCGCCTCGGAAGCTTCAGCAGCTGGCTTTTCTGTCTTTGCGGAGCGGCGACGGCGAGTGGGCTTTTCGCGCGCAGTTTCTTCCGCGTCGAAGTCCAAAGGCTCACCGATCCATTCGACATCACGCTGGATCAGCGCGAGGATCGCCTTGAGAGCTTTTTGTTCGCTCTTGGTGACGATCGTGTAAGCGGCGCCTGAGCGCCCACCGCGGCCCGTGCGGCCAATTCGGTGCACATAGTCTTCGGCGTGGCTTGGCACATCGTAGTTATAGACGTGGCTGACTTCAGGAATATCAAGTCCGCGCGCAGCAACATCGCTGGCGACCAGGATCTTGATATTTCCATTTCGGAAGTTTTCAAGCATGGTCATGCGCACCCGCTGGTCCATGTCCCCGTGAAGTGCGCCGACGTTATAGCCATGACGCTCCAGGGATCGGAACAGTGTCGCAATATCGCGCTTGCGGTTACAGAAGATGATCGCGTTTTGAAGATCTTCAGCCTGCTCAAGCAACTCACGAAGCGCGGCACGCTTTTCGGAATCCTTGCGGTCAGAGGCTTTCAGGTGCTGGGTTACCTTTTCATTGGTTGAAGAGGTCCGTGCAACTTCAATGCGTTCCGGGTTCTGAAGGAATGTTTCCGTCAGCTTCTGGATTTCTGGCGGCATCGTCGCCGAGAAGAAAAGTGTCTGGCGGGTGAACGGGATCAGTTTGCAGATCCGCTCGATGTCTGGAATGAAACCCATGTCTAGCATGCGGTCGGCTTCATCAATGACCAGAATTTCAACGCCCTGCAGCATCAGCTTTCCGCGCTCGACGTGATCGAGCAGACGACCAGGTGTCGCGATCAAAACGTCAGCACCGCGGTCGATCTTCCGATCTTGATCAGCAAACGATGTTCCACCAATCAGCAGTGCGACGTTGAGCTTGTGATTGACGCCGTATCTGACGAAGTTTTCTTCAACCTGCGCTGCAAGTTCACGAGTCGGCTCCAGAATAAGTGTCCGCGGCATGCGAGCGCGTGCGCGACCCTTTTCCAGAAGCGTTAGCATGGGAAGTGTGAAGCTGGCGGTCTTGCCGGTCCCGGTCTGAGCGATCCCCAATATATCGCGCCGCTGCAATACGTGTGGAATGGCGCCGGATTGGATGGAGGTTGGTTCGGTGTAGCCAGCAGCTTTTACTGCTTCTAGAACTTTTTCGCTAAGACCCAGGGAATCAAATGACATATGGCAGGGAGCCCGTCTCTTCTTAAAAATAACATAACGGCATCGAGCATCGATGCAATTTCGGCCACACCCTAACGTTGTTGGACTGGTTGTCAATAATCGTTGGGGTCAAAAGCAGAAAAAAGGGCAGATAAAAAGGAACATCTGCCTTTCTCGGTTAATTGGTGAACAATCAGAATCGATGTTTCAGTAACTATTAGTCGTGCTGAGGAGGTGTGAATACTTTAGCGTTTAAAAAGAAAAAGTGCGGTTCGGTATTTATGAAATCACTCTTATAAAATGTATCGTCATAATAAGATGCTGATTTAAAAAGACTAATTTGTTACCAAGTGATCAGTATTCAGTTTTTAGCCATTAAAGTAATATATCAGGTAGTCACCATCAGATATCGAGATCATGAGCGAATTCGGCCCGCTCTTGAATAAACTTGAAGCGCGCTTCAGGTTTGTTTCCCATCAGCTGTTCAACGGTCTGATTGGTTTCGCTTTCCTTGTCCTCAACCACACTGACCCGAAGCATCGTACGCTTGGAGGGGTCCATCGTTGTTTCCTTGAGCTGAGCCGGCATCATCTCGCCGAGGCCTTTAAAGCGTCCAATGTCGACCTTGGACTTGCCTTTGAAGGCGGTCTGGAGCAGATCATCCTTGTGGGCATCATCGCGCGCATAAAGTGTTTTACCGCCCTGGGAAAGCCGGTAAAGCGGGGGGATGGCGAGCATCAGGTGGCCATTTTTAATCAGGTTTGGCATTTCCCGATAAAAGAACGTGATCAGCAGTGAAGCAATATGTGCGCCGTCAACATCCGCATCGGTCATGATCACGACACGCTCGTAGCGAAGGTCCTCGTCGCGGTAGCTGGATCGGGTGCCGCATCCAAGTGCCTGGACCAGATCTGCCAATTGCTGGTTTTGCGCCAGTTTCTCGCGTCCGGCGTTGGCTACGTTGAGGATCTTGCCGCGAAGAGGCAGCACAGCCTGGTTCTTTCTGTTTCGCGCCTGCTTGGCAGAGCCGCCCGCTGAATCGCCCTCGACGATAAAGAGTTCTGAGCCGTTGGCCTGGTTTTGGGCGCAATCGGCAAGCTTGCCGGGAAGGCGAAGCTTGCGCACGGCCGTCTTGCGGGCAACGTCTTTTTCCTGACGACGACGCAGACGGTCTTCTGCACGGTCGATAACCCATTCCAGGAGTTTGTTTGCCTGATTGGGTGAGGCGGTCAACCAGTGGTCAAACGCATCGCGCACAGCGTTTTCCGCAATCCGGGTCGCTTCGTTTGTCGCGAGCTTGTCTTTGGTCTGGCCGACGAACTCTGGTTCGCGAATAAAGACCGACAGCATGCCGCCAGCTGAGGTGAGCACATCATCACCGGTGATGATGGCAGCCTTCTTGTTGTTCGTCAGGTCTCCATAGGCCTTGAGCCCACGCATCAAGGCGTAGCGAAGGCCAGCTTCGTGCGTTCCGCCCTCAGGCGTCGGGACAGTATTACAGTAAGAGTCAATAAAGCCGTCGCCTGCGAACCAGCTGACAGCCCATTCCACAGCTCCATGTTTGCCGGTCGCTGATGTGCGTCCTGCAAAGATCTCGTCGACAACGCGGCGTTCCTTTTGGAGGCGCTCGTTAAGGAAGTCTTTCAATCCGCCCGGGAAGTGGAAGACGGCTTCAGCCGGTGTTTCGTCCTTTTCACCGATCAGCTCAGGCGCGCAATGCCAGCGAATTTCGACGCCGCCAAACAGATAAGCCTTTGAGCGTGCCATTTTCAAAAGGCGTGCAGGTTGAAACTTCGCGCCTTTGCCGAAGATTTGCTCATCCGGCTTGAAACTTACCTGAGTGCCCCGGCGGTTTTGTGTGTCGCCAACAAGTTCCAGTCCACCATCAGCGTGACCACGTCGGAAAGTCTGACGATAGAGTTTGCGTGAGCGGGCAACTTCCACCACCAGATGCTCGGACAGCGCGTTCACAACGGAAATGCCGACCCCATGGAGACCGCCGGATGTTTCATAAACCTTGCTGTCGAACTTGCCGCCTGCGTGGAGCGTCGTCATGATCACTTCCAGCGCCGACTTGTCCTTGAACTTGGGATGAGGGTCAACGGGAATGCCGCGTCCGTTATCCGTCACGGACAAATAGCCATCTGCGCTCAGATTGACATCAATCCAGGTGGCGTGACCGGCAACGGCTTCATCCATGGAGTTGTCTATGACTTCGGCAAAAAGGTGATGCAGAGCCTTTTCGTCCGTGCCGCCGATGTACATGCCGGGACGGCGACGAACGGGCTCCAGTCCTTCAAGGACTTCAATGTCGGCCGCTGAATAATCATCGGATGCCGCCGGTGATGGCGTCACAGACGCGGACTGCTTTGGGCGCGCAGCTGCTTTTGCCTGTGTCGGCGCTGGAGCAGATGGGGCGGTGTTTGCTTTGGCTGGTTCTGCGTCGGCCGCAAACAGATCGTCATTCCCACTCATGCTCAACTCATCCACCTTGTCTGAAAACCTTGGAAGGCCACAAAAGATCTGCGCGTCACTTCAAAGGCGCAATAGCACAAACAACAAACCCCTCACAGTATTTTTGCTCTGTGCGGGTTCCTCGTTCAGCGCCTTTCCCACTCAATCGACTATTGGGTCTGGATCGAGCGATCGGCAAGCGCAGCTTTGCATCGAATCACATGTTATTGTGGCAGGACAAATGCTGAACAGCAAAGACATACCGCAGGAAATGGGCGTTTTAAACAGGAACGGTGGATGACCTGTTAGCGAAATGGAAACCATACGGATGAACAGAATTTCAATGCCTTTGTAGTTGAATGTCGCCCAGGGATTGAAATCGTCATATGTCAAATGGGGGACGCTATGACCAAATTTAAAAATGCTATCAGTGTGTCACGTGAGGATTTTGTCTCACGCATCGATCTGTATTGCGCATATTTCTTCTTCTTGTGCGCCTTTGCGGTCTGTGTCACGGCCTGAACACCTTGTGTTTATTCTGCAACACTCCAGAATTGAGTTTTGCTTCGTCATCAATCATCATTTTGTTGCCCAGCTTCGGCCATGTTTGATGAGCAATCATGTAGTCACGGGCGGCCTGCAATAATTGTTGCAGTGATAAATTGACTTCGGTTGCATGCCCGAGAGTGTTTGAACTAAAGGATGCAGGTATGTCCGCAATGCGGCATTTCCTTTTGACAGTGGCCATTTTCGCAGGTTTGACGACCGGTGCGACGGCTTTTGACGGTACGCCCACAACGAAGCAGAAGATCGGTCCTGAGGATGTCAGTCCGGTCGAGGCGCTTCGTGCGGGTGCACGTCGCTATTATGCCGGTGACAAGGCCGGCGCACTGACATCCTTGCGTTATGCCGCTGAAAACGGCCAGTCCATGGCTGCATGGAAACTCGGCGAAATGTACGCGACTGGTGATGGCGTTGAAGAAGACGACATGCAGGCGTTCAAATATTACAGCCAGATTGTCCGCGAACATGGCAATGACCGTCCGGATGCGCCCGATGCGCCGTTTGTTTCAAGCGCATTTGTAGCGCTTGGTAAGTACTATATGGATGGAATCTCGCCGACGGTGCCGAAAGACATTAGCCGTGCGCGTCAAATCTTCACGCACGCTGCTTCTTACTTTGGTGATGCCGATGCCCAATTCGAGCTTGGCAACCTTTATGATGAGAATAACAGCCGAATGGCCGTCCGCTGGTATAACCTTGCGGCCTTGAAAGGTCATATTGGTGCTCAGGCACGTCTTGGAGAAACCTTGTTCAACATCGGTCAGAACGATGATCGACGGGCGAGGGGGCTGATGTGGATTTCCGTTGCCCTGGAACAGGTGCGTGGCCAACGCGACTGGGATTGGGTGAGCCAGCTGCATGAGACCTATTTTGCACAGGCCAACGGCTATGTACGCAATCTGGCCAGCGTGATGGCCAACAGTTGGATTGAGCGCAACTTGCCGTCTTTGGTCAACTCCGACGAGCTTGTCGGTTCCGGCGCTGCCGCCGATGCGGCTCTTTCGAGTTCAAACGCACTCCAGTAATTTTTCCCGGAAATTAAGGGCGCAGAGTTTCGCGCCGCAGCACCTCTGCCCGGATTGACCAGTGTTTGACGCTTTCATTCGTGTTTTAAGAATCCAGCCAAGGTGTCTGAAGAAGCCCAGCCGTTGGGCAAGGGGAGCTGCTGAAGCTCCACGATGTGTTGTTTTGCACCATCGAACATGTCGCCATGCGATTGTTAAGACAAACCTGATCCCCCAGGTCAAATCGTACGCCCCGATAGACGCAATTGCATGGAACTGTTTCATTTATTGTATGAACGGCGCCATTCGTTCCAGGGTTGGTTGCCTGGGTTGGCTCAGTTGCTGCGCCTAAACCGGAAGAAAATGTCAAAAAAAGTAAAGTGGCGGCGGCCAAGGCAGAACCGCGCGGGGAGACTGGCTGCCAGTGGGCCCGCCGCCTTAAAGTAGATTGCAGAGTTGACGTACCAATAACGGTGTATGCTGGTGGATGCCCGATCATGTCGGCTACCTCCTTGGTCTGCTAAAAAGCAGTGTACCAGAGGATTCGTGCACCAAAAAGTTTATTTTTAAAATTGATCAAAGGCCGTGAACGCCCAAAACGCCTAGGTGCTGGATCTGAAACCTTATGCCGCCAGGTCGACCCAGACAGGAACGTGATCGGAAGGTTTCTCCCAGCCACGTACAAAGCTGTCGATGCCGCAGCCGTTTACGAGATCAGTGGCCTCGCACGAGGTCAGGATATGATCGATACGAATGCCGTTGTTCTTTTGCCAGGCTCCTGCCTGGTAATCCCAGAAGGTGTAGGTTTCAGGTGCCTCGGTGCAGGAACGCACGATCTCGCTCATACCCATGTTGAGAAGATTTCTGAACTTCTGGCGGCTCTCGGGCTGAAACAACGCGTCTTCGAGCCAGTCGTCGGGTTTTGCCGCGTCTGCACGTTCCGGAATCACGTTATAGTCACCCAATAGCAGAAACGGGGTTTCCTCAGAAAGACGTGACTTGGCGTGTGCGATCAAGCGATCCATCCATGCCAATTTGTAGGGGAATTTTTCTGTGCCAAGCGGATTGCCGTTTGGAAGATAAAGGCAGCCAAAACGGACATATCCTGTTTCTGTCGAAACGCCAGCTTCGATATAACGCGCCTGTTCATCGCTGTCGTCGCCCGGCAGGCCGCGCTGGACATCTTCAAGCGGTTGCTTGGACAGGAGGGCAACACCGTTGAAACCCTTTTGCCCGTGAGTTTCCAGGTTATAGCCAAGATCCTCGAAGGGTTGACGCGGAAAGTTCTCGTCAACGGACTTGATTTCCTGAAGACATGCGACGTCGGGTTGCGCTTCCTTAAGCCACTGGAGCGCCGTTTCGAGCCGCGCCTTTACGCCGTTGATGTTCCAGGTTGCAATCTTCATGAGGTCTCACTGCTGAATGGAGCTGGCGAATTGGCAGGTGGAATGACTGCCGGGCAAAGAATTTAAACTGTGAAGCTGGTTCCGCAGCCACAACCCGCAACAGCATTCGGGTTGTTGATCTGAAAGGCCTGGCCGATGAGATCATCGACGAAATCAATTTCAGATCCACCCATGTATTGTAGCGAGACGGAATCGACCAAAACGGTGACGCCAGCTTTTTCAATGATGAAATCATCAGCTTCGCGCTCTGTCACCAGGTCATATTTGTATTGCAGGCCCGAGCAGCCGCCACCTTCAACGCTGACGCGCAGAGCGGTACCTTCAGGCTCCTTGGCCACGATACGAGCAATTCGCTTCGCGGCGCGGTCACTGACTGTCACTTTGAGGTCTTGTACTTCGGTCATTTTGAACGATGTCTTTTCAGCAAGTGATGTTTCGGAGGTAACGACCATAATTCCAGACAAATTTGCCGGGGTCAGCCATCAATCCCTTTAATCTTAACCGATAGGTATGATCTGAAGGGGCATACGTCAATGGTTCGGTGTTTTTGGTTAAATGAAGATTTAACTCCAGTCAGGTGTTTCTAGGTTATGAATGAAGATCTTGGTTTCGGCGCTCAGTCACGAGCTATTTTTGCCCAAAACCCAATGCGCAGCGAAGGCCGGTTGTTTCCCGAAGACTCCAGCCCGACCCGTACGCCGTTTCAACGAGACCGTGATCGCATCATTCACTCATCTGCCTTTCGGCGCCTGAAACACAAGACACAGGTCTTTGTGTACCACGAAGGTGATCATTTTCGAACACGTCTGACACATACCATCGAAGTATCCCAGATCGCTCGATCCCTGGCGCGTGCCCTGCGTCTGGACGAGGATCTTGCCGAATGTCTGGCATTGGCGCATGACCTTGGTCACACACCGTTTGGTCATGAAGGTGAAGATGTCATGCACGACTGCATGGCTCCTTATGGCGGGTTTGATCACAATGCTCAGTCTCTGCGCGTCGTAACGTCTTTGGAGCATCGCTATGCGGAATTTGACGGTCTGAACCTTGCCTGGGAAACTTTGGAAGGCCTCGTCAAGCACAATGGCCCGCTGGTGTCTTCTGATGGAAAGCCGCTTGGCAAGTTCGCCGAGAGCGAGTTGCCTTTTGCAATTCGTGAATATGCCAAACAGCAGGACCTGAAGCTGGACACCTGGCCAAGCGCAGAGGCCCAGGCAGCGGCGATTGCCGATGACATTGCCTATGATGCCCATGATCTCGACGATGGTTTGCGGGCTGGGCTCTTCGCAATCGACGAGATGAAGGAGGTGCCATACCTCGCTGCCATCCTTGAAGAGGTTGATACGAAATATCCCGGCCTTGAAGAAGGCCGCAGAATTCATGAGATCGTTCGGCGTTCCATCACAAGAATGGTTGAGGACGTCATTACGGAATCACTTAAGCGCCTGAAGGCTTTTGGTCCCACATCGGTAGATGACATTCGGGGTGCTGACCACGCCATGGTTGAGTTCTCACCGGAGATGGCCAAATCGGAAAAGGAAGTGAAGCGCTTCCTGTTCGCTCGTGTCTATCGCCATGAAGATGTACTGGCAGTGCGGAAACTGGTCGCTCGGGTGGTGCGCGATCTCTTTACGCGTTTCATGGAAGAACCGTCGGCTATGCCTTCGCCCTGGAAGGACGGTCTTGATGGCCTCTCAGAGGCCTCAGTTGCGCGCCGCGTTTGTGATTATATTGCTGGCATGACGGACCGCTTTGCGATCGATGAACACCGTAGATTGTTTGACGATACCCCTGATTTGGGTTAGGCGCAGGGCAATGAATTTTAAAACCTGCGGCGCCTGGCTTATCCGGCCTGAGCGCGCGGGTTTGCCTGTGTTCATTGGGAACATTGGGTCAAGACAGACAACTGGTTGGTGGAATGAACATTTTTGCTGAATATGCAGACCGCGTAAAAGCTGTGGTCGCAGGTTTGAACCTCGCAACGTCGGACGGTGCATCTCCAGATGTCAGCCGAATTACGGTTGAGGCTCCCCGCGACCCGGCGCATGGCGATCTGGCGACAAATGCAGCGATGGTTTTGGCAAAGCAGGTTGGCATGAAGCCGCGTGATCTGGCAGACAAGCTGGTTGAGGCGCTGGCCAAGGATGATGACATTTCGGAAGTGTCAGTCGCAGGCCCCGGATTCATCAATATGCGCCTTCAACAAGGTGCGTGGCACAAAGTTCTGGCCGCCATCGTTGCCCATGGTGTTGACTTTGGACGTTCTGCGCGCGGCAAAGGCAAGCGCGTCAATGTGGAATATGTGTCCGCAAACCCGACCGGTCCGATGCATGTTGGTCATACCCGAGGCGCCGTTGTTGGTGACGCTCTTGCCAATTTGCTCGCTTATGCCGGATACGAAGTGGTGCGCGAGTATTATATCAATGATGCCGGTTCCCAGATCGACACGCTCGCTGAAAGTGCGTTCCTGCGCTACCGCGAAGCTCTCGGTGATGACATCGGCGAGATTCCTGCAGGTCTTTATCCTGGCGACTATCTCGTCCCTGTCGGCAAAAAACTTGCAGAAGACTATGGCGATCAGCTGAAGTCCAAGGACAAGGCAGAGTGGATGCCGATTGTGAAGGATTTGTCCATCGACATGATGATGGATATGATCCGCAGCGATCTGGCCAAACTCAACGTCAAACATGATGTGTTCTTCTCTGAACGCGCGCTTCATGCCCAGACGGACGGCGGAACTTCAAAAATCGACGAGATGCTCGACGCCTTGCGCGGCGACGGTTTGGTCTATGAAGGCACATTGCCGCCACCAAAGGGACAGGTCCCCGATGACTGGGAAGATCGGGAGCAGACCTTGTTCCGCGCTTCCGACTACGGTGATGACACGGATCGTGCCCTGAAGAAATCAGATGGCTCCTACACCTATTTTGCTGCTGATGTGGCTTATTTCCGCGACAAGTATCAGCGCGGTTTCCAGGAGATGATTTTCATCCTGGGTGCTGACCATGGCGGTTACGTCAAGCGGTTGCAGGCAGTAGGCAAGGCGATTTCAGGCGGTAAATCCGAGGTGATTGTCCGGCTTTGTCAGTTGGTGAAACTGTTCCGTGCAGGTGAGCCATTCAAGATGTCAAAGCGCTCAGGTGATTTCGTTACTTTGCGTGATGTTGTCGACGAAGTTGGTGTCGATCCTGTTCGCTTTATGATGCTGTACCGCAAGAACGATGCGCCGCTCGATTTTGACTTCCAGAAAGTCACTGAACAATCAAAAGACAACCCGGTTTTTTATGTCCAATATGGACATGCGCGGTGTTGCTCGGTGATGCGTCAAGTCCTCGAAGAAGTGCCGAATCTCGATATTACTGATTCTAAATTGGCCGAAGCAGACTTTTCGGTGCTCGAAGACAGTGGAGAAATCGAACTTATTTCGAAGATGGCCGAGTGGCCGAAGATTATCGATGCAGCCGCAGAAACCCACGAACCGCACCGGGTTGCGTTCTACTTGTATGAGCTTGCAAGCTCTCTGCACGGGCACTGGAACCGAGGCAAGGAATCGCCGCAATTACGTTTTATTAACGTAGAAAATAACAAAGTGACACTTGCACGCATGGCGTTGGTTCGAGCTGTATCCTTGGTGTTGGAGTCTGGACTGTCTGTTCTCGGGGTTGATGCCCCGCAGGAAATGCGCTGAGTTTTTGAGTAACATGTTCTGATCTCGTTAAAGTGACAGAACCCAAATGGCCGGATTGCAAGAGCTTTATGGCAGACGAAAAAGAACATCCGACCTCAGGCTTTCATCCGCAGAATGCAGATGAGTCTGGTGATGTACACAACGCCGCCGAAGACCCTTTGGTGGAGTTGGCGCGTATCGTAAATCGAAATCGCCAAGACGCGGATGCTGGTCAAAGCGAACCTGATAATTTCTTTGCCGGATTGAGTGGTTTTGGAAGCCTGGACAACGTGAGCCCGGCTTCTGAACACAATGTTCCTGAGCGCGCTGGTGATCTCTCTGGCGTTGCTCCCGAGCATGAGGCGCAGACAGATTCCGAAGAGCCTCATCGAGGCTATATGGATTTTTCAGCGCCGCAGGGTGAACCTGCAGACGTCGGCGAAATTTCCGTCCATGTGACATCCGAAGCAGCTGAAACCGAAACCTATTCGGCCCCAGCGGCTTATTCGCCGAGAGATGAAGACAGCGCATATGCCGGGCCGGAATTTTCGCATCGGCCAGTTTCCCAGCCTTTTGAAGATGATGCGACTTTTGAGAGTGATACGACTGGCGTTGAATACGAAACACAGCCAGCGCATGACCTTGAAGCTCTGCAAGAAGCTGAGACGACTTACGAACCCTATACGACACCGTTTCCAGATGCGCCTGCCGACCGCGCAGAGCCTGCAGAGCCAAGGTTTGCAGGGGATTTCAACTTCACAAGCCCGTCGTTTGCAGGCGAGCCTGAAGAGGTCACTCTCCAATCGCCTAAACATGATGCGCCGGGCGAAAGTTCTGCAGCGGACCGCCATGTTGAAGAAGACCAAAGTCGGGATTTTGATTTGAACTTCGCTGAGGGCAAGCTGTCCGCCGACGTTATGATGGATCTCGAAAACAGTCTGACGGCTGAACTCGAGGATGAACTCTTGGGCGCGCTGCGTAGCCGTGTCGAACCAAGTTCAGACGATGTTTCAGAATCAGTTTCGTCCTATGATCCGTCAGCGCATAGCTATAGTGGCAACGATGCCAGCGAGTTGCCTGAGCAGGAAGATACTTCCTTTGAAGATCACACCAGTTCTATGGACGAGCCTAACCCTTATGGCGCGCAACCGCGTGAGTCCGACCTGAGTGAAACAGGTGTTGCATCGGGCCACTTGGCTTCTGATCGTGATTTTGGAACACCTTACGACTACGGACTTGAACCACGTCCAGAAGAGCGGCCGATTCCGGCACCCACACCTCGTGCCCCTGAACCGGCGACACCACGTGCAAGCCAGTCGACTTCACTGGAAGACGATCTTGCCGCCAGCCTTGGATCCGCATTTGGTCTTGGCGGTGTTCGCCGTGATACAGAAACGCCGAAACGTGAACCCTTTTCTTTCGGAAGCGACTTGTCGTCAACGTCGAGAAGCTCAGAACGATCAACGACGCCCTCGCGCCGTGAACCGCGCGCTCCGTTCTCGCCACCATCAGCTGCCGAAACAGCTGCGGCAACGCGTCCGGCTTCAACTTCTTCAGGTTTTGTCTTCAACGATGACGACTTGTTTGCCGGAGAAGACGAAGGCCACACCGCACCAGCGCCAACACAGACGCGTGCGTCGGCGCGAATGGAACGTGATCTGGCAGCGGAACTTGGATTGCCGCAAGAAGCGTTCGATCAACACTCTGATAGCGACAACGCTGATGACATCGACAATATGACATGGCCGGCGGCAGCCGCCGCCTTGCCGACTGATCATGATGAAGATACGCCGCCTCCACCGGAAGGCTACGATCTGGATGCCGTTGCGCGTGCGATGCATGCCGGTGATCCGACCCTGAGCGCCTCTTTGGGCGATCGCGGTGTCTTGGCTCCTGAGCCAGATGCGCCAAAGCGCAAGGTGACTTACAAACAGGAACGCAAGTCGGGCAAAGGCCTTTTGGCTGCTGTCATGGTTTTGGGTGTCGCTGTTGTCGGCGGCGGTGCATTTTACTTCTTCGGCACTGGTGGATCTTCCGTCCCTGATGGGCCTCCACCGGTGATTGCTGGTCTCGACAAAGAACTGAAAGTCTTTCCGGAAACGCAGACCGCTGACAACTCAGACAGCGCCAAGCTGATTTTCGATCGTGTGGACGGGAACAATGGCGAAGGTCAGGAACGTTTGATCCTGCCGGAAAAAACAACTCCAGCAGAACTGCCTCCCGCGCCAGCGACAATTTCAGGCTCTGATGAACTGGTGCCAACCGGACCGAAAAAGGTTCGCACTCTCGTTGTGCGTCCCGATGGGTCAATTGTGACCGAAGAGAAGGCGCCAACACGTGTCGTCTCAACAACGCCTGCGACAAGTGCGCCTGTGCCTCAAGCGCCGTCAGTTCCTGCCACTGCTGCAAGCGCAGAGTCTGTACCTGCGGCACCAGCCGCTGAACAGGCCCCGGTTGCACCACAAGGACCGATTGTCACAACTCTGCCGCAGTCAAAACCAGCTGCACCCGTTCGCACAGCGCAGGCACAACCTGCTCAGACTGCGCCCGTTAAAAGCAGCCCGGTTCAGGTAACCCCGGTGCAAACCAACCCGGCTCCGGCGGTGCCACGGCAGGTTTCAACCACGCCGGTTGCTTCAAACAACACGTCTGGTCCGTTGAACCTGACAGCTCCGACAGCGAATACGAGTGTTCAAACACCTGCGCCTGCTGCGACAGCTCCGACTGTAACGTCAACCTCGGGCTCCATTCCGGCAGGAACCTATATCGTGCAGGTCACGTCACAACGCTCGGAAGCAGCTGCGCGGGAAACCTATGCGGGCTTGAAACGACGTTTCCCATCGGTACTGGGCAACAGAGATGCAGTGATTGTGTCTGCTGTGGTTGAGGATCGCGGGACTTTCTATCGCGCGCGCATACCGACCGGGTCTCGCGATGAGGCGATCAGCTTGTGCGAAAGCTTGCAGGCGGCAGGCGGTGATTGCTTCGTGCGTCGAAATTAGGATTCAGCAGACCTCGAAAATATGAAAGGCGATCCAATAACGGATCGCCTTTTTGATGTATGGCAGCCAATACCAACATCCGCCGTCTGGCTATTGGCCAAGCGCCTTGACGAGATGCGGCAGGCTCTCATCCAGTCGGTAGTCGATTGATGAATGGTTGCCCTCAAATTCCTGATAAATATGGTCGACGCCCGCCGCTCGAAGTTTTGCGTGGAGCCGCCGGGCACCATAAAGCAGATTGTACTGATCCACATCGCCGCATTCCAGCCAGAGAGCTTTGAGTGATTTGAGGTCTTCTGCGTGTTTTTCGACTAGGTGCACCGGGTCCCACCGCAGCCAGTTTTGCCAGAGCTCCGGGATGAGTTCACACGTGTGTGGATCGACTGGCAGCCGGATGCCTGCATAGAACTCCGGCGCAGGATCGTAAGTGGCTGCCATGGCAAACGTCATCAAGTCATGCAGAGAACTGCCCGGGTATTTCGGGCCGGATAGAAACCCCTCGACAAAGCTTTCAATGGAACCGGCGCGTTGAATGGCTCTTAGTGCGCTTGGGAACTCCGGCAGGTAACAAATTTCGAACGCCATATCACCTGAATGACAGGCAACAGCTGACCAAACGTCAGCATGAAGCATACCGTGGACCATCGCACCATAGCCGCCCGAGCTTTTGCCAAAACAGCCCCGCCGGCCCTGACCGCCACAATTGAATTTGCTTTCCACGGCCTCAAGGAGCTCCGTCGTGACAAAGGTTGCCCAGGGGCCCATGGCAGCGCTGTCGATAAACTGATTGCCGCCCAAGCGCGTGAAACAATCGGGAAAAGCAACCACGACAGGCGCCAAGGCTCCGTTTTCGATCAGTCGGTCCAGCCGCTCAGGCAGGTTTTCGCCAAAATTTTTCCAGCCAATATGTGCAAGTCCACTGGACGTGTAGGCTGCAAAGTCGACCAATAGGGGGAGATCCTGCCCACTGTGGCCATGAGGCGTATAGACGACAACTTCGCGCGCAGATGGATCTCCCAACAGATTGTCTTGCAGAATTTCTGACTGGATTGTGAGGCGGTGCAAGGTTCCGCGTGGAATGTCATGGTGTTGGCGCATCGTATCGTCCAGTTAGGTCAAATGAATTTTACTTATGAGTGGTCAAAGCCTGCACGGCAACCCGGTCACTGCCGCCAAGCAACGGTTTCCCGCCTCGCTGATGTCCAGAAGTGCTTGACCTTGGCGTCAGCGCATGCGTAATCCATGCTATGGTCAAGTCATTTATCACTGGCTGTAGCGGCACTTCGTTGTCGCAAGCCGAACTAAACTTTTTGAAACAAGAGGACCCTTGGGGCCTCATTCTGTTTCGGCGCAATTGTGAAAGCGCCGCGCAGGTTCGCGATCTTGTATCCTCATTTCGCGACGCGGTCGGGCGCGACAACGCTCCGGTTCTCATCGATCAGGAAGGAGGGCGTGTACAACGCCTGCAGCCTCCGATCTGGCACAAGTACCCAGCCGCCCAAAAGTTTGGTGACCTTTACCGCATCGACCGGGAACGAGGCCGTCAGGCCGCCTGGCTGACCGCACGTCTCATTGCCTATGATCTCAAGGAGCTTGGCATCACGGTCGATTGCCTACCGCTTCTCGATGCCGGGCGTCCGGAAACCAGTGATGTGATCGGCGATAGGGCCTATTGCGAGAACATTGATGCTGTCACTGATCTTGGGCGACAGACCGCTGGTGGCTTGATGACTGGTGGTGTCTTGCCGGTCATGAAGCATATTCCCGGCCATGGGCGCGCTGTCGTCGACAGCCATCTGGAATTGCCTGTCGTCGACACCTCACTGGAAGAACTGGACGGTCATGATTTCGTTCCGTTCAAGAAATTGAAATCTCTGCCGCTGGCAATGACTGCGCACATCCTGTTTCCGCAAATCGACGCGCGCCAGCCGGTGACACAGAGCAAATACATCATCGAGAATGTTATTCGTGGTCGGATTGGATTTAGTGGCTGCTTGATGAGTGACGACATCTCCATGAAAGCCTTGGGTGGCAGCATCAAGGAACGCTGTCAGGCGAGCTTTTCAGCTGGTTGTGATCTTGTGCTCCATTGCAACGGTGACCTGGCTGAAATGCAGGAAGTTGCGGCAAGCTCGCCTAATTTGTCAGGAACCGCACAATTACGGTGCAACAATGCACTTTCTCTGTTGAAGTCGAGCATCACGGGTTTTGATGTTGACGCCGGTCGTGCGAAACTCTGCGCCTTGCTGGGTGATTGAGGCCGTTTGCACTTAAATGCCGTTGTGCGTCTTTGTCCCTGGCTATGAGCTTCGCGCTAACGCGAGGCCCGCGGCGTTTGAGGACTTCAATTGACGATGGCAGACAGTGGCGACAAGGACCTGTTGAGTACGGCTTTGGCGGTAGACCGTGCGTCTTCCGATCCACAGTTGTTGGTCGACGTTGACGGCTTCGAAGGCCCTCTCGACCTGTTGCTGACCCTGGCACGAACCCAGAAAGTCGATTTGAGCGGGATTTCGATCCTCGCATTGGTCGAACAGTACCTGAAGTTCGTCACCGAAGCACGGCGCATGCGCCTAGAACTCGCGGCTGACTACCTGGTGATGGCCGCTTGGCTGGCCTATTTGAAATCAAGACTGCTGCTTCCTGAAGAAAAGGACGAGGATGAGCCAACGGGCGAGGAGCTGGCCGCGGCCCTTGCATTCAGACTTCAACGTCTTGAAGCGATGCGCGCAGCATCACAGCGCCTGATGGCACTGAACCGGGTTGGCCGTGAGCTGTTCCATCGTGGAATGCCGGAAACTGTTTCTGATGAGCGCAACAATATCTGGTCTGCGACCGTCTACGAGCTCCTAAGCGCCTATGCGACCCAAAGACAGCGCCACGCGGTGACCTCTGTGCATGTCCGTCAGCGCAATGTTTGGTCCCTTCAAGAAGCCCGCGAGCTGCTGGTCCGTCTGGTCGGGCGGATAGGGGAGTGGGCGCCGATCAATTCCTATCTTGAACAGTATCTTTGTGACCCGAAAGACTGGGCGACCGTCGTTGCAAGTACCTTTTCCGCCAGTCTGGAGATGGTTCGTGAAGGTAAAGTGGAGCTGAGGCAAAGCGAACCTTTTGCCCCTATGTACATAAGAGCGCGGAACACAAGTGATGACCATGGACATGGAAACTGATTTTCTGGAGGCCTTGCAAGGGGACCGATCGGAAGAGGTGACTGAGGTCGGGGAAACGGATTTTTCGGGCATGCGGATGGCCGAAGCCCTGCTGTTCGCATCTGCGGACCCGCTGTCGGAAGAAGAGCTTGCCAGCCGGTTGCCGGAAGGCTGCAACATTGCCTGGATCCTGGAGGAGCTGAGCGCGACCTATGAAAAGCGCGGTGTGAATCTGGTGCGTGTTGCCGGAAAGTGGTCATTCAGAACAGCTGATGATCTGGGCTTCCTGATGCATCGCAGTTCTGACGAACCGCGCAAGCTTTCACGTGCAGCTTTGGAAACCCTTGCGATTATTGCCTACCACCAACCGGTTACTCGGGCCGAGATTGAAGAAATACGCGGCGTCTCCACATCCAAAGGGACACTGGATGTACTTCTTGAGACAAATTGGATAAGGATGCGCGGACGCCGCCGGACACCGGGAAGACCCGTGACATATGGTACGACGGAAGCGTTCCTGGTGCACTTTGGGTTGGACACGGTGAAGGATTTGCCTGGCCTTGCCGAGTTGAAGGGGGCTGGTCTCCTCGACAGTGCCATACCGGCATCTTTCTTTGTGCCGACGCCAGATGACAATGAGGATCTGACCGAGGAGGAGGATCCATTGGAAGAAGATGGTTTGTTTGATGCTGACGCATCTGAAGACGAGTTTCAGCAGTAAGCCATCGCGGGTAATGTAGGGACATATGAGCGTTTTGAGTACATGGACACCTGACAACCCTAATGACGAAGCGTGTGGTCGCTTTCACGGTCTTGTGCTGGAAAACATCAGCCACCAGTACGGTCAGAACCTGTCGCTGTCCGATGTCTCGCTGGTCGTTCCCTATGGCGACGTTCTATGCCTTCTGGGGCAATCCGGCTGCGGCAAGACGACACTCATGCGCATTGTCGCCGGTGTTGAAAAACAAAGTCGGGGCCGTGTGGTACTGAACGGTGCGGAGGTCGCAGGTTCAAACTCATTTTTGCCAGCGGAGCGCCGCGGTGTCGGCCTGATGTTTCAGGACTATGCATTGTTCCCGCATATGAGCGTTCTGGCAAATGTCTCCTATGGCTTGCGGCATTTGGCACGATCTGCTGCTAAGGCGCAGGCGTTGGAAGCTCTCAAGAGAGTTCGTCTGGCAGCATACGCAGATAAATATCCACATGAACTGTCAGGTGGAGAGCAACAGCGTGTTGCTTTGGCGCGAGCAATCGCGCCGCGTCCGTCGATCTTGTTGATGGATGAACCGTTTTCGGGGCTCGATCGGCGCCTTCGCGACAGCGTGCGCGATGAAATGCTGGAAATTCTAAAACAAACCAACGCTACATGCATCATTGTCACCCATGATCCTGAAGATGCCATGCGTATGGGCGATACGATCGCTTTGATGCACAAAGGCCAAATCGTCCAGCATGCATCGCCTGAAGAGTTGTATCGCGATCCAAAGGATATGTTCGTGGCCAGGTTCTTCTCTGAGTTGTGCGAGTTTCAGGGCAAAGTCGGGGCCAATGGCATCGAGACCGTGCTTGGGGTCTTTCCATCAGGCGACCTCCCGGTTGGCGCAAGCGTCGAGATGGGCATACGACCTCACAACATCACATTGCGCACGCCGCAAGAAGATGATGTGTGCGGAACCATTCGCTCGATCCGCTTTGTCGGTGAGGTTGATCTGTGTTCGCTTGACGTTGAGGGTCTGTCAAAGCCGCTGGATGCCCGCATTAAGGCTGGTAACGGATTTCAGGTCGGTATGACGGTCGGAATCGTTACAAACCCGCATGATGTCTTGACCTTTCAATCAAAATGACCACATTTCGAAGGAAGTGGTCTTGGAACAATTATGGTCTTCTTCATTGCGACTTTCACCGGATTTAGATACAACCGGATAAAGGCCGCGTAGGCCAAAGATTTTTGGAGTTTGAAGTAATGGGTATTAGCGTTTGGCAGATCTTGATCGTTGCCGTTGTTGTGGTTCTTCTGTTTGGCCGCGGCAAGATCTCTGACCTGATGGGCGACGTTGCCAAAGGCATCAAGAGCTTCAAGAAGGGCATGGCTGAAGACGACAGCGAAACGGCCAAAACGATTGAACATGAAGCAGCTGAACCTGTTTCTTCAACCAAATCCGAAGAAACAAAAGCAAGCTAAGCTGCTTTTGAACCTTCGTTGGTTATCAACGTAACAAGTGCGTCTGGGCTTTAAATGTTCGATATCGGTTGGACCGAAATCATGGTGATCGTCAGCGTTGCGATCATCGTTGTTGGTCCCAAGGATCTTCCACGCATGCTTCGCACCGTCGGCCAAACCATTGGCAAGGTACGGCGGATGTCACGCGATTTTCAATCGACCTTCACGGATGCGATTCGCGAAGCCGAGAAGCAGGCTGATATCGCGGACATGAAGCAGCAGGTTGAATCTGTTGGGAATTTGAATCCTCTTGGTGATTTGAAAAAGTCTATCGAGGATGACAAGACCAAGATTGCCGATAAGGCACCGCCCAAACCCTTGATGCCGACACCTGAAGCGACGGAAGCGCCGCAAGAGACGGCTTCCGAAGCGCCAGTGGTTGAAAAAACGGCAGCTGCAGACAGTGTTAAAAAGCCTGCGAAGCCTGCCAAGACCAGTAAGCCCGCTACGGCCAGGAAGCCTCGAAAGGCTGCCGCACCGAAAAAAACGGCAGCTAAAGCGGCTGCTGCAGGCGGCACCTCCACAAAAACCAAAGCTTCTTCTGAGGCTACAAAGACCGCGGAAGAAACCAAGGCATGAGCCAGGACGATATTGATGCCTCCAAGGCGCCTTTGATCGAACATTTGGTGGAATTGCGCCAGCGCCTGTTGCGCTCGGTGATCGCAATCATCTTGATGTTCATCGTCTGCTTTTACTTTGCGACCGACATCTACAACATCCTGACGATTCCATATCTGGAAGCTGCCGGCGCAGACGCAAAAGTCGAAATGATTTTCACTGCGCCCCAAGAGTGGTTCTTTACCCAGCTGAAACTGGCGCTTTTCGGCGCCATGTTCCTCGCGTTCCCGGTGATTGCAGGACAGCTCTACATGTTTGTTGCCCCAGGGCTTTACAACAACGAGCGCGGAGCATTCCTGCCATTCCTCATCGCAACACCGATCCTTTTTGCGATTGGTGCCTGCCTCGTTTATTTCCTGATCATGCCAATGGCGATGGGCTTTTTCCTGTCTATGGAGCAGTCAGGTGGTCAAGGACAGGTGGCTATTCAGCACCTTGCGAAGGTTAGCGAATATCTTGGCCTGATCATGGTTCTGATTTTCGCCTTCGGCCTGGTCTTCCAGCTTCCCGTTGTCCTGACACTTTTGGGCCGCGTCGGTTTTGTCAGCTCGGAAGGCCTCAAGGACAAACGCAAATACGCGATTGTCGGAGCTTTCGCAGCTGCGGCAATTTTGACACCCCCCGACCCGATTTCTCAAATCGGTCTTGCGCTCCCAACACTCCTTCTCTACGAAGTCTCCATCATTTCAGTCCGACTTGTTGAGAAAAAACGGGCCGAGCGCGACGCTGAACGGGAAGCAGAGAGCTGATCCAAAAGCATTGAGCCGCCTGG
This sequence comes from Paracoccaceae bacterium, assembly GCA_013373445.1. Taxonomy (GTDB): domain Bacteria; phylum Pseudomonadota; class Alphaproteobacteria; order Rhizobiales; family Stappiaceae; genus Roseibium. The sequence continues at coordinate 20,475 of JABXHV010000100.1, read as the reverse complement.
ACAAGTCAAAACCACTAGCTTTGTCCGGGAAGCATCATGTTCGATATCAAATGGATCAGGGATAACAGCGAAACCTTTGACGCCGCTCTCGCGCGCCGAGGATATGCCGCATCATCCGAAAAGCTCATCGCGCTGGATGATGCACGCCGGGCCCACATCTCCAAACTGCAGGAAGCGCAAGAGCGCCGAAACGCTGCCTCCAAGGAAATTGGCAAGGCCAAGGCGTCTGGAGACGATGCGGCTGCGCAAAAGGTGATCGACGAAGTTGCGGAGATCAAATCCTTCATACAAAGCGGCGAAGAAAAAGAGCGTGAGATTGTCAGCGCCTTGGAAGCTGCGATGGCGGTCATCCCGAACCTTCCGTACGATGATGTGCCGCAGGGCAGTGACGAGGCTGACAACGTTGAAAAAACGCTCGTTGGAACCAAGCCCAGTTTTGATTTTACACCGAAAGAGCACTTTGAAATCGGTGAAGAACAAGGAGGTATGGATTTCTCGACTGCTGCCAAACTCTCCGGCTCGCGCTTCGTGGTCTTGAAGGGCCAGATTGCACGCTTGGAGCGGGCGTTGGGCCAGTTCATGATCGACATGCACACGCTGGAGCATGGCTACACCGAAGTCTCTCCGCCGTTGCTGGTGCATGACTCTGCGCTCTATGGCACGTCGCAGTTGCCCAAGTTCGAGGAAGATCTCTTCAAGACCACTGGCGATCACTATCTGATTCCAACGGCTGAAGTTCCTCTGACCAATATGGTTGCCGGTGAGATCCTCGATGAAGAATCGCTGCCACTCCGGGTCACGGCATTGACCTACTGCTTCCGCTCGGAAGCCGGTTCTGCCGGTCGTGATACACGCGGAATCCTGCGCCAGCACCAGTTTCAAAAGTGTGAGCTTGTCTCCGTTACCAAGCCTGAGGATTCGCTCGCAGAACTTGAGCGCATGCTTGGCTGTGCAGAAAACGTGTTGAAGAAACTTGGATTGCACTACCGCGTCATGACGCTGTGCACCGGTGACATGGGCTTTGGAGCTCGCAAGACCTATGACATCGAAGTGTGGCTCCCAGGCCAGGACAGCTATCGCGAGATTTCCTCCTGTTCGGTCTGCGGTGACTTTCAAGCGCGCCGCATGAACGCCCGCTATCGTGTGCCTGGCTCAAAGTCTCTTGGACATGTCCACACGCTCAATGGCTCAGGCCTTGCGGTTGGTCGCACAATGATCGCGGTGATGGAAAATTACCAAAACGAGGACGGATCGGTGACGATACCGGAAGCCTTGCGTCCGTATATGGGCGGATTGGAGAAAATCGGCTGATGCGCATTCTAATCACCAATGATGATGGTATCAGTTCCACCGGGCTGGAATCTCTGGAGCGCATCGCGGCGGAGCTTTCCGATGATGTCTGGGTCGTTGCGCCCGAAACGGACCAGAGCGGTGTAGCCCACTCGTTGACCTTGAGCGATCCTTTGCGCCTACGGCAAATTTCTGAAAAGCGATTTGCCCTGCGTGGCACGCCGACGGATTGCGTGATTGTTGCGACCCAACGCATCTTGCCTGGCAAACCGGACCTGGTGCTTTCCGGCATCAACCGCGGTGCTAACCTTGCCGAAGACATTACATATTCAGGCACGGTGGCGGGCGCTATCGAGGGAACGTTGTTGGGGATCCGTTCTGTCGCCGTTTCACAGGCATACAACTGGGATATTGACAGCGAGCCGCCTTACGAGACCGCAGAGGCACACGCGCCTGAGATCATTCGCAAGATCATGGCCATGCCACCGTCACCGGACACCCTGTTCAATCTGAACTTTCCAGCCTGCGGGCCGGATGAAGTCAGTGGTACTATGGTGACGGTTCAGGGTAAGCACGAAGAAACCGGTCTGCGCATTGACGAGCGCAGGGATGGACGCGGCTATCCATATTTCTGGCTGGCGTTCCAGCAGCGCTCTCCGGCCGTTCTCGAAAAGAGCGATCTGGCGAGTGTCGCAAATCGCTGGATTTCCGTATCGCCGCTGCGGATCGACCTGACAGCTCACGATATGGTCGCGCAGCTGGAAAGTGTTTTTGCCTAGCAAAGCGACTAACAGTTTTTGAATTAAGGGCGTTCTGCAGGGCAGGGCGCCCTTTTTTGTAAGTCACCAGGCTCGGGTGACCAACTTGATACCGCTCTTTATCCGCTAACTTGATCTGGAATTTCGGCAAAAACGCCGACTTGAAAGGCCTATATCTGCTGCTAACTGTGGCAAAGCACCGTAATGCGATCGTTGCGCCGCGAAACAATCGCTCGGCTCATGATATGATTTTCGCAGGAAAGTGCGAATCTTCGCGTGATGCAAAAGGGAGGCTGGCGATGCAAGGGGCGCAGGAAGACAGTTTCTGGCCGCAAGACGGCTCAACATTCAACGAAGCAGAAGCACGCGCTCATTTCGTTTTGTCCCTGCGCAAACGAGGTGTTTCGAACACGGCTCTTTTGTCGGCACTGGAACGCGTGCCGCGCCGTTTGTTTCTCCCTGCCATCTACCACATCTATGCCTATGAAGATGTGATGCTGCCCATTGAATGCGGACAAGCCGTGCTTGCTCCATCCTACATTGCGCGTGTCATTCAGATGCTGGACACTTCACAGGGCGACAGCGTTCTGGAAATCGGAACAGGCTCCGGCTATCAGACTGCAATTCTGAGCCATTTGGCCGCCCGGGTTGTAAGCGTCGAGAGATATTCGACGTTGGCAAGCCTGGCCAAGCAGCGGATCGATGCTCTCAAGCTGGAAAACGTCACGATCCAGGAAGCCGATGGGCTCGGCGGTTGTCGACAACATGCGCCCTTTGACCGAATCGTTCTGACTGGCGCCGTGAAGGAAGTGCCGGACACCCTGGTGTCTCAACTGTCCCCCAGCGGTCTCCTGATTGCACCAATCGGGCCTGAAGGGGAGGTCCAGGTTCTAACCAAGGTGCAGATGGAAGGTGACGTCGAAACACGTCAGAGCTTCGGAGAGGTTCGTATGGTTTCCCTGCGCTCAGGACGCGCAGAGTTCATGTAAAGCCTGATCGTAGACGGCCGCACAACAGTGCTTGTAAGGTCTCGAAAAGAGCTGTGACACAACAAGATAGCCGGGACAGGTTCGAATTTCATTCCCGCTTTTAGGTTTTTGTAAACCTTAATCGCTTTTACTTAGCCACAAGTCATTCACAAGTTTAAGCGTTCGGGTAAAGCGATGTCCAAGCGGAAAAATACACTCCGCAGCAACCTTGTCTCTCAAGGTGCTACCATATCAATCGCAGCAGTTTTTCTAGCGGGTTGTAGCGCAGGCGTTGAGCGTTTCGGCGACGAATACGTTTATACCGGCTCGACCAATAACCAGCGCTCGATCCTTGCGAACGGTGGTCAGCAACCCAGCTATCAGGATATTGTGAACGGGACAGGTGGAACGGAAGCCGGATTGCCCACTCAGTCTTCGCGTCCGTTGACTACAGGTTCAATTGGCTCTGCGCCTCGTACGACAGGCTCTGTCAGGTCAGAGCCGCTGCCAGCATTGTCGCCGTCTGCCCAAACCGGCCAGCCGTATAATATCCAGCCGCAAGCCGGGCTTGCGCCAGTACGGTCCAACGTCCAGACGATCGAAACAATGGCTGCGCCCGAAGTTGCCGCAAGCCAGCCTGTTCAGACCCGTCAGACTGTTCAGGCACGTCAACCTGTCCAGCCAGCGTCATCTGTTGCGACGTCTCAGGGTGTGGCTTCGCTCGTCAATTCCGAGCGGACTTGGAAGGGCTGGACATCTGCTGGTGGAACAAAGGTTTCTGTGCGCAAGGGTGACACGTTGCATTCCATGTCGCGTCGCTTCGGTGTGCCTGTCAAAGCTGTTGCCGCGGTCAACGGTATCGAAGACGCATCGATGGTCCGTCCTGGCCAAAACCTGATTATTCCGACCTATGTCTATACCGAACGAAACGGTTCTACGAGCGCACCTGCCGGAGGCTCCCGGCCAGTAAGCGTTGCTCAGACAAATGTTCCATCTGCGAATCGCAAGCCGATCAGCCGTCAACAGGCTGCCTCTACCCCAGTTCGCTCCGTTGGCAGTGCAACCTATGTGGCAGCTCTGCCTCCACACCGCCCTGAAACGTCAATCATTACAGGTTCAGTGTCACGTCAGACCCAGCCGGGAACAACGCGCACGTCGCAGCTGATTGGCAATTCTTCTGCAAATGCACCGTCGAAAAAGCCTTATCGTCAGTTGACGTTCGCCGAGCTTCAGGCGCGTCAGAACTCGATTACGGATGCGAGCCCGGTGGTGTCGTCTGCTTCAAAGCCGAAGATGAAGCCTGCGGGCATTGCTCAAGCAGCAACGCAAACTCAAGCTCAAACCCAGATGCCGGCTCAGAGCGGCCCTAACCGGTTCGTGTCGGTGAGTGGCAAGGTGCCGACGCCGCAGCCGATGCCTAAGGTTTCAGGCTCTCAAAAAGTAGTCGCGGCAATTCAGCCGATAAAAACGGGTGGTGAGACACAGAAAAGTGCCAAGCCGACGGCACCGATCCAGGTGAGTGCACCAGCTCAACAGGCTCCAACATCCAGTAATCCGATGTTCCGTTGGCCCGTTAATGGCCGTGTGATTTCAGAGTTCGGTACCAAACCAGGTGGTGAGCTCAACGAAGGCGTCAACGTGGCGGTTCCGGAAGGTACTCCGGTCAAGGCCGCCGATACAGGCACTGTCATTTATTCCGGAAATGAGCTCAAGGGCTACGGAAATCTGGTCTTGGTGCGTCATGAGAATGGCTGGGTATCTGCCTACGCTCATAACTCTCGGCTCAATGTGAAACGCGGGGATACCGTGCGCCGTGGTGATGTCATCGCAAATTCCGGCGCCACCGGCTCTGTGAGCTCGCCGCAGGTGCATTTCGAGCTGCGTAAGGGCAACAAACCTGTTGATCCGATGCAGTATCTGCCGCGTGGTTGATCAAACCGCGAAAGTAGTATGAAAACAAAAAAAAGGCTCCTGAATGGGAGCCTTTTTTGTTTAGATCGAATTGATCAGGAAAGCGGCGTTTCAAGCCGTCCTGCGAGATCCTGGATATATTGGAAGGCAACGCGGCCCGATCTGCTGCCTCGCGTTGTGGACCATTCCAGTGCCTCTCGTCTCAGCTGCTCGTCATCGACTTTCAGCTGGAAATGGTCGACATAGCCGCGGACCATCTCCAGATAGTCATCCTGAGAGCATTTGTGGAAACCGAGCCAGAGACCGAATCGATCTGACAGTGAGACCTTTTCTTCAACAGCCTCAGATGGATTGATCGCTGTTGAGCTCTCGTTTTCCATCATGTCGCGCGGGAGAAGATGGCGGCGATTGGATGTCGCAAAGAAGATGACGTTTTCGGGCCTGCCTTCGATCCCGCCTTCAAGCACCGCCTTCAGCGACTTGTAGGATGTATCATCATGATCAAAGCTCAGGTCGTCGCAAAATACAATGAACCGGTTGGAGTTGTTTTTGAGCATGCCCATCAAGGCCGGAAGGCTCTCGATGTCTTCCCGGTGGATTTCAATCAGTTTCAGTGTTTGCTGGTCAAGCTCGCGATTCACGGCGGCATGCGCCGCCTTGATCAAAGATGATTTTCCCATGCCTCGTGCGCCCCAAAGCAGGGCATTGTTGGCTGGAAGCCCCTTTGCAAAACGCCGAGTGTTTTCCAAAAGCAGGTCGCGAACCCGTGAAACTGCGCACAAGAGAGTGATGTCCACCCGGTTGACCTTCGCCACTGGTTGGAGCGTTCCAGGGTTAGGCACCCAGACGAAGGCGTCACTGGCATCAAAGTCAGGCGCGTCGGGGAGAGGCGGCACCGCGCGTGCGATAAGATCGATGAGTGTGTCGAGCTTCCGGTTTATTGCGGAAAAGGGGGTGTCTTCTGTCATCAGATCCTGCTATCGCGGTCTTGCAAAGTGGGGCATTGACCCTACCTGCATGTGTGGTCTTGGCTTTTTCGAGGCTTAACATGCGGAATGAATCTGGAAAACGCCGTTTTTCTGCAAAGCGGTACGCTCGTTGGCCCACGGATTACTTGAAAACGGTGACGTCGCAAGTATAGTCCGGCCACTGGAATTTGGGTGTGGTGCCTGTTCGCTGGGATGGATCTTCGGCGCGGCGCTCCCTGTAAGGAGAATTTGATGTTTATTACCCCTGCCTATGCGCAAACCGGAAGCCCGGCGAGCCCTGAGTTTTTGATGTCGTTGCTGCCATTCGTACTGATCTTTGCGATCATGTATTTCCTGATCATCCGCCCACAACGTCAAAAGATGAAGCAGCACCAGGAAATGATCTCCAATCTGCGTCGCGGCGATACGATCGTCACGGCTGGTGGTCTCATCGGCAAGGTATCCAAGGTTGTTGACGATGCTGAGCTCCAGGTTGAGTTGGCCGAAGGCGTCAAGGTTCGTGTTTCGCGTGCCATGATCTCTGAAGTTCGTGCCAAGTCTGAACCGGCAGCTGAAGGCAACTAATTGCCTTTGCCTGCCAGTCTGAGCGGCTGGCAGGCAACCTCCTTGAGTCGCAACGCTGGCAGGCGTTCCGGCGTTTCAACACAGGCCGTGACATATGTTGTACTTTGCACGCTGGAAGATAGTGCTCATTTTGCTGGTAGCAGCGATGGGTGTTGTGACGACACTTCCAAACTTCTTCTCCGCCAAAACCCTCGAGAGTTGGCCGGATTTCTTGCCGAAAAGCCAAATGGTGCTTGGCCTCGACCTACAGGGCGGGGCGTATTTGCTTTATGAAATCGACAAGGAAGACTACATCCAGAAGCGCTTGAAAACGCTGGTGAGCGACATGCGAAACCAGCTGCGCGAGCAGCCGCGGATCGGCTACACGGGTCTGGGTGTGCAGGGAGAAGGTGCACAGGTCCGCATTCGTGATCTTGATCGCATTGACGAAGCCCGCGAGCGTCTGGAAACACTGGTCAATCCGCTGATAAACAGCGTCTTTGGCGGTCAGCAGGTCAACGAATTTGAACTTCAGGTCTCTGATGATGGACTGGCGCGGTTTGTCTATACCGAAGATGGTTTGAACCAGCGCATGCAGTCGATTGTTGAACAGTCGATGGAAGTGATCCGCCGCCGCGTTGATGAGCTGGGCACGACAGAGCCGAGCATCCAGCGTCAGGGATCAGATCGCATTCTTGTGGAAGCACCTGGCGCCGATGACCCACAGCGTTTGAAGGCGCTGGTCGGACAAACAGCGCAGCTGAGCTTTCATATGGTCGACACCTCAATGTCCGCCACAGAGGCAATGCAGAGCCGCCCTCCAATCGGAAGTGCCGTCTTCAACTCGGTCGATGATCCGCCAGTTCCATATCTTCTGGAAGAAGCGCCGCTATTGGGTGGTGAAGATCTTGTAGATGCCCAGGTGAGCTTCGATCAGCGCTCAAACGAGCCTGTTGTGAACTTCCGCTTTAATACGTCAGGCGCACGCAAGTTTTCTGTTGTCACGCAGAGAAATGTTGGCAAGCCATTTGCGATCGTACTGGACGAAGAGGTCATCTCTGCGCCGGTTATTCGTGAGCCGATTACGGGTGGTTCAGGCCAGATTTCCGGAAACTTTACTGTTCAGGGCGCCAACGACCTTGCGGTTCTGCTGCGCGCTGGTGCACTTCCGGCAAAACTGACCGTGATCGAAGAGCGTTCTGTAGGTCCAGGTCTTGGTGCCGATTCAATCGAGGCTGGCAAGCTTGCTTCTACTATTGCCGGTGCGTTGGTCATCATCTTCATGATTGCGGCCTACGGACGGTTTGGCGTGATCGCCGATCTGGCCTTGACCGTGAACATCTTCCTGATCTTTGGTGCCCTGACTGTCCTGCAGGCGACGCTAACGCTGCCGGGTATCGCCGGTATTGTCCTGACCATTGGTATGGCCGTGGATGCGAACGTTCTCATCTATGAGCGTATCCGGGAGGAATCGCGTGCCGGACGAACGGTTGTTGCCGCGATTGATGCAGGCTACTCCCGTGCTCTTGGCACCATTTTGGACGCTAACATCACCACCTTGATCGCTGCTTTGATCCTGTTCCAGCTTGGTTCAGGACCGGTTCGCGGTTTTGCGGTGACGCTGGCGATCGGGATTTTCACCACTGTGTTTTCCGCCTTCACGTTCAGCCGTTTGTTGATCGCACTTTCATTGCGTCGCAAACGTCCGACGAAACTTCCAATTTGATCCGGAGATAAAGAAATGCCATTGCTCCGACTTGTCCCGGACAACACAAATTTTCGTTTCATGTGGCTGCGCAAGGCCAGCTTCCCGCTGTCCATCTTGTTGGCGATTGCCTCGGTCACGCTGTTTTTCAGTGTCGGCTTGAACCTCGGCATCGACTTCAAGGGCGGAACGATTATCGAAATGCAGACCGATGGGCCTGCCGATATCAGCGATATTCGTTCACGTCTTTCCGCGATGGAACTTGGCGATGTGCAGGTGCAGGAATTCGGCGCTCCTGATGACGTTTTGATCCGAATTGAGGAACAGCCGGGTGGTGAGTTGGCCCAACAGGCCGTTGTTTCCAACATTCGCGATACTTTCGCAGAACAGAACGTCGAGTTTCGCCGCGTCGAAGTCGTAGGCCCGCGCGTTTCAGGTGAGCTGGCGCAAGCCGGTGCCCTGGCCGTGATTGCATCTCTACTGGCGATCCTGGTTTACATTTGGGTTCGCTTCGAATGGCAGTTTGCTATCGGTGCAATCCTTACAACGGCCAACGATGTGATCGTGACCATCGGCTTGTTTGTGATACTGCAGCTTGATTTCTCGCTGTCTTCCATTGCTGCGGTCCTGACGATCATCGGTTATTCGTTGAACGATACCGTTGTTGTTTATGACCGCATCCGTGAGAACCTGCGTCGATACAAAAAGCTGCCATTGGCAGAAGTGCTGGATCGCTCGATCAATGAAACGCTTTCCCGGACCACGCTGACGTCTGTGACAACGCTTCTCGCACTGATTGCCCTCTGGGCGTTCGGCGGCGAAGTGATCCGTTCGTTCACACTTGCGATGATCTTTGGTGTTGTAATCGGCACCTACTCATCGATTTTCCTGGCCGCACCATTCCTGATCCTGTTCAATTTGCGTCGCGGCGGCGCGTCGAAGGACGAGGGTGCTGACGGCGCGGAGAATGGTGACGACAGCGATAATACTGCGGCTCAGGTCTGATTGATGGAGATCCGCGAGGCACATTTTCCGCGGCGCGCACCGCTCGATGCCTACGGCAACGGTGGTTTTCGTTTTGCGGAAATGTCTCATCGCGGATCCCTGCTGTGCCTTCCGAGCGGTATATACGGTTGGAACTTCACAGAGTTCTCGCAACTTGACCTGACATCATTTGAAAAGGTGTTGGCCGAAAGCGACGATGTTGAGGTTCTCCTGATCGGAACCGGCCCGGAGCTACGTCCCATTCCTGAGGAAATCAAGCAGGCTTTCAGAGAAGCGGGTATAATATCAGACAGCATGTCGACCGGTGCAGCAGTGCGCACGTTCAACGTGATGTTGTCAGAAGATCGAGCTGTTGCGGCAGCTGTTCTGGCCGTGGACTAACACCTCAATAGAACGCAGTGGCGCCGGGATGACTTCCAATTTCGATCATGCTCGTGAGTTGGTCTACGCACAGGATCGCGATCGGTTCTTTGCCAGTCTGTTTGCGCCCGAGAAAGAGCGTCAGGCTCTGTTGGCACTGTTTGCGTTCAATATCGAAATTGCCCGCGTTCGTGACCTCGTGCGCGAACCGTTACCCGGCGAAGTGCGTTTGCAATGGTGGCGCGACTTCCTCAATGGTGTCGAGCACGGCGATGCCTCCGCCAATCCGATCGCTGCAGCCCTCGGTGAAACCATCAAGATTTATGAGCTGCCGGTCAAACCACTGACGGATATGATCGATGCACGGATCTTTGATCTCTACAATGACCCGATGCCATCGCTGAACGATCTGGAAGGTTACTGCGGCGAGACAGTCTCAGCTCTGTTTCAGATGAGTTGCCTGATTCTGAACAAAAGCCATCCGGCCGCCACAGACGATCACAAGACGCCCGAAACCGCTGACTTGTCCGGACATGCAGGCGTTGCCTACGGTCTCACCGGATTGTTGCGGGCCTTCCCCTGGCACGCAGCGCGCGGGCAGCTTTATATGCCTCAGGATGTATTTCAGCGTCACGGCGTTGATACGCTGTCTGTCTTGAAGGGAAAGCGTTCAGACGCTCTGAGCAACGCGCTGAATGAAATGCATGAGCACGTTCATCATCATATGGGGCGTGTCGAAAAGGCCATTCAGGCTGTCCAGGAACATCTGCTTCCAGCCTTTTTGCCTCTGGCTCTCATCGGCCCACGTCTGCGTCGGATGAAGAAGCCTTCCTACGACCCGTTTGCCGCACAGCCGGATTTGAGCCAACTCAAGCGACAATGGCTGCTCTGGCGCGCTTCGAAAAACCCGCTCAGAATAGCCAGGCTATAGATTTAGCGGAACGATAAACCCCGTCTGAGTTTTAGATCAGCGGCGTTGCCCAATCGGCAAAGTCGGCCTTGCCCCGTGTGGTCAAGGCCAGCTTTTTGGCACGTGACTTTTCCTTGCCCTTGATTTTATTGCCCTCGGAATCGACCTTGGGCACGGTGATGTCGGGGAAGAGACCGAAGTTCACATTCATCGGCTGGAAGGAGCGCGGCTTGCCAACTTCTTCCTCGCGAGAAATATGCCCGCCGGTGATATGGCCGAGCAGGGCGCCCATTGCCGTTGTCTGAGGCGGGGTGGTGATGTCTTTACCGAGGCGTTCAAGCGCGGCGAAAATGCCTGTCATGCAGCCTACACTGGCCGACTCGACATAGCCTTCGCAGCCGGTGATCTGTCCGGCAAATCTCAGGCGTGGATCAGCCTTCAGACGCAGTGTTGCGTCCAGGACCTTGGGCGAATTCAGGAAGGTGTTCCGGTGCAATCCACCGAGACGTGCAAACTGTGCGTTCTCCAGCCCCGGGATCATCTTGAAGATGTCGCTCTGGGCGCCGTACTTCAGCTTCGTCTGGAAACCGACCATGTTGTACAGTGTGCCAAGCGCATTATCCTGGCGCAGCTGAACCACTGCATAGGCCTTGACGTCTGGCTGGTGCTCATTGGTGAGGCCCATCGGCTTCATTGGGCCATGGCGTAGCGTCTCGCGCCCTCTGGCGGCCATCACTTCAATTGGCAGACAACCATCGAAATAGGGCGTGTTTTGTTCCCATTCCTTGAAATCAGCAGTGTCGCCGGCGATCAACGCATCGATGAAAGCGTTGTACTGGTCTTTGTCCAGCGGGCAGTTCAGGTAGTCCTTGCCCGTACCACCTGGTCCAACTTTGTCATAGCGACTTTGAAACCAGGCTTTTGAAAGATCGACGCTGTCGAAATGCACGATTGGCGCAATGGCATCAAAGAATGCCAAGGAGTCTTCTCCGCTCTTCTCTAGAACGGCTGCCGACAGTGCTGGCGAGGTCAAGGGACCGGTTGCAACAATAACGTTGTCCCATTCTTCAGGCGGAATTCCAGCAATCTCTTCACGCTCGACCGTAATCAGGGGATGCTCTTCCAATGCCTTGGTGACGGCCTCGGAAAAACCGACGCGGTCAACGGCCAAAGCGCTGCCTGCGGGCACCTGGTTGGCATCGGCGCAGGTCATAATAAGCGAACCAAGAGCGCGAAGCTCATGATGTATCAGACCAACCGCATTCTGATCGCTATCATCGGAGCGGAAGGAATTGGAGCAAACCAGCTCGGCCAGACCTTCGCTCTGGTGGGCATCTGTCTTGCGTACAGGCCGCATTTCATGAACCACGACCGGTACACCGCGTTTGGCAATCTGCCACGCGGCTTCCGAACCGGCGAGGCCGCCGCCTATCACATGGATGAGGTTCATGTTGACTGTCCTTGATTCGAGCTGGTTTCGCGATCGTAGCTGATAGGCCCGGAAGAAGCGCTATCCTTTAGATCTGCTGCAATCAGCCGTCCTGATACTATTTGCGTGCCGTGACTGCAACACTCAACGGGCAAGCCGTGAGAGGGGCTTTTCGAACTGCACAAACGCAAACGGCGGAGGAAAGACCATATGCAGGTCCCCAAGCCGATTCTAAAGATAGATTTTGGAGGAAAGAAAATGCGCCCAAAGGGCGCTTAAAGTAGAAAATGCTCGTCAGTGGGAGGAGGTACTGACGAGCATTTCTTTGACGCCCCTTGCAGGGCTACCAAGCTGTAAGCTGGGAGGAGGATGCTTACAGCCTGAAATTCGTTTTACTTCGCGGACTGGCGAGCGTAGCGGCTGATTTCCGCACGGCCGATTCCGAGATCATCGAGTTCACGGTTTGAAAGGCTGGAAAGCTCATCGTATGTGCGACGGAAACGTTTCCAGTTGTTGTAGCTGCGTGTCAGTGAGTTGATCATGATTTAGGCCTCTTTGTATCTATGGCCAACGCGCTCTTCAAAACGACTGGCCCGGTCAATTCCTATGAGACATATATAGCTGTATGTTGCAGTGCGGTGTAGCGCAAATTGCGCAAAGCAGCCCTGCAGAAAACGCAGAGATACGGTCTATTAATCAATTTAATTCGGAAAACCCTGATCCTTCAGGAGTCTTGTGATTTCGATTCGTCTCGCAGGTGCGAGAGAACGTACGAATTCGCATCGAAAAAACAGGCGTCGGTCACTGCTGGCGCTTGTGAAATAAACAAGTGATAGCAACGAACGTCCGATCTAGCAGACTGATCATAGTCTTTGAGCTCGAATGCCGTGTATGGAATCGTTGGTTGTAGAAAGAGCGTCTCGACGGCATCCGGACCTTCGCGAGACGTAGACACAAAAAAGCCCGGTGAAACCGGGCTCTAGAAAAACGAACGCCCGCCAACGGGAGGAGGTGTTGGCGGGCGTCGTTTCGACTTGGCGAGAATTGGGAGGAGGAGTATCTCGCCAGTGTCAGCGCATTCAGGTCTGGGAGGAGGGTGACCTGAATGGCGCGTTAGGTGTTAGACCGCTGCGCGGCGTGCAATCGCACGAATTTCATTGCGGGAAATACCCAGGTCGCTCAACTCGCGTGAAGAAAGCATGGAAAGCTCTTTCACTGAACGATGGTAACCGGACCATTTCTTATAACCGCGAACAACAGTGTTGATCATCTTGTGTCTCTTTAAATCTAAATGTCGCGGCGGCTGTGCGCCCCGAACCCGTTGATGAGAGATATAATTTGGGGGCGGAAATAAAACTAGTGCGTTCTCGGCATGTCAGTCATGCAAAAAGTGCAATGCAGCATAAAAAAGCCCCGGCACCGGGTGGTGCAGGGGCTTAATTAATTGATTTCGTTGAGTTAGTGAGGTGTTGCGATGCAAAATAAAGCGGGCTATTTCGCGCTTGACCGCACTGGACGACGCTTCAAAACCTCTGCGAGGAACTGTCCGGTGTAGCTTGCTTCAACATTTACCACATCCTCTGGTCGGCCTGTGGCGACCACTGTACCACCTCCGGTACCCCCTTCGGGTCCAAGGTCAATGATCCAGTCGGCCGTCTTGATGACCTCAAGATTATGCTCAATGACCAAAACACTGTTGCCTTGATCGACAAGCTCGTGAAGAACTTCCAGCAGTTTTGCCACATCGTGAAAATGAAGCCCTGTTGTGGGTTCATCGAGGATATAAAGCGTGCGTCCTGTAGATCGACGTGACAGTTCCTTGGCGAGTTTCACGCGCTGTGCCTCGCCGCCGGACAGGGTTGTCGCCTGCTGACCGACCTTTATGTAACCAAGACCCACACGGGCCAATGTTTCCATCTTGTCGCGTACAGATGGAACGGCAGAGAAGAAGCTGGCGGCTTCCTCAACGGTCATATCCAGCACATCGGCAATTGATTTGCCCTTGAAATGAACTTCCAGGGTCTCGCGATTGTAACGTTTGCCCTTGCAGACGTCGCAGGTCACATAAACATCCGGCAGAAAGTGCATCTCGATCTTGATGACACCGTCGCCTTGGCAGGCTTCGCAGCGTCCTCCCTTGACGTTGAACGAGAATCGGCCCGGCGCATAGCCGCGCGCTTTGGCTTCCGGCATTCCGGCGAACCATTCACGAATCGGCGTGAAGGCACCTGTATAGGTCGCTGGATTCGAACGCGGTGTGCGGCCAATAGGCGACTGATCAATGTCGATCACCTTGTCGAGATGCTCCAGACCCTCGATCTTGTCATGCGGTGCAGGGAACTCGCGAGCCCCATTAAGCCGCCGTGCTGCAGACTTGAACAAAGTATCGATCAGGAATGTTGATTTGCCGCCACCGGACACGCCGGTCACGCAAGTGAACGTCCCCAAAGGAACATCGACATCGATGTTCTGCAGGTTGTTGCCGCGCGCGCCGATGACCGAGAGCTTGCGCTTCTTGGTAATTTTCCGCCGTTCCGCCGGCATTGGCACCATCATCGTGCCGGACAGGTATTGACCCGTCAAAGAGTTCTTGTCGGCGATGATTTGATCTGGGGTGCCTTTCGACACGATCTCACCACCATGAACACCGGCCCCTGGTCCAACATCGACCACATAGTCGGCGTTTAACACCGCGTCTTCGTCGTGTTCGACCACGATCACCGTGTTGCCCAGGTCTCTCAGGTGTTTGAGTGTGTCGAGAAGCCGGGCATTGTCACGCTGATGCAGACCGATGGACGGCTCATCAAGGACATAAAGTACGCCTGTCAGGCCCGAACCAATCTGGGACGCCAGCCGGATGCGTTGGCTCTCTCCACCTGACAGCGTGCCGGACGCTCGCGACATCGACAGATATTCAAGTCCCACATCGTTGAGAAACTTCAGGCGCTCACGGATCTCTTTCAGGATACGCCCGGCAATATTTTGCTGCTTTTCCGTCAGCTTCTCAGGCAGAGCTTCAAACCACTCTCCCGCAGCGCGAATGGAAAGCTCGGTGATCAGCCCAATATGTTTATCAGCGATCTTGACGCACAGGGCTTCGGGTTTCAGACGGAAACCCATGCAGGCAGGGCAGGGATGGTCTGACTGAAACTTTGAAAGTTCTTCGCGGACCCAGTTTGACTCGGTCTCACGCCAGCGGCGCTCGATGTTACCGACGACACCTTCAAAGGCTTTGGCTGTCCGATAGCTGCGCACGCCGTCATCATAGACGAACTCGATTTCCTGTTTGCCGGTGCCATGAAGGATGGCCTGGCGAACCTCTTCAGGCAGATCACGCCAGGGTGTCGACATCGCGACATCAAAGTGGGAAGCCAATGCCTCCAGTGTCTGCGTATAATAAGGAGAGGTCGATCCGGTCTTTGCCCAGGGTAAGATCGCCCCCTCGCGAAGTGAGAGGCTTTGATCGGGAACAACCAGTTCTGCTTCAAACGCCAGCGTGGAGCCGAGACCGTCACAGGTCGGACAGGCGCCGAAGGGGTTGTTGAATGAAAACAGCCGCGGCTCAATCTCTGAAATCGTGAAGCCTGAGACCGGACAGGCGAATTTTTCAGAAAACATAAGCCGTTGTGGCTCGCCCTTGTCGTCCGTTGCATCTGCAAGCTCGGCAACCGCGAGACCTTCGGCCAATTGCAGCGCTGTTTCAAAGGAATCTGCCAGGCGCCCAGCGATATCATCGCGCACGACTATTCTGTCCACGACAACATCGATGTTGTGCTTGAATTTCTTGTCGAGGGCTGGCGCTTCGGCGATCTCGTAAAAGGCTCCGTCGATCTTGACGCGCTGGAAGCCCTTTTTCATCAGTTCAGCGAGTTCCTTCCGGTACTCGCCCTTTCGTCCGCGCACAATCGGAGCAAGAAGATAAAGGCGGGTGCCTTCTTCTAGCTCCATCAAACGGTCCACCATCTGGCTGACGGTCTGACTTTCGATCGGCAATCCGGTCGCCGGAGAATAAGGAGTTCCCACCCGCGCGAACAGCAAGCGCATGTAATCGTAAATCTCGGTGACGGTGCCGACGGTCGAACGCGGGTTCCGGGACGTTGTTTTCTGCTCAATTGAGATGGCCGGGGAAAGTCCGTCAATCTGATCGACATCCGGCTTCTGCATCATTTCGAGGAACTGGCGCGCATATGCCGACAGACTCTCAACATAGCGCCGCTGGCCCTCTGCGTAGATCGTATCAAACGCCAGAGAGGACTTTCCCGAGCCTGACAGCCCGGTCATGACAATGAGCTTGTCCCGTGGCAGGTCCAGATCGACGTTCTTCAGGTTATGTTCCCGAGCGCCGCGTACCGAAAGCGTTTTGGAGGGATCGAAGGATTGTGCTTTCGATGTTTTTCCAGAAGCGGCTTTGTCCATGTCGTCGTTGTCCAGATCTTTGATGTTCTGAGAGCTGATGGCCTGGGCGCATCAGCCGGGTCGGTTGGCTGTTAACACGTCTACGTGAATTCACCCCAACGGATCAATCACAATACAGTGTGCAAAGCCGTGTGAATGAAACCTCATGAGCGTACGACGCTTATGGGTCTTAGGCCTTCGGTCCGCGCGACGCCCTTTTACTCTTTTGATGCGCGCGAGAAAACATCTGCCTGGTCGCTTGCAATCACTTTTAAAATCAGTTTTATTGAACGGAACATATAGAGAACAAGATGCGTTTGGCAAGGCTGTTTTGCGACGATCACGGGTTTTCACAAGCGTATGCGTGATCGAAAACACACCGAGCTTCACGCTATGTTGGCGCTTGAAACAGCCGTTACCCGTTCAAGCATGTGGATTAAGGCGTTCTGAAGCTGAAAAAGTCGCCAGTTGCTTTTGTATCGGGTGGGCTTGGTCTACATACGAAGGTGAGTAAAGACAAAGGCCATGAATGAACTGCATTGACCTGAGCGACTGTGCCTGGCACCTGCTGCGAGATTTCGCGATCATTCATGAAGCCTGGAACGTAAGGAGTTTGGTCCATGGCGGGCAGCGTCAACAAGGTTATTCTGGTTGGAAACTTGGGAGCGGATCCGGAAATTCGCCGAACCCAGGACGGGCGTCCGATCGCCAATTTGCGTATTGCGACCTCGGAAAGCTGGCGTGACCGCAGCAGCGGTGAACGCCGTGAGCGGACCGAGTGGCACCGAGTGGTGATCTTCAATGAAGGCCTGTGTAAAGTGGCCGAACAATATCTTCGCAAAGGCGCGAAGGTCTATATCGAAGGTCAGCTGCAAACGCGCAAATGGCAGGACCAGTCCGGTCAGGACAAATATTCGACAGAGATCGTTCTCCAGGGCTTTAACTCGACACTTACAATGCTTGATGGTCGCGGTGAAGGCGGCGGCTCCGGTGGTGGTTTCAGCGGCGGCGGTGATATGGGCGGCGAGCCTTCCGGCGGTGGATTCGGTGGTGGATCTGGTGGCGGATACGGCGGCGGCCAATCAGGCGGTGGCTCAGGCGGCGGTGGCTTTGGCGGCGGCGCTGGCCCAATGGACGATGAAATCCCGTTCTAGGTTGCAGAACTGACCAGCTCCGGAGATGTGCGGAGCTAAACGACCGCAGGATCAAAAGTCGGCTGAATGTTTCATTTAGCCGACTTTTTTATTGCCTTGATCCCAGGAGATTGTGGATCTCGCATTTTTGCCGTAGCGGAACGTTGTGGGAAAGCCTGTGAAATGTTTCTTCGCCTGCAGCAGGCGTTGAATTTTTCTTAACGACAGTTCGTACATTGTATTAAGGTGACAACACTGTGATTTGAATCATAGCTGTGAATCCTGTTTAGACGTTAGCTATGTGCGAATAGGTATATGTGTGTTGCGTGCGAGGTAAAACGGCTCTCGCCCAACCCTAGAAACAGACTCATTGAGCCCCGGTAGATGCTATGGACCTGTCTCAGGTCCACTGAACGCCCGGGTGAACGACTAAGGCGATTTTTGAAATGCTCCCAACACCAATGAATTCGACTTCTTCTGTGAAGGCGCCACGCAATGCAGCGGGCAAGCGTCTGACGTCGGTTCTAATGGCCGGTTTGCTTGTCTCAACCGGTGCGACGATCGGTGTGACGGGGTTTGCCGAGCCTGCAGCAGCGCAAGGTTTCTTCAAGCGTCTGTTCAACCCTGAATCGGCAAAGTTGAAAGAACTGAACGCTCAGGAAGCTCTGGTGAAGCAGGCCAAGAAGGCCCGTGTGTCTGCGCCGCGCTATTTTACCTATAAGCCCGACCGTCTTCAGACAATTTCATTGGCAAAACTGGCAACAGTCAAAACCGCTGCGGTTGCAGTTGACCCGAGTGACAGCGAAAAACAGCTGGCTGAAGGCACAAGCTCTGATGTCAGCCCAACACCGGTCGTGTTGAGCCCGTTCGATGAAGCGCGTTCCGTTCTGGAAGACATTAAAATTGACGCGCTTTCCGAAGTCGGAGAGGCTTTGATTGCGTATTACCGCGAGCACCCGAACTTTATCTGGATCGATAACGGCCGTGCGAACATCAAGGCCGGAGCCGCGCGTCGCACATTGGCTGCAGCCGAAGAATTTGCTCTCGACAGCCAGGACTATTTTGTCTCCCTGCCGGCTGTTTCCGGTCTTTCTGGAGTTGAGCGTGACAAGGCTCTCATGACCTTCGAAATGCAGCTTTCTGCAGCTGTCATGATGTATATGCTCGACGCTGAGCGTGGTCGTGTCGATCCAAATCGGATCTCCGGTTATCATGATCTTCCACGTCATAAGGTAGATCTGGTTGCCGCACTCAATGAGGCTGCGACAGCTGCTGATTTGCCGGCGGCCATCGAAGCTCACAACCCGCAGTCAGGCCCGTTCAAGGCATTGAAAAACGAATTGGCGCACTTGCGTGCCCAGGACAAGGATGAAGAGCGGATCGTGATCGCACCGGGCACTTTCCTGAAGGCTGGCCGCTCGAGCCCTGAAGTCAAGAATATCGTGGCTGCGATCAAGAAAAACGGTTCGCCAGAATTGAAGGCTGCCCATGCAGAAACACTCTCTGCCTACAATGGTGAAGACCTGTACTCGGCTGAGATTGCTGCTCTTGTGAAGGGCTTCCAAAAGGAAAACAAACTTTCCGCAGACGGGATCATCGGCAAAAACACCATTCTCGCTCTTGTCGGCGTGACCAATGCAGCCAAGATCGCCAAGGTCGAACTGGCGATGGAACGCACCCGCTGGTTGCCTGAGGAGCTCGGTGAGCGTAAGGTCTTTATCAACCAGCCAGCCTTCACCGCGACATACACCGCACCGGGCGAAGAGCCGTTGTCGATGCGCGTTGTTGTCGGCAAGAAGTCCAATCAGACAAATTTCTTCTACGACAAGATCGAAGTGGTTGAGTACAACCCTTATTGGGGTGTGCCTTATTCCATCATCGTCAATGAAATGCTGCCAAAGCTGGCCAAGAATCCAGGTTATCTGGATGCAGCGGGCTATGAAGTCAGCACCGTCAATGGCCGGAAGGTGTCTTCCGCTTCTGTAGACTGGTATGCGGTCGCGACAAAGAAGGCGAGTGTGAACGTTCGCCAATATCCTGGCGCGAGAAACGCCTTGGGCGAATTGAAGATCTTGTTCCCCAACAAGCACCACATCTACATGCACGACACGCCTTCAAAGAGCCTGTTCAAGAAGGACAGCCGCGCGTTCAGCCACGGTTGTGTCCGCCTGCATGATCCACGTGCCATGGCTGCGGCCGTATTGGGTAAAAGCAAGAGCCACGTCGCCAGCGAGATCGCCAAGGGTCAGAACCATCAGGAAAAGGTCTCTGGAGACATCCCCGTCTATGTGTCCTATTTCACCGCATGGCCGGAAGTCGATGGAACCATCTCATATTTCAATGACGTTTATGACCGCGACCGTTATTTGATTAAGGCCATCGACGCAACGGAGGCTGCACGTAGCTAACGCGCTACTGGCACCAGTCAGACATGAAAAAGGCCACCGTTTCGGTGGCCTTTTTGCATTTGAAGGCCGATGCCTTCACATGTGTGAGATCACTTGTCCAGAAGACATTCACTCATGCTGCTGGAGATCGCTGTCAGCAGTTCCGGATAAAGGTCAGGTCCGTTCGCAAGTTCGGAGCCGATTGGATCCAGAACGCCGGTTTTCGCATTCGTACCTTCGCTGACGACAGAGACAATCTTCGCCGGAAACTGTGGTTCAGAGAACACGCAAGCCACGTTTTCTTCTTTCATCTTGTGATGAATTTCGGAAATGTGTTCCGCGCTGGAAGGCGCTTCCGGATTCAGCTTGACCGAACCTATTGCGCCGACGCCGAAACGATGCTCGAAGTAATTATAGGCATCATGGAACACGACAAAGGGAATGCCGCGGGCAGGCTTCAATGTAGCCTCGATCTTGGCGCTCAAAGCGGCGAGCTTTTCCTTCGTTTTTTCAGCGTTGGCATGATAGGTCGGCGCATTTTCAGGATCCTTGTCGGAGAGCGTGTGCTCGATGGCATCCAGCATCGCAATCGCATTGTCGGGATCAAGCCAGATGTGCGGATCTGTGCCGTGGTGATCATGTTGGTGGCCTAAGTGGGCGTCATGTGCCTCTTCATGCTCATGCTCATGCTC
>JABXHV010000035.1 GCA_013373445.1 Paracoccaceae bacterium | reverse complement strand
TCATCAGATACGAAGAACTGTGCGTACTCTTTCAAACCTGGGATCACGCCGATGTGCGCCTTCTTGACGTAGAAGAACAGTGGGCGGGAAACCGGGTACTCACCAGAAGCAATCGACGCAACAGATGGCTGAACGCCTGACATGGTCGCAACCTGAAGCTTGTCAGTGTTGTTCTCGTAGAACGCCAGACCAAAAACGCCGATGCCGTCTTTGTTGCTGTCGATGCGAGCAAGCGTTTCTGTGTAGTCACCGTCGATGTCTACAGAAAGGCCGTCTGTGCGCAGAGCCATACAAGCTTTTTCTGCCGCCTTGCCGTCGCCGCCGTTTGCAGCTTCGATGACCTTGTAGTCACCAGTTTCTTCACAACCAGCCAGGATCACTTTTTCTTCAAACACTTCACGTGTGCCGTGCTTGGTGCCTGGGATGAAAGCCATGATCGGCTGAGCTGGGAAAGCCGAGTTCACATCAGCCCAAGTCTTGTTTGGGTTGTCGACGAGCTTACCGTCTACAACGATCTGAGCGGCCAGAGCCTTGTACCAATCGGTAGGCGTAAATTCGAAAGATGCGCCAGCGATATCAGAGGCAAAAACGATTCCGTCGTAACCAATGCGAACTTCGATGATGTCTTTGACACCAGCTTCTGCACAAGCTGCAACTTCCTTGTCCTTGATCTTACGAGAAGCGTTTGCAACGTCGATCGTGTTCTCACCAACGCCCGTGCAGAACTTCTTCAGACCAGCAGAAGAACCGCCGGACTCTACAACCGGAGTTGGGAAGTCTGTGTTTTCGCCGAAAGCTTCTGCAACGATGGAAGCGTATGGCAGAACTGTGGAGGAGCCGGCAACCTGGATCTGGTCGCGAGCCATGGCAGTGCCAGCAATTGCGGAACCAGCAACCGTGAGGGCAGCTACACTTACGAGGGTCTTAAATTTCACTTGACCACTCCCTTTGAATGTCAAGGTTTCTTGTACATCACCACTACCCTATGCAGCGGTGATGTCCGGCAACCTATTGGCTACACATGTGACTTGTATGACGGTTTAATATCAGTTTTATGACAGTATAAGTCATTGAATTATATATTTAATTCAAAATTCTATAGAATCTCTATGACAACTCGGCGCGCAATGTGACCGAAACGTTCTCGCTGGCATACAGACTCATACGGGATAAGACGTGGACATAGCGGTTCTGAAAATCCGCGCCATCAGTATCAGACAGGCTTTTGCTCTGGGAACACAACCCGGAAAGTAGAACCTGAGCCAAGCTTGCTCTCCACATCAAGCCGCGCCCTGTGGCGGTTGATGATATGTTTGACGATTGCCAGACCCAGACCAGTGCCTTGCATGGTGCGACTAGAATCCTCATCGACGCGATAAAAGCGCTCCGTCAACCGCGGCAAATGCTCTGCTGAAATTCCTTGACCAAAATCACGGACAGCCAATGACCAGCTGCCCTCCTCACCGGAGCGGCCAAATCGCTCGATCAGGATCTCAACTCTGCCGCCGGAGCGACCGTATTTCAGTGCGTTTTCAACCAGGTTTTCCGCGACCTGAATCAGCTCGTCCCTGTCCCCGCGTATGGAAACATCAGGTTGGTCACTTTGCAGACTGATTTCGACTTCCATATCTCTTGCCAGTGGACCGAGAGCGTCTACAGTATGCTTGGCGATCTCCACCAGGTTGACCATCGCGGCTGGCCGCACATGTGACCGCAGCTCGATACGAGAAAGGGACAAAATATCGTCTATCAAGCGCCGCATGCGGCTGGCCTGTTCCTGCATGATTCCAAGGAAGCGATTGCGTGCATCCTCGTCATCTTTGGCTGGCCCTTGAAGCGTTTCGATGAACCCGGTCAAGGACGCCAACGGAGTGCGCAATTCATGGCTCGCATTGGCCACAAAATCAGTGCGCATACGCTCGAGCCGTTTTTGCTCCGTCAGATCCCTAATGACGACGAGAACAAAGTCCGGGCTCGGTTTGCCCTCAGGATCCAAGCCTGCACCAGGCATGTAGACTGGAGACAGATAAGCCTCAAACCAGGCTTCCGTCGGCACTTTTTCAGTCCAGGAGATGCTCTCCGGCGTACCCGAGTTGCCAACACGGTCGAATGCTTCAAGAAGAGACGGAGCGCGCAAGGAAAACGACAAAGGGTCTCCGGGTGACATTGAACCATAGCAGTCCAAAGCTGCCCGATTGATGTAACGGGTGATTCCGCGCGCGTCTGCAACGAAACAAGGCGTTGGTATTGCGTCGACAGTGACCTTCATTCCGGTTCCCGGCCACATGCGCCGCAATTCGCGCTGAACGGAAACCTGGAGCCGCCGCGTCTGGGTGCGTCGGGGCAGAACGGCCCCAACAAAAACGAGCAACAGAAAGGCAATAAAAGCAGTTACGGCAGGGATCTCATATAGAACCGTACCCAGGAAGAACATGACTGCCGTGACATAAAGTAGCCAACGCACCTCATAGAGACGCTTGAATGGTGACGAGGCAGATGCCCCTTCATCGGCGCCAGAAGTATTATCGTGATTGTCACTCATCGAGGCGCGTTTCCACTCCAAGCCTATTCGGCAGCATTGTCTTTATTAGGCGTCTTATCATTTTATTGGCAACTGTCATAAAGCTCTTGAATGTGCCCCTTTGCCGGCCGCCTCACCAAGCGCCTTAGACCTCAACTGATCTCAATTTGCAGGGCGAAATTGTTACCACGTAAAACATGTCACTCAGACGACAGTTCCTCGAAAATACCAACGTGTGATGATCCTCTTTGATTTTTCTAAAGAAATTCACTGCATTGAGCGACTATAGTTGACCAACAGCCAGCTGTTTTTGCAACACTGGATGAAAACTGGATACAAACCCGACATGCCTTTTTCTACCCATGCAACATGATCGCACCTTCAGCCCTTGCTATGGGGAAGCTGTTGAGCTTGTGCCCGACGTCCGGCGCCTGACATGCAACAATCCAAGCCCGTTTACGTTTCACGGTACCAACACCTACATCGTGGGAAGCACGACATGCGTTGTCATCGACCCGGGCCCTGTCAATCGCGCTCATTTGGATGCGATTGCTGCCGCGACCCAGGGTGCCAAAGTGGAGGCTATCCTCGTCACACATACGCATTTGGATCATTCACCAGCGGCACGCGAACTGAAGAAGTTGACTGGCGCACCGATTGTCGGTTGCTCCCCGCACAGAGCTTCCCGCCCGTTGGCTGAAGGAGAGAGCAACTCCTTTGGTGACAGCTCCGACTTGTCTCATCAGGCCGACAATGAACTTTCAGATGGCGACCAATTGCAATTCGGTGAACTCACTCTGCGCGCCATCGAGACACCGGGACACACCGCAAACCACCTGAGTTTTGCGCTTGAAAACAGCCCTTACATGTTTTCAGGAGATCACGTCATGGGATGGTCTACGTCCGTAGTGGCCCCGCCAGACGGTTCCATGCGCGCTTACATGAACTCTCTGGATGTCTTGCTGTTGGAAAAGGCCGATCACTATTTTCCGGGGCACGGCGGCGCGGTACAAAACGCCAAGTCCTATGTGATGGATCTGAGAGACCACCGACTGCAGCGCGAAGGGTCCATCCTTCAAGCACTGGCAAGCGGTGCCTCCAGCATTTCCGGCCTGGTTGAAACTCTATATGTCGGACTGGACCCAAAGCTTACAGGAGCAGCCGGCTTATCGGTGCTTGCCCATCTGGAAGACCTGCAGACAAGAGGCTTGGTCGAGCGGTCAGTTGAAGGTCCCCTTCAGCTCTATCGCCTGGCTAGTTGACGGCTGGAGGCTCGCTCAATGCGTCTTCAACATCCAGTTCCAGGTTGTCTTGCAAGCCCAACGCCTCGGCTTCGGCCTGCAACTCTTCTTCAGTCTTAGGATCCTCGATGTAGGGCTTGAACCCCGGCAACGGGATCAGCGCATCAACAGGCTCATCCGGATCAGGCGTTTCCGAGACTTGCACGGGATCATCCAGATCAAGAACGGCAATGTTTTCAATCTCGCCATAGGTTTCCAGCAGAACACCATCGAGCTCTTCGTAAAAGGCACGGATGCGATCAGCGTTGTCTCGCAGACCCGTAATGCCATGTCGTGAAGCGGACCGCATGTCAAAGAACGAACCGATACGATCGGGTCGAATGCGCACAGCAACGTCTTCCAGCAAGCCCAAAATGGGCGTCTTGACCACCGCCTGAAAGCTCGATTCCGTATCTTGCATGTCTGGTTCAAGGACGCGGGTCAGTTGCCAGCCGGACCGTTCCGCCGCCTTGATCGCAGCTACATAAAGCTGGCCAGGATCAACTCGGTATCGTCTTGGAACAATGTCTTCTGGGACTTCTGGTTGCTTGATCCAGGTTTGGATCTCCCGGATGCTCCTGAGAACCTGCCCTTCATCTTCTTGCAAACGCTCAAGCTTGGGTGGATCCGACCGGTTGGTCGTGACGTCCAACGCACGGGTTCCTGAAAACAGGCTATAGGCGAACACCAAGCCTGGCAGCACCGCCAAAAGAGCGTAGAAAATTCCCCATGTTGCACTGCCTGCCCCCTTACCGCCGCGGTGCCAAAGCTGCGAGTATGCAATGAGCGCCATGAGTATAGCCAGGATACCGATTGCGCTGGCAATCAAGATGCCGAATGCCATTGCCTCCAGCACCAGAAAGCCGGAGCGGTGTGCCAAAATCGACAAAACCAGTAAAGGCAGCGCAACTGCGCCCACCATGCGGCTGACCCGGGCCAAGGGGGACACGAAGGCAGCATAGCGCTTCATCGCAGTGCTCCCGCCGCTGTCATTAATCGCTCAGGCATGTTCGTTGGCCGCACGGTTACAGGTTCCTATCCGAAGTCATATGCAGACCGCATGTTTTCGTAATTGGCAACAAAAACAGTCTACTTTTACAAAAATGTTACATTCGGACATTCTATTTGATCAAAACAATTACGTGACACCAACTTTGGAAACAATCATTTAACCATGATTTTGCCCAATTGAATGGTCAAGGCTGCACGAGAACACGGGTTCAATTTGATTTTCCATCATTTGACAGCCGCATATAGACCAGTTGGATGTAAACATGGCTCAGACCAAAGAAGTAGACAGAACCGCAACACAGGCCGATCTTCCCAAGAAGTACAAGCCCGTTGGTATTCAGGCGATCACCGCAGCGTCACAATGCAAAACTGAGAAGTCGCGCGCGCCGTCACCTAACCGTTTCGCCTTTTCCAAGCTCTGAACTCAGATACTCGTTCAGAGCTTACGGATAAAGCCGTTGCTTGGTCCACTCCTCGCTTACGCTTTCGCGTGAAAAGACCACGCGATCATGCAAGCGGAAAGGACGATCATGCCAAAACTCTATGGATTGAGGAACGAGACGGAACCCCGACCAATGTGCGGGACGAGGAACGTCCCCACCCTCGAACTTGGCAGTGAAATCCACAACAGCCTTTTCCAGCTGCGCGCGAGCTTCCAATGGGCGTGACTGCTGAGATGCCCAGGCACCAATCCGGCTTTCGCGAGGACGGGACTGATAGTAAGCATCTGCTTCGGCGGGATCGACAGGCGTTACAGCGCCGCGCAGACGAATTTGGCGGCGCAGTGACTTCCAATGGAAGCACATGGCAGCTTTTCCGGCGAACAACAGCTCCTGCCCCTTGGCGCTTTCATAATTGGTGTAAAAAACAAATCCTTGCTCATCGAAATCCTTCAACAGCAACACACGTACATTGGGTAATCCATCCGCATCGACTGTCGACAAGGAAAAAGCGTTGGGATCATTGATTTCGCTTCTCGTTGCGTCTTCAAGCCATTCACCAAAAAGCGAAAATGGTTTCATTGACTCAGTAAAGTCACCATTTGTTAACTGTTTTGCCGAAGGGTTGTTTTTGGTCATTTTATGCCTCTAAGAGTATTGTGCGGTCGCTGCTGTGTACACGGTAACGACGTCATCTCGAGGTTTAGTTTCGAGTCCCGGAGATACACATTGCATCCTTGCATCTCATATTTTGCGCGAAAGGCAAAGCTGCAAACAAGCTGGGTTGTTGCGCTGATGCTAAGTGTCGCACTGAGCGGATGCAGCGGTGTTTCAATGCCAATGGGCAGCGACGACATGGAAACGCCCCTCGTTTTGACGGGGTCCATTCCATCAGCCAGTGATGTTGCATTTTCAGATGTTGGTGTTGGCGACCGAACCGTCATTGCCCAGGCTCTTACCCCTGTGTTCCAAGGCGACACATCGAATTTGCCGACTGAAGAAAACAGTTTACGTTGGACCAACCCCAGCAGTGGAAACTCAGGCAATATCCGCAAGCTGAGCCTGGATGGACTGGCTGATACCGGTTGCGTCAACTTCCAGACAACGGCTAATACAATTGCCGGCATTCGCCTTTACAACGGTACAGCCTGCCGTGATTTGTCGCAGCGTGTGCAAATTACCAGCCTCTCTATGAGCGAAGCCTGAAACAAATAAATCCTGCAAATTAACTGCAGTGTCTGTTTCATGAAAACAAGGCAACTTATCCGCCTGCTTTGACTGGATTTTTGCCTCAACAACACCGATATAAAGAGAAACTTATTTTACGCGCGCCCGATAGGGCTGAGCAATGGAAATGTGGTGAGCATAAATGCGTGATCCTTACTCTGTCTTGGGTGTCTCAAAGTCAGCTTCCGACACAGATATCAAAAAGGCCTTTCGCAAGTTGGCCATGAAATATCACCCGGACCAGAACAAAGACGACCCGACTGCCCAGGCCCGCTTTTCAGAGGTGAATCAGGCCTATGAAATTGTCGGCGACAAAGACAAGCGCGCCAAGTTTGACCGTGGCGAGATTGATGGCGATGGCAAGCAACGCTACCAATCTCAGGGTTTTGGCGGCTTTAATGATTTTGGCGGAAGTGGCGCAGCTGGCGGATTTCGTCGTGGACAAACCGCAGGTGGTTTTGGTGGCGGCGGCTTCGACGACATATTGAACGACATTCTGGGTGGTGGCTTCGGCGGCGCGCGAGGCAATGCGGGCGCAGGTCGCCAGTCGTCTCCTCGTAAGGGCAAGAATGCCGACATCATCGCGCGTTTGAGTTTGGAAGACATCGCCAAGGGCAACAAGGCTCAGGTCAAGCTGCCATCCGGCAAGACCGTTAACATCGACGTTCCTCTGGGCACTGAGGAAGGTGAGCAAATCCGTCTGCGCGGCCAAGGCCACCCCGGCGAAGCTGGTGGGCCTGCTGGCGATGCCATGGTTGAGATCCGGTACAAAGCGCACAAGCTGTTTGAAGTGAAAGGGCGAGATCTCATCCTCGACCTGCCTATCACGCTCTATGAAGCGGCATTGGGTGCCAAGGTGCGCACGCCGACACTCGACGGTGCAGTCAATCTGACAATCCCTGAGAACTCATCTAGCGGCAAGAGTATGCGCCTGAAGGGTAAAGGCCTGCCAAAAAAGAAAGGCGAAGGCTCAGGCGATTTGCTCGTTCGCCTGCAGATTGTGCTCCCCCCAAACCCAGACGCAGAGCTCGACACCTTGATGAAGGCTTGGCGCGATGTCACACCTTATCGGGCTCGAGGACCTGAATTCGATTGAGGAACAGGCGCTTCAGCCTACCCCTTCTGAAATGGCATGGCGGCAGGCGAATAGCCTGTGCCTCAACAATGGGACAAACCAGAGCTTGACGCTTCCCTTAATAGTTGGCTCAAAAGCGCGTCAGACAAGCAGAATATTGAGCGCGTTGCGCCGCACCCGAGCGAAGGGGACCTGATAATGTTGCGCTGGAACGTCGATCTGGCTGACGAGCGATGGCAGTCTGATAAGACAGCCAACAAAGTGAGTGAGAGCCTTCTGGCTGGTGAGCTTGTCGCTATCCCGACAGAGACTGTCTATGGCCTTGCTGCAGATGCATCCAACCCAGTGGCATGCGCAAAGATTTTCGCCGCCAAAGGCAGGCCCCAATTCAATCCTCTGATTTCGCATGTCGCAAGCCTGGACGACGCCCTGCAACACGGTCATTTCAACGAAGCTGCTCTCGAGACCGCCAAAGCCTTTTGGCCCGGGCCCCTGACGATCGTCGTTCCGCGCAAAAACAGCTCATCCATTTGCGATTTGGCGACTGCCGGACTGCCGAGTGTCGCCCTTCGTGTGCCGTCCGGTCCCGTGATGCGCTTCCTAGCCAAACACACCGGACGCCCACTTGCCGCTCCAAGCGCCAACATTTCCGGCAAAATCAGCACCACAACAGCCGCAGCGGTAGAACATGACCTTGGGACCCATCTCAGCTATCTGGTTGATGCAGGACCATGTTCGGTTGGGATTGAATCGACCATCGTCGCTTTCGTTGATGACACCCCGAGGCTCCTGAGGCCCGGCGGGCTGTCCCGAGGCGCCATCGAGAGTTTGCTCGGCAGACCACTAGAGACGGCTGAAACTGTCACACAAGATGCTCCCCAAGCCCCAGGAATGCTGACATCGCATTACGCTCCCGAGGCAGGCGTCAGGTTGAACGCTTCTCATGTCAATCCGGGCGAAGCTCTGCTCGCCTTTGGCGAACAGAACCTTGAGGGTTCAGAGGCAGCATGCGCGGTTATAAATCTGAGCAAAAACGCCAACCTTGTCGAAGCTGCCGCACGCCTGTTCGCGGCCATGCGTGAACTGGATGCGTGCGGAGCTGCCAGCATTTGCGTCCAAGGCATCCCGGAAGTTGGATTGGGCGAAGCTATCAACGACCGCTTGAGGCGTGCCGCAGCACCTCGCCCCTGATCTCTGGGGGCCGGAACGAGCAATTAGCCAGTAAATCTGTGGATTTACGTTACGTCATATCTACAATCTCTGGTAATCAAAGTGAGAATCAACTTTGATAACTATATAGAGATGCAGCGGACCTCCCCTCGGGCACAATAGGTGCTCGCACCTGCCGGGGTCGCACTCGAGCAAGGGAACGACCCCGCTCTCTTTTTTGATCTCACATCAAGTGTAGATATGGCATTTCTTTTCCCATATGCTGTGACCCAGAGCTGAACCAAACGCCCATTTACATTTCGAATTGATAAGTAATTGAACGCGTTATCGGGATGGAAACGTGTCTACACTGTTTTTGCAGCATTCAAGTTATCTGAACCACCTTACGCCAATCGGCCATCCCGAAAGGGCCGAACGCGCACGCGCAATTGACCGTGTGCTCAAAGATGAACGATTTAACGCCTTGGTGCGCAAGGATGCTCCTCTTGGAACAACGGAACAGGCCATTCTGGTCCATCCACTCGAGCATATCCTAGAAATCTCCGCGCAGATCCCCGCG
Organism: Paracoccaceae bacterium; assembly: GCA_013373445.1. Taxonomy (GTDB): domain Bacteria; phylum Pseudomonadota; class Alphaproteobacteria; order Rhizobiales; family Stappiaceae; genus Roseibium. The sequence continues at coordinate 1,170 of JABXHV010000035.1, read as the reverse complement.
GAGGGAATTGTCGACCTTTCTGCCGACACCTCTATCTCCTCAGGTTCGTGGGCTGCAATCCAGTGCGGTGTCGGAGGCGCCTGTTTTGCTGTCGATCAGGTCATGACAAGCAATGGCATCAAGAATGTATTTTCTGCCTCTCGGCCGCCCGGCCACCATGCGGAAAGACATCTCGCGATGGGCTTTTGCTTCCTGAATAAAGTCGCAATCGCAGCGCGATATGCCCAAACAAAATACGGTCTCGAACGTGTTGCAATCGTGGATTTCGACGTGCATCACGGCAATGGCACGCAAGATATCTTTTGGGCTGATCCTACGGTTATGTATTGCTCAACGCATCAAATGCCCCTTTTCCCCGGCACCGGCGCGGCCTCTGAGACGGGCGACTCAAACACAATCGTCAATGTGCCGATGCGGGCGGGGTCTGACGGAGCGGACTTCAAGGAAGCCATGGAGGCTCAAGTCTTGCCGCGGGTCAGAGCCTTCAATCCTGATATGATTATCATTTCCGCCGGATTTGACGCCCATTTCCGGGATCCTCTTGGTGGCCTTAACCTGACCGAAGACGATTTCTTCTGGGCAACGCTCGCCCTGATGGAGATTGCGGATGAACTGTGCTCAAGCCGTATCGTCTCCATCCTTGAAGGCGGTTACGACCTTGAAGGGCTCGCGAAATCGACCGCTGCGCACGTGCAAGCACTAATGTCGGCCTAGAGCCGACCGGCGGATGAACTGAGGAAACAACCAAGCTTATAGCCCTTTCGGGGTTGACCGACCTGGCAATTGCCATAAGTCTCCTCAAACACAGATTTGAAAGAATGCCATGACCGAAGCAGCCACCGAAAACGACGTTTCAGAACTCAGCTTTGAAGCGGCGCTCAAGCAACTCGAGACAATCGTTGGACAGTTGGAACAAGGCAATGTTCCACTCGAGCGAAGCATTGAAATGTACGAGCGTGGCGCGATACTGCGCGCGCACTGTGACCAGCTTCTCAAAGCGGCAGAGGCCAAGGTTGAAAAAATTCAAGTGAACCAGGACGGCAGTGCAGGCGGAACAACCCCATTAGACGCAGAGTAAAGGGTTACAACTCTTCACTCCTCTACTGAATAGGTGCGCTGGCAAATTACGAGTCGGGACGATTCAATTAGTTCGATTTTTCGACGATAATT
>JABXHV010000075.1 GCA_013373445.1 Paracoccaceae bacterium | reverse complement strand
CGCCGCCGCCGCCGCCGCCAACGCCTTCAACGCCGCCCTGAACACAGATGTTCGCAGGTTGCAATCGGGAATGTCGCCGACAGACCTCGTGCAAGCACCACTCTGGCCGGATAGATTTCCTACCGATATGCGACGCCGTTGGGACGACATGCGGAAAGCAATGCGCAAGGACAGCGCACAAGGCTGGCAGGTCTGGATTGACTGGTATGAGCGGGTGCTCAAAGGAGGTCCAATCGTCGAAGAACTGGAGTTTGACTGTCGCCTGTCGCTGATCGAGGACCCCGTCTGGAAAGAGGGGACTACCGCAATTAATTCAGAAATCCAACGCCGCGAAGAGGATTATTCCAAGCGGCAACAGAACAGTGCGGGTCAAAGCATCTCTGACAAAGATGTTCCTCCACTCGCAGGGCAAACGCCCGCGCTTTATCATTACCAGTACAACGGTGAGCTATTCGATGTAGTGACCGTCGATCCGCAGCTCAGCGTTTCGGAAGACTTCAGAGACGGCTTTGTAGAGGTTCTGAAACAGGCGCTTATGGAGTTTCAGGAAGCCCTGGCGGTGCCCGGGTGCAATGCCTATTTGCCTGTGCGTCTTCAAAAAAAGCTTCAGGAGCTCGTTGACCTTCTGGATCAAAAGAATGCTGACACGAGCGAATTTGCAGCCTTTCTGCGCAGCCTGTCGGTTTCAATTGAGCGTCAATTGATTGCAATTCAGAAGGAGGGAGGCTGTGGCTCCGGCGATGTCGATGAGACCTTGCTCGACATTCGCGATTCCATGTCCGATCTCAAGGGGTGTTATCGCGAAATAGCGATCATTGAACGTGAGACCTTGAAGACAGAAATTCGTGGTGACAATGCGGATGAAGTGATAGCCGAGCTCAAAGGGCTCTCTGACAAGATGTCAGCAGTTGAGAGTGCTTTGTCGCCCAAGGCAAAGAAAAGTCTGCACGGCGCGCTGGATTGGGCTGAAGAAGAAACGGACCCCGAGCTTCGCGCCGACATTGCCGTGGACCAGACATTGGCCAACCGCAACCTTGCGCAGGCTGTTAAGCACGAAATGCGCAGGCAGAGTAAGGAATTCGCCAAGGATGTCATTTCTGAGGGGCGAAAGGCAGCGGCAAAATGGCTTCTTCGACAAACAGCCTCCGTAGTCACGCTGGGACTGTCCAAACTTCTCAAATACGCTCCAAGCCTGAAGGACCTTGTCAAGGACTTGAATGAAGCCATCTATGCCGAGGAAAGCGGCATGGATGATGCCGAAGATCCAGATGATCCGGACGACGATGAACCCGTAGATATCTGACTGCACGACCACCAGCTGCACCCGCGAGCTACAATTCACTCAGCGCTGTCGTCATAGCCCTTTGGGTTTTTGCAGACCCAGTTCCAGGTGTCGTGGCACATGTCCTGAAGACCGCGCCCGGCGGTCCAGTCCAGAACATCCGAAGCCTTTTGCGTGCTGGCGTAGACCTCGGCGCTGTCACCGGCGCGCCGCGGCGCGATCTGTGTGGCAACTGCGCGGTTGGACGCCCGTTCAAAGGCGCGCACCATCTCCTGGACGCTGTAGCCGGTGCCGGTGCCCAGATTGACCGTCAGGCATTCCGATGTGTTGGCCTGGAGCTGTTCCGACGGTTTTATCAGCGCTTCATGGGCTTTCAGGTGCCCTTCCACCAGATCAACCACATGGATGTAGTCGCGCACGCCGGTGCCATCCTCGGTGGGATAGTCATCGCCGAAAATCGACAGAACCTCGCGCCGCCCGGAGGCAACCTGCGAGATGAACGGCATCAGGTTGTTGGGCACGCCGCGCGGATCTTCGCCGATCAGCCCGCTGGCATGAGCACCGGTCGGGTTGAAATATCTCAGGATTGCAATGCGCCACTCCGGATCGCTGGTTTTCAAATCCTTGAGGATCTGCTCCACCATCAGCTTGCTTTCCCCATAAGGATTCAGCGGCGCAGTCGGATGGTCTTCGCGCAGCGGCAGTGACTGCGGCTCGCCATAAACGGTGGCAGAGGATGAGAAGATGATGGTCTTGACGTTGCAGGCCTGCATCGCCGACAGCAATTGCACCGTGCCGCCGACGTTGTTCTCGTAATAGCGCAGCGGATCCTCAACGGACTCCCCGACCGCTTTCAGCCCGGCAAAATGCACAACACTCTCGCAGCTGTGCTTGCGCAGGATCGTTTCCACATGAGCGCGATCACGAATGTCGCATTGCTCGAAATGAACGCTGCGTCCGGTCAGTTCCGCGACCCGCGTCAAGCTTTCAGCGCTGGAATTGGAAAGATTGTCGAGGACGACGACGTCATGCCCGGCTTCCAGAAAGGTGACACAGCAATGAGAGCCGATATAGCCGGCACCGCCGGTGACAAGAACGCTCATTTCTGTTTCCTCTTTTTGGGCCCATCAGGTCGAACCTGTCAGGCCGGACCTATCTGGGCACGATCAGGCTGCACTCACCCAAGTCCGCATCATCAGCTGGCGTCGACACCTTGTGGGCCTTGATCCTGGCTTTGCCGGAGGCAACCAGTGCCAGCGCCCTGGGATAGATTTGATGTTCCACGCTCAGAACCCGCGCGGCCAATGTGTCCGGCGTGTCCGTATCGAGCACCGGTACTGCACCTTGGCAAATGATCGGGCCGTCGTCCATCTCCGGAACGACATAATGCACGGTTGCACCATGCAGTTTGACGCCTTCTTCGAGCGCCCGCTCGTGGGTGCCTAGGCCCTTGAAGGATGGCAACAGGGCAGGGTGGATGTTGATCATCCGGTCCTTCCACTCGCCGACCAGATAGGGCGTCAACAGGCGCATGAAACCGGCCAGCGCGACCAGCTCGACATCGTGTTCTTCAAGCACCACCTGGACCGCACGTTCAAAGCCCTCGCGGTCGCCCTTGTAATCGCGGTGATTGACGGCGGCCACGGCAATGCCTTCCTGGCGCGCAAAGGAAAGGCCTTCCGCATCCGGGTTGTTCGACAGAACAAGCACGATTTCGGCTGGATAGTCTTCGCTGCGGGCCGCCTCGATCAGCGACTTCATGTTGGAGCCGCGCCCGGAGATCAGAACGGCCACCCGTTTGCGTGTGGTCATCAGATCAAAGTCCGAGGCTGTTTTCAAACAGGACCGGCTCTGCGGCCCCTTCAACGATCGTGCCCATTTCAAAGACGGTCTCGCCTTCGCGGGTCAGGATCTCGGTCACTTTGGCAGCATCTTCGGCAGCAACCACGACGACCATTCCAACGCCGCAGTTGAAGGTGCGCAGCATTTCGCTTTCAACGACGCCGCCTGCCTCAGACAACCAGGAGAAGATTTTCGGCAGCTGGATGGATCCCAGGTTGATCTTGGCCGATGTCCCCTCCGGCAGAACACGCGGCAGGTTTTCCGGCAGTCCGCCGCCAGTGATATGGGCCAGCGCCTTGATGCCTGAGGTTTCCTTGAGAGCTGCGAGCAGCGGCTTCACATAGATGCGCGTTGGTGTCATTAGGACTTCGCCGAGCGTTTTTGTTCCCGGTTCAAATGGAGCGGTTGCTTCCCAGCCATGGCCGGAATGTTCCAGGATCTTGCGCACCAGTGAGTAGCCGTTGGAATGGACGCCGGAAGACGCCAGTCCCAAGAGCACATCGCCTTCGCCAACATCCTTGCGTGGAAGAATTTCACCGCGTTCCACCGCGCCGACCGAAAAGCCGGCCAGATCATAGTCGTCTTCAGCATACATGCCCGGCATCTCGGCCGTCTCGCCGCCGATCAGGGCACAACCTGCCATTTTGCAGCCATCTGCGATGCCGGCCACCACATCGGTCGCGGTTTCAAGATCGAGCGATCCGCAGGCAAAATAGTCCAGGAAAAAGACCGGTTCGGCACCTTGCACGATCAGATCGTTGACGCACATCGCAACAAGATCGATGCCGACGGTGCGATGCTGCTTGGTGTCGATGGCAATTTTCAACTTCGTGCCAACGCCGTCATTGGCCGCAACCAGGATGGGATCCTTGAAGCCGGCACCTTTGAGGTCGAACAAGCCGCCAAAACCGCCGATGTCGCTGTCAGCGCCCGGGCGCGAGGTTGCTTTCACGAGCGGCTTGATGCGGCGGACAAGCTCGTTGCCTGCATCAATGTCGACGCCGGATTGGGCGTAGGTGAGGCCGTTTTTGCCGGACGGCGTTGTGTTGCTCATCAAGCGTCTCCCGTGGGTGAAGGCGAACAAGTGGATGTGTTACGCTGTGCGATTACAGGCTGCCCGGCCCGAACACAAGAGGCAAGGGGCTCATATGTCACGAAGCTGGCCCTCCTGCTGACAGGTTTTCGGTGTTCGATCGTCCCAAAGCGCCGCTTGGCCGTTTTGATACCGCGCCAAGGGCCAAACACCCCGGGAGAAACCGGCCATAAACCTCAAAGGGGTTGACGCTGGCAGACCTGCATTCCTAAGTGGGGATCAAGAGTTTGAAGGCAGCCAGGTCTCTTCCAATGACCCGATGCGAGAATGGAGACACAAGATGACCCTTCGTCGCCAGATGTTTTTTTGGCTGCTGGCCCTGGCAGCGTTCATTGTCTTCATGACGGTGTTTGCATCGGTGCTGTTGCCGTTCGTAGCCGGCATGGCGGTTGCCTATTTGCTGGATCCTGTGTGCGACTGGCTGGAAAGCCTGGGGCTCGGACGGCTGTCGGCAACATTGCTTATCCTGTTCAGCTTTGTCCTTATCCTGATCCTCTTCTTTGTATCGCTGGTGCCACTGCTCGGCGGGCAGCTGGTCGATTTTGTCGATAACCTGCCGCGGCTCGCACAGGCCTTGCAGAAATTTCTGACAGACAAATTTGGCGACAGCAGTTCGTGGCTGATCGGTTTTGATGCCGAGAGCCTGAAGAGCCATATTGTGGATCTGGCTGGCAAAGGGGCCAATGTTGCCTCCGAACTCGGCAAATCCCTTTGGAGTGGTGGTCAGGCGCTGCTCTCCGTTGTGTCGCTGTTTGTCGTGACACCGGTGGTGGCCTTCTATCTGTTGCTCGACTGGGACAATATGGTCGAGCGCATAGACAGCTGGGTGCCGCGCGACCATCAGGAAACGGTCAGGGAATTGGCCCGTGAAATGGATATGGCTGTGGCCGGCTTCGTGCGCGGCCAAACATCTGTCTGTCTGACGCTTGGTCTTTTTTACGCGGTTGCCCTCGTGATCGCCGGGCTGAACTTCGGACTGCTGATCGGGATCGTGGCAGGCCTTTTGAGTTTCATACCTTTTGTTGGTGCCGCAGTGGGGTTTGTCGTTTCCATCGGCGTGGCCTTCTTTCAGTTCTGGCCGGATTGGATCATGGTTGCCGTGATTGCGGTAATCTTCGGCGTCGGTCAGTTTCTGGAAGGCAACATCCTCCAGCCAAAGTTCCTGGGCGACAGCACCGGGCTTCATCCGGTCACCTTGATGTTCGCTCTCTTTGCCTTTGGATATCTCTTTGGATTTGTGGGGATGTTGATCGCGGTTCCCGCTGCTGCCATCCTGGGCGTACTTGCGCGCTTTGCCCTGAAGCAGTACCTAGCAAGCGCTGTCTACAAGGGCTCGCACGGGGATCGCCCGGTTGAAGGCGAGTGATCGCTTTCCTGCGGGTGATTGGGTTCAGTGAGTAAAAAGAAGAACAGGCGCGTATGACCATGGCCGACACACCTCGTCAGCTGCCCTTGGAATTGCCTCATGATGCTGCCTTGGGCCGCGAGGATTACCTCGTGGGAAGCTCCAACAGAGCAGCCTATGAACTGCTCGACATGTGGCCCGAGTGGCCGTCTCCGGTCGTAATATTGGCTGGTCCCGTCGGGTCCGGAAAAACTCATCTGGTAAAAGCCTGGCATCAGGACAGCGGTGCGGCTGTCCTTCCAGCATCTGATTTGACAACCGGCAAAGTCACCGAGCTGGTGGCCGTTGGAGCTGTTGCGATTGAAGACGCCCATCGCGGGCTTGATGAAACAGCTCTGTTTCATCTGTTGAATGCCGCCCGTCAGGCTGAGGCCAGTGTTCTCATCACGAGCCGCACCTGGCAGAACGCCTGGAACTTGACGCTGCCCGATCTCATCTCGCGCCTACGCGCGGCGACGCCAGTTGAAATTGGTGAGCCTGATGATCATTTGCTCCGTCTTGTCTTGGTGAAGCTCTTCGCAGATCGCCAGTTGATGGTTGATCCGGGTGTTGTTGATTACCTCGTGGTGCGCATGGAGCGCTCGCTTGGCGTTGCAGGTCAGGTGGTGGATGCAATCGACCGCGAGGCGCTGGCCGAACGTCACAAGATTTCCAAACCATTGGTTGGACGTGTTCTGGAGACCCTTCAGGAAGGCTGAGGAAGGCGTGCTGCAGAGGCTGATGCACTTTACAAGAACCAGCTCCTGCGACCATTCGGCATGGCTTAATTGCCTGAAGCATAGGTGATATTAAGAAAAACATGCCATAGGATCCTGATGTGAGTTTGTCATATGTTCATGGCAGAAGGGTTTGCCCTCAAGGGAGGGGAAGCAGTTTGGATTAAGAGTTTAGGATTGGACTGACATTCATGAGCGAAGACATCGACCTGTCTGAAGCACTGGAAGCTTCCGCAAGTGCCCCGCGCTCGGTGATCTCCGAAGAGTTGATTTCGGATGTTGATCTGATGTCATCGCCGGCTCGTTTCATGAACCGCGAATTGTCCTGGCTTCAGTTCAACCACCGGGTTCTTGAAGAGGCCATGAACCGCAATCACCCCTTGCTGGAACGGGTGCGGTTCCTGTCGATTTCTGCCAACAACCTCGACGAGTTCTTCATGGTGCGTGTGGCGGGTCTGCGCGGTCAGCAACGTGCTGAAGTTTCCGAGAAATCCGCAGACGGCATGACGCCGAAAGAGCAATTGGTTCGAATTTCGGAAGATGTGCGCAAGCTGCAAGGAACGCAGCAGACCATTTGGCGCCAGCTGCGCAGCGAGATCGCAGCGAATGGCATTGAGATCACGGATGGCCGCGACTTCGGAACAGAAGATCTGGAGTTTCTCGAGCGCGAGTTCCTGTCCGACATTTTTCCGGTCCTTACACCGTTGGCGATTGATCCAGCACACCCGTTTCCGTTTATCCCGAACCTTGGTTTTTCGATTGTCTACCAGCTGACCCCGGCAGACCCCAAGCCGAACGGTAAGGCCAGCAAGGACATGATTGCGCTCCTGCGCATTCCGGGTCAGCTCGAACGGTTTATTCGTCTGCCCGACGCCCCATCGGGTGCGGCGCGCTTTATCGCAATTGAACGTGTGTTGAGCATGTTCATTGGACGCCTGTTTCCAAGATACGAGATCAAGGGCAAAGGTGCTTTCAGGGTTATTCGCGACAGCGATATGGAGATCGAGGAAGAAGCCGAGGATCTGGTGCGTTTGTTTGAAAGCGCGCTCAAGCGCCGACGCCGAGGTTCCGCAATTCGGCTTGAAATCCAGGACACGACCCCTGAAGAGCTGCGCAATTTTGTCGTCGAAGCGCTGCAAGTGGGCGAAAACGAGACATTTCTTGCCGACGGCCTCCTGGCGCTCAACAATCTGTCACAGCTCGTCGATCTGGAACGGCAGGATCTGAAATTCGACCCGTACACCGCGCGCTTTCCAGAGCGCATTCGCGAACATGGTGGGGATTGCTTTGCGGCGATTGGCGAAAAGGACATTGTCGTCCATCACCCCTATGAGTCCTTCGATGTCGTGGTGCAGTATCTGCGTCAAGCCGCCCGCGATCCGGATGTCGTTGCGATCAAGCAGACCCTTTACCGAACGTCGAACAACTCGCCAATCGTCAAGGCGCTTGCTGAAGCTGCTGAAGCCGGGAAATCCGTGACAGCGCTGGTTGAGCTGAAAGCGCGCTTTGACGAGGAAGCAAACATCAAATGGGCGCGTGATCTCGAGCGGGCAGGGGTTCAGGTCGTATTCGGCTTCATTGAGCTGAAAACCCACTCCAAACTGTCAATGGTGGTGCGCCGTGAGCATGGCGAGCTGAAGACCTACTGTCACATCGGCACCGGTAACTACCACCCGATTACGGCGCGGATCTATGAGGATCTGTCCTTCTTCACCGATGACCCCAAGATCGCGCAGGAAGCTGCGCTGGTTTTCAACTATATCACCGGCTACGTGCAGCCGGCTGAGTTGAAGTATCTGGCTGTGTCACCGGTGAACCTGCGCAGCCGTATTCTCGAGTTGACTGAAGCCGAGATTGAGCACGCAAGGGCCGGGCGCCCAGCTCAGATCTGGATGAAGATGAACTCCATCGTCGATCCTGTGATCATCGACGCCCTTTACCGGGCCAGCAACGCAGGTGTTCAGATTGATCTGGTTGTTCGCGGCATATGCTGTCTGCGTCCGGGCATCCCGGGGCTGTCTGAAAACATTCGGGTGAAATCGATTGTCGGGCGCTTCCTGGAGCATTCCCGTATTTTCTGTTTCGGCAACGGGCATGGTTTGCCATCGCCTGAAGCCCATGTTTACATCGGTTCGGCGGATTTGATGCCACGCAACATCGATCGGCGGGTTGAGGTTCTGGTGCCATTGCTCACCCCCACGATCCATGAGCAGGTCCTTGATCAGATCATGGTGGCCAACATGAAGGACAATCAGCAAAGCTGGCGCATCCTGTCTGACGGCAGCCATGAACGAGTTGTGCCAAGCGCGAATGAGGAATCGTTCAACTCACATCGATATTTCATGACAAACCCATCTCTGTCTGGTCGCGGCAAGTCATTGAAAAGCAATCGCCCGCGTCCGTTCTTGAAACGCCCAAAGGGCAAATGAGAGCCAGAAGGTCTGTATGACTGGTGAAACCATAGTGGCACGCGGCCTGTTGAATGGAACAGGTCCAATTGGCGTTGTTGACATCGGATCCAACTCGGTTCGGCTTGTCGTTTATGAACGCAAGGCTCGCACACCAACCATGTTGTTCAACGAAAAGGTGTTGGCCGGTCTTGGCAAGGGCATCGCGGCAACGGGGCGCTTGTGTGAGGAGAGCATCGAGGCTGCTATCACGGCCCTGTCGCGCTTTAGAGCCCTGTCAGACCATATGGGTGTCAAGGAAACGCATGTCTTTGCCACCGCTGCAGCGCGTGATGCGGAGAACGGCTCCAAATTTGTCGCCCGGGTCGAAGAGGTGCTGGGAGCAAAAGTCAGACTCCTGAACGGACATGAGGAAGCTTATTATTCCGCGCTCGGGGTCATCTCCGGTTTTTGGAAACCGCGCGGCATTGTTGGAGATATGGGCGGCGGCAGTCTTGAACTGGTGCGCCTCGCCGATGACCGTCCTGGTCAGGGTTTCACCTTTCCACTGGGCGGTTTGCGCTTGCAGGAAGAGGCGGAAGGCAGTCTTGAGCGTGCTCGCGTTATCACCGACCGTGCGCTGTCGACTTACAAGTGGCCGGAGCTCGATGACAGTGAGCGGGTGTTCTACGCTGTGGGCGGGACGTGGCGTTCGTTGGCCAAGTTGCATCAGGAGCAAAACAATTATCCCTTGCATGTGATGCACAGCTACGAACTCAGTGCCAAGGAGGCAATTGCCTTCTGCCAGACCTTGCAAAAGGAAAACCTTGAAGGTGTCGATCATTCGGAAGTTGTTTCCAAACAGCGCCGTGGATTGGTGCCCTATGGTGCCGTGGTGCTGGAGGAAATCCTTACGGTCATGAAGGCGGACAAGGTGGTGATTTCCGCCACCGGCGTGCGTGAAGGTCTGCTGTTTGAAAGCCTAGACGATGAAATGAAGGCACAGGATCCGGTTGTTGAGGCTGCGCGCGAGCTGGCGCTGTTGCGAGCTCGATCTCCCGACTATTGCCATGAACTGATTGAATGGACAGATCACGCATTTGCGGTGCTCGAGATCGAAGAAACTGAGCAGCAAATGCATTTGCGTCATGCAGCCTGTCTGTTGTCCGACATTGGCTGGCGTGCTCATCCTGATTATCGCGGGGAGCAAAGTCTCAACGTGATTTCGAATGCGGCCTTTGTTGGTCTCGACCACGCCGCACGTGCCTATCTGGCGGCAACCGTGTTTCATCGTCATGAAGGGCTTGGCGATGGTGGGCTTTCACCGCTGGTCAAAGAACTTTGTAGCAATGCCCTGCGCGAACGGGCGCGCATCCTGGGCGCAGCCCTGCGTGTCGCTTCGCTGCTTGGGGCATCAATGCCCGATATTGTGCTCCAGACGCGGCTGTCAGTGGAAGAGGGGATGTTACGCTTGACCCTGCCTGACTCACTGGCGGTTTTCGACGGCGAGCGCTTGAAGAAGCGCGTCAATCAATTTGCCAAACAGAACGGCATGAAGGGTGAAGTCGTGGTTCTGGGCAAAGAGTGTTCTTCTGCCCGAACTCAATAACAAAAACGCGCCAATCGGCGCGTTTTTTCGATGATATCTTGTTAGGAGCGCTGAGGATCAATCGTCGCTGTCGAGCGGCGGTGGTACATCAAGCGCTGCGATCTGACGGTCCCTGAAGGCCAGTGCGACTTCGCCGCGTTTCAGCTTCAAGGCTGTCTCTCCAAACAACTCGCGGCGCCAGCCCTTGAGTGCATCCACATCCGCATTGTCGTCGGCTGCGATCTTCTCAAGGTCATCAACCGTTGCAATCACTTTCGAAGCAACCTCGTTGTTTTCCGCAACGAGCTTCAGCAGGACCTTTAACAGATCAACCGCAGCAGCAGAACCATCCGGTGCCTGGCGGGGCTTGGGTAACTTCGGCAGCTGATCGCGTGGAATTGCCAACGCACGGCGCACTGCTGCGATAATCTCATCGGCGGTTTTGGAACGCTCAAAGCCCTTCGGAATGGTGCGAAGACGTCCCAGTGCTTCTGACGTTTGTGGTTGCTGGGCTGCGATCTCATAGATCGCGTCATCCTTGACAACACGGCTGCGCGGGACGTTCCGTCCTTGTGCGACGCTTTCGCGCCAGGCCGCCACTTCCATCATGACAGCCAATTCAATCGGCTTGCGCACACGCAGCTTCAATCGCTTCCAGGCATTTTCCGGGGCGGTGCGGTAGGTGTCTTCGCTGAGAAGGATCTTCATCTCATCTTCGACCCAATGGCTGCGGTTCAATTCCTCAAGACGCTTCTTCAGGAATTGATAGACATCGCGCAAATGGGTGACATCGGCCAGGGCATAAGTCAGCTGCTTGTCGGTCAGGGGCCGCCTGGCCCAATCAGTGAAGCGGGAAGACTTGTCGAGGCGCGCGCCGGTCACCCGGCTGACAAGTTGGTCGTAGGAAATCGAATCGCCAAAGCCACACACCATGGCCGCAACCTGACTGTCGAACAGCGGCCTTGGAATGAGGTTTCCAAGATGAACGATGATTTCGATGTCCTGCCGTGCTGCATGAAACACTTTGGTCACCTTCTCATTGCCCATCAAAGCAAAAAAAGGTGATAGATCAAGGCCATCGGCAAGGGCGTCAACGATGCAGGCCGTGCCGGGTGCTGCCATTTGAATGACACAGAGCTTTGGCCAGAAAGTTGTTTCTCGCAGGAATTCGGTATCTACGGTCACATAGTCATGTACCGCAAGTTCTTCACAGACCGCCGCGAGTTCGGAAGTTGTTGTTATTACATGCATGAATTGAGCTATAGCGCAGTCTTTTCATCTTGTCGCCACGAAAAACCAAAACTTTTCCGCGAAGCTTTAAACTCTGCATCGTGGCCTTGAAAAGATGCACTTTTTGCGTCTAGGCTCGAAGTGTTCACAACATCCGCCGAACTATCCGAGCCACGATAACCCAACTTGAGTGCCAGGGCGTTGTCATTCAGCTGTCGTGTTGGTCGCTGATGTGTGAGCCTTTGTGAAAGCGTGTAGGGCTTCTGGAGGCAAGATGAAGACAATATTGGTCGTGAATTCCAAGGGAGGCTGCGGCAAGACCACATTGGCAACCAATCTGGCTGTCGCGTTTGCACGCCGCGGTGATGCGGTCGCTTTGGCGGACGCTGACCGCCAGAAATCCAGCATTGCCTGGGTGAAGCGGCGCGACAAGTCAAAGCCGGGCATTGTTTCCCTGAACTGGTCCAAGGTCGAAAACATCGGCGAAGACAAGAATAAGGATCTGGATGTCATCGTGATTGATGGTCCAGGTGGCCTGCGTTCCGAGCTTGCAAAGACATTGATTGCTGAAGCATCGGAGATCGTCGTCCCGGTTCTGCCCTCGGTCTTTGACTGGGATGCCACATTCAAGTTTCTCGACGCGATTTCCGAGCTCAAGCGGGTGCGCAAGGGTAAGGCGGAAATCCATCTGGTGGCCAATCGGGTGAATCGACGCTCCACTCAGATTGCCGATCTGGAAGACGAACTGGCAAAACGCGGCTATCCGGTGCTGTGTCGGATTGCCGACCGGGTGGTCTACGCCAAACACGCAGCCCATGGCGAAGGCATCTTTGACTTCGCCGATGCCAGTTCCCGCGACATGCGATCGCAGTGGCACACGTTGCTGCAGGCGCTGGATTGATTGCTTAATGATCATTGGCGGATGCAACCTTCCGCAAACAGCACCCGGGCAGCCAGGGCCACCCGGATGCAATTGGATGATCAGGCCCTAAGTTTCATGTCAGCACGCTCTGCCTCCCATTTGCGCTGACCATCAATTGTCACACCGTACTTGAACATATCGAAAGTGAAGGCTTCTGGCGTGCGCCCGGACGAGATCAACTTTGGAAGGTCAGGATTGAGCATTGCTGCCTTTCCGATCGACACAAGGTCGGCTTTTTCCGAGGTGATGATCTCATTGGCAAAGTCAATGTCCTCCAAACCGCCATTGGCGATAATTGGCAAGCCGGTCAGTCTGCGGGCAAGGGCTGTCAGGTTTTCACCATCTCGAGTGGAGCTGTGATAGGCATAACCGTTTTTCTCGCTCGCGAGGTGAATGAAATCGCAGCCAGCGGCGGCGACCGTCGAGAGGCTTAAGCCAATCCTGGATCAGCTTGAAAACTGGTCCCGGGACTTTCTGACAAAACGATTGGCAGCAAACGAGAGCCTTTAGGGTCTGAAAGCCAAGGTTGAAACTTAATTCCGGCCTTATGCGGTCACTTCGAAACGGACAAAATCTTGTGCACGGTCTTCCCTTTTTAACGCCGATGGTCGATAAGCGCTTCGGAATGGTCTCAGTCCCTTGACTTTGGCTGTTTGTCATGGCTTTTCCAGCCAATGCGCTTGCTTGCTATCAAGCAAGGCGCCTGATTTTAAAATTGAAAACTGTCGAGGATTACATGCATCCCTACCGTAGTCATACGTGCGGAGATCTGCGCGCAGCCCAAGTTGGCGAAACTGTTCGCCTTTCTGGTTGGGTTCATCGTGTTCGAGATCATGGGGGACTGTTGTTCATCGATCTGCGTGACCACTATGGCGTGACGCAATGCGTGATCGATCCGGATTCTGCAGTTTTCAAGCTTGCTGAAACGCTCCGCTCCGAATGGTGTATCCGCCTCGACGGGGAAGTGAAAAAGCGTACCGACGAAACAATCAACCCGGAAATCGCGACGGGTGAAGTCGAGATCTTCATTCGTGACCTGGAAGTCCTGGGCGCGGCCAAGGAATTGCCGCTGCCGGTCTTTGGGGAGCTCGAGTATCCCGAAGAAGTGCGCCTCAAGTACCGTTACCTCGATTTGCGCCGTGAAAAGATCCACAACAACATGATCCTGCGGTCCAACGTCGTTCAGGATCTGCGCCAGCGCATGTGGGGCATCGGCTTCAACGAATTCCAGACACCGATCATCACAGCCTCGTCTCCTGAAGGTGCACGTGACTTCCTGGTGCCATCGCGTTTGCATCCTGGAAAATTCTACGCGTTGCCACAGGCTCCGCAGCAGTTCAAGCAGCTGATCATGGTCTCTGGTTTTGATAAATACTTCCAGATCGCTCCATGTTTCCGCGATGAAGATCCACGCGCGGACCGCTCGCCGACAGACTTTTATCAGCTCGACATGGAAATGTCCTATGTCACCCAGCAGGATGTCTTCGACACCATCGAGCCGGTGATCGCAGGATGTTTTGAAAAATTCGGTGGTGGCCGCCCGGTCAATCGCAACTGGCCGCAGATTGCCTACAAGGACTCTGCGCTTTGGTACGGTACCGACAAGCCTGATCTGCGCAACCCGATCAAGATGGAAATCGTCTCTGAGCATTTCGACGGCTCAGGCTTCGCGATCTTTGCCAATCTGCTGAAGGAACCTGGTACCGAAGTGCGCGCCATCCCTGCTCCAAAGGGCGGCAGCCGCAAGTTCTGTGACCGGATGAACAAGTTTGCGCAGCAGGAAGGCCTGCCGGGTATGGGCTATATCTTCTGGCGCAAGGCCGAAGACGGTTCCATGGAAGCAGCAGGACCACTGGCCAAGAACATTGGTCCAGAGCGCACTGAAGCGATCCGCCAGCAGCTTGGTCTGGAAATTGGAGATGCCGCGTTCTTCCTCGGCGGCAAGCCGAAAAGCTTTGAAAAGGTTGCTGGCAAGGCACGTCTCATCATTGGCGAGGAGCTCGGCCTGACCGACCTCAACAAGTTCGAATTTGCCTGGATTGTCGACTTCCCGATCTACGAGCGTGACGAGGAGACTGGTGAGCTTGACTTCGAGCATAACCCGTTCTCGATGCCACAAGGTGGAATGGAAGCGCTGCAAGGTGATCCGCTTGAAGTCAAAGGCTACCAGTACGATCTTGCCTGTAACGGTTATGAGCTGGTTTCCGGCGCAATCCGGAACCACAAGCCGGAGATCATGTACAAGGCATTTGAAATTGCCGGCTATCCGAATGAAGAAGTCGACAAGCGCTTTGGTGGCATGGTCAACGCATTTCAGTATGGCGCACCTCCGCACGGTGGCTGTGCAGCCGGTATTGACCGGATTGTGATGCTGCTGGCTGACGAACAGAACATTCGTGAAGTCACGATGTTCCCGATGAACCAGCGCGCAGAGGACCTGATGATGGATGCGCCAAGCGCGCCGACATCAGAGCAGTTGCGTGACCTGAGTTTGCGTTTGAACCTTCCTGACGCCTAACACCGGTCGGACCGGCATTGGCAAACGTTTGGAACCGCATCATATTTGGTCGACTGACATGAGTTGGCTCACACGAACAAAGGGCCGGGTTTCCGGCCCTTTTGTTTGAGTAAGAGAAGATGGGACTAAGGTGACTACCCCCGCCAAAAGATTTGGTCTTTACGACCCGGAAGGCACCTTCATGCTGATCCGTCGACTGTTTTCCGAAAATGCCGGGAAATATGTCGGACGCTACATTGTGGCCTTCATCTGCATGGGGCTTGTGGCCGCAACGACGGCTGCCAGCGCCTGGATCATGAAGGACGTGATCAACGAGGTCTTCCTCAACCGCGACAAGACCATGATCTACCTGATCGCCGGCGCGGTGATGGTGATCTTCACGCTCAAGGGGGCGGCCGCCTACGGCCAGACGATTATCCTTTCCCGGATTGGAAACGCGATTGTCGCCGATTGTCAGCGTCGACTGTTCGCCCGGGTTTTGGAACAGGACCTGAGTTATTTCGACCGTACGGCGCTTGGTGATCTGACGACGCGGATGCAGCACAACACCAATGCAGCCCGTGCAGTGATTGATATGGTGGCTGTCACGCTTGGGCGCGACCTGTTGACCCTCGTCGGCCTTGCCATCGTGATGATTGTCCAGGCACCGATGCTGTCGCTGTTTGCCTTCGTCATCATGCCGCCTGCTGTCATGGGCGTCTCGGTGCTGGTGCGCCGCGTGCGAAAGCACGCCAAGTCGCAGTTTGTCTCGACAACCCGTATTTTGTCCGTTCTTCAGGAAACGGCGCTTGGTGTTCGCATCGTCAAGGCGTTTGGCGTGGAGCCACGTATGGATGACGCCATGAATGCAGCCGTGCGTGATGTGGAACGACAGTCAAACAAGATCGCGTCCCTGACCGCCCGGACTTCCCCGCTGATGGAAACACTCGGCGGCTTCGCCATCGCACTTGTGATCCTATATGGCGGCTATTACGTCGTGGAGCAGGGGCAGGAACCCGGCGCCCTGTTTTCCTTCATCACATCGCTGCTGCTGGCGTATGATCCAGCCAAGCGTCTTGCACGTTTGCAGGTCAACCTGAACAACTCGCTGGTGGGCGTTCGGTTGATGTATGAGCTGATCGACGATGTGCCCGCATTGACCGATGCTGAGGGAGCCCGTGACCTTGTTGTGACAGGTGGACGCATCGAGTTTGACAACGTCGTCTTTTCCTATGCCGACAGCCCGGCACTGCGCGGCCTGACGCTGACCGCCGAAGAGGGCAAGACCTCTGCCTTGGTGGGAGCATCGGGTGCCGGCAAGTCGACACTCTTTTCGCTGCTGGAACGGTTTTATGATCCGCAGTCCGGTGCGATCCTGATCGATGGTCAGAACATCCAGACGGTGACGGTGGCTTCCTTGCGCAGGAACATTGCGGTCGTCACCCAGGACACGTTCCTCTTTGACGGATCCCTGCGCGAGAACATTCAAATCGGCCGTCCGGAAGCCAGCGAAGAGGAAATCATTCAGGCGGCGAAAGACGCCAATGCACATGATTTCATTCTTGAGCAGCCAGGTGGCTATGATGCGCCTGCAGGTGAGGGCGGCGGCAACCTTTCCGGTGGTCAGCGTCAGCGGATTGCCATTGCACGCGCCATGCTCCGCAATGCGCCGATCCTGCTGCTTGATGAAGCGACATCGGCGCTTGATGCGGAATCAGAATCAAAAGTTCAATCCGCACTGGAACGTTTGATGGAAGGCCGCACCACGTTGGTGATTGCCCACCGCCTGTCAACGGTCCGCGACGCAGATCAGATTCATGTTCTGGATCGTGGCAAGCAGATCGAAAGCGGCACCCACGCAAGCCTTTATGCGGCCGATGGGACATATCGCCGTTTGTGCGAATTGCAGTTCCAGGACGGATAATCCCGTCCCGGAACGCACAAATCCTTCATTCGTGACCGTTGAGCCGTTCTTACTGATTAGCGCTGACCTTGGCGTTCAGAAGTGTTGGAATCATCTGCGGTGACAGCAGCACCAGACCCAGGATCTCTGCAGCCGATACTGGCTGCGGAGGCGTTGCCGTGATCGAGAGATTTTGTGGATCTTCCATGAATGTCGACAGGGCCGACTGGATCGATTTCGAAAATGCTTCGTTGTTCAACATCGACAGCATCATCGGCAAGGTCGTTTCAACTTCCTTGATCGCTGTGCTTTCGTCACCGCCAAGTTGCTCACCGCGCAGTTTCAATGCGCGCTGGGTTAAGCTGTTGTCTTCAAAGTTGGCGCTGAACTTGTTGAGTTTCAGGGCCTGCAAGGTCGACATTGCGTCGGAACTGTCTTCTGTGTCGGGGTCCTGCAGGGATGCCATCAGCTCTTCTGTAAAGCCGCCGAGGGAGAAGCTCATACGCAAGGAGCCGCCGTCCTGTAGGTCGACCGAAAGATCATCCAGATCGACCGTTCCCTCTTCTGGAGACCAGGACATGAAACCGCGTACATCGAATGTTGCTGCCTCATATCCCAGCCCCTCAAGAGTACGCTTTTCCTTTCTGTCCAAGGCGTCTTTGGGCATGTGGAGATCTTCGATGATGAACTGCGACTTGGTGGGTGTATTGCCTTGATAGTCCTCGTTGAGGATGTAGGCGCGCCCAAGGCTCACCGGTTCACGATCTTCGAGTTGGATGTTGGCTGCCCTGATCTCAGACTCTCGGTAGCGAACCAGATGCGGGGTCGTTTCAAGGCGCTTTAAGAAATCATCCCCGGTTGGTGCGCTCAGCTCGCTCATTGTGAGGTGTTCGAGGGTAAAGGCAACATCATCTCCCTGACCAGCAATGCCGTTCAGGCTGATTTCTTCAGCCTCGAATGTTCCGGAGGCTGAAAGCGCGCCATTGGTGATTTCAGTGGTCTGGATCGCCAGGTTATCAAACGCGCTCTTTCCTTCCAGTTTCAAGCCGGAAAAGACGATCAACCCGTCCTCCAGTGACACGCTGTCATAGTCTTCCACCGCGCCATGGCGCCCATCCAGTATGGTTAGAAAGGCATCTGCAACTTCATCACCGGTTGATGTGAAAGCATGCGCAGGGCTGGTCATAACCAGGCTGACTAACGCCAGGCGGGCGACATCTGCAACGAGACTTGGACGAATAGGATGGGGCATTGTTGATCTCCTGAACTGGCTGCGTTTCAGCGACATACCATTAGGGAAGAGGGAACAGTTGATATGGGCCGATATCAAGGCAGCGCAATTTGATTGCCACCGAATTCGCGAAAAACGTGGAGAAATTTGCCAGCCGGTCGCCAAAATATTGAAAGCAGGGGCAGCTTTGTAAACAACGTGTTAAAAAAGTTAGGTGCTTATTTACGCTTTTGGTTGAAGTTTCACAAAGAATTTAATTAGGAACAAGCACTCCTTGTCACAGCGGTACTTTATTTTCTTCAGAGCTCTTGCAGTCGCCTTGGTTGTGGCGATGGTTCCGCTGTTTGCTGCCAATTCCATCCTCAATCAATATGCCTTGAGCATCGCTGAGGATGAGATGAGCAGCATGGCAGAGCGCTATCTAGAGCGCGCCGAAAGCTCGATCAGCACCGCTGTGTCGGCGCTTCAGCGACTCGACCGTGACGACATTCAGACATGCTCCTTGCCGGACCGGAAGCTGTTTCAGCGGGTGATCCTGGGCGCCGGAGAGATTGACGCCATCGGCCTTGTCGACCGGATGGGTAAACGCATGTGCAACGTCCCGGACATCGAGATGAATGGTGAGGCCATATTGCCCAACCTTCGTCCCGATGGCCCCCTGGTCGGAATCGGTATGCTGAACCGCGAGTTCATGGGAGCGCGCGCAGCCGTCGTGAGCTGGGATCTTCGCGATGGAACCAGATTGTTCGCAGAAATCACACCTGCCGTCATCGCTGGAGATCCGGGCCCTGCATACCTTCGCGGTTTCCGGCGCGCCGAATTGCGCCTCGGCAAGGATATTCTTTGGTATGAAATAGGCGGTTACAGTTCTGATGGTGATGGAGATTCCGGCCTGCGTGTCGTTCTGACCTCCACACAATACCCGCTTGAAGTATCTGTTTTTGCGCCAAAATCTGCAGCCTATCAGATGGTTGGCGATCTCAAGATCGTAGCCGCTGTTGCGTGTGCGGGACTGGTTCTGTTGCTGGTTGCTATCGGTGTCTGGTTCTCCTGGCGCCCTGAAAACGAGGCCCATGAGGACTTCATTGCAGCGATCCGGCGCGGCGAGTTTATCCCATACTACCAGCCGGTGGTTGATATCGAGACCGGTCAGCTCAAGGGCTGCGAAGTGCTGATGCGCTGGCGACGTCCGAACGGTGTGATTGTCTCGCCTGGACAATTCATGGAATACGCCGAGCGCAACGGCTACATCTTCGATATGACGCGGCATTTGATGCGCCAGACCTGCATTGAGGTTGGCAAGCTTTACGAAGAAAACCCTGACTACAAGATCTCGATCAACCTTTTTGCCGGACATTTCAAAGATCGTGAAGTGGTGCAGGATCTCAAGTCGACTTATGCCGATTCAAGTATTTCCTATCAGCAGATCGTGGTGGAGGTGACCGAGCGCTATCCGTTGGAGGATATCGATCTGGCCCGCAAGATTATGGCCGAGATACAGGCGCTGGGAATTCGCGTGGCACTCGATGACGTGGGCACAGGCCACGGCGGGATGGCGTATCTGCAAAAGCTTGGCGTCGACATCATCAAGATCGACAAGATGTTCATCGATTCGATTGGCGATGACGACAGCTCGACCACAATTGTCGATTCGATGGTGGAGCTCGCCGACAATCTCGGAATGGGCATCATCGCAGAGGGCATCGAAAAGCAGGAGCAGGTCGATCGACTGATTGAGCTGGGCGTCACAGCTGCGCAAGGCTATTTCTTTGCCGAGCCGATGCCCGCTGCGCAATTCATTGAGTACGCAGAAGAGCTCCTGGCCAAGGAAGCTGAGGCGAACGACGTCATCATCGATGACGATGATGACGAAGATGCTGCCTAGGGCGTTTCGATCAGATAGGAAGCGTTGAACCAGACCTCTTCCAGATTGTTGCCCTCGCCAATCCTGTCAATAACTGCAAACAGTCCCGGATCGCTCAAGGGGCTAAGGACACCGTGCCAGACATTCTTATGGATGTTGATGCCCTGTCCGGGTTCTGTGACAAATGCGATCGGCCGCCCCGGCTTTCCATTGTCGTCGGGACACACGACAACCAGAAAGGGCTCATGTGTCATCGGCAAGAACGCCTGGGACCCGAGAGGATGGCGTTCCACCATGGTTAGTTCGCAAGGCAATGTACGCTTTTGAGCCAGAAACAGGCTGATCCCCGCACGTGCCTCGCCATCAAATTCAAGTTTCGCCAGATCGTGATGGCGTCCGCACATGCCTTCATTGATAAGCATGGTTGGATCGCCAACAGCTTCCAGCACATCGCCAAACGGTGCGAACGCTTCTGATGTCAGTGCAAGAGGCTTGATCGTCTCAAGTGTCATTTGATTGGTCGCAGCTTTGCATGACGGTTCACGTCTTTGTAAAGCAGGTAGCGGAACTTGCCGGGGCCTCCGGCATAGCAAGCCTGCGGGCAGAAAGCGCGCAGCCACATGAAATCACCGGCTTCAACTTCAACCCAGTCCTGATTCAGCCGGTAGACCGCTTTACCTTCCAGAACATAAAGCCCGTGCTCCATCACATGGG
>JABXHV010000110.1 GCA_013373445.1 Paracoccaceae bacterium | reverse complement strand
GTGAACGGTGTTGCCGTCAAACTCACGGTCGGAAGACGCACCGAGATGGTACTTCACGTCACCGGAACCCTCAACGTCTTCAGGGGTAAATGAACCACCCTTGAATTCGTGGAAGATCGCGCGGTGCGGCTTTGCCATCACCTGAGACAGCACGTTCAGACGACCGCGGTGGGCCATGCCGAACACGATTTCCTTCACGCCGAGCTGGCCGCCGCGCTTGATGATCTGTTCCAGCGCCGGAATGAGCGCCTCACCACCGTCGAGACCAAAACGCTTGGTGCCGGTGTATTTCACATCAAGGAACTTCTCGAAACCTTCGGCTTCGATCAGCTTGTTGAGGATCGCCTTCTTTCCTTCAGCAGTGAAGGAATAGGAGCCTTCCGGCTTTTCCACGCGTTCCTGGATCCACGACTTTGCCGCAGGATCGGAGATATGCATGAACTCGACACCAAAGGTCGAGCAATACACGCGCTTCAGGATTTCCAGCATCTCACGCAAGGTTGCGTATTCGAGACCCAGAACACCGTCGATGAAGATCTTGCGATCCCAATCGGCATCAACGAAGCCATAGGAAGAAGGATGAAGCTCTTCATGATCCTTGCGCTCTGAAAGCTGCAACGGATCAAGGTCTGCATGCAGGTGACCGCGCATGCGATATGCCCGGATCATCATCAGTGCGCGGACTGAATCGCGCGTCTGCTGATGCACTTCTGCGTCAGACATCGGAGCGCCCTTGGCCTCCGATTTTGATTTCAGTTTATCGCCGAGCTTCTTCTCGATCGGAGCCCAATTGCCGTCGAAGGCATTTACGAGGTCCCCGTTCGCAGCGAGAGGCCAATCCTTGCGTTTCCAGGGAGCACCTGCGGCTTCTTTCAAGACATCTTCTTTGTTGTCTTGAAAGCTCGCAAAGAAATCCTGCCACTCGGAATCAACCGAGTTCGGACTCTCCTTGTACTGAGCGTAGAGGTCTTCGATATAGGCTGCGTTGGCGCCGTAAAGCAACGACGTCAGTGCGAAGACTTTGTTCGCTTCCTGCCGTGCCATGTCCATCCAGCGAGGGGTTGCCTCGCCCTTGTGTTGTCAGACGGACGCGGAAGTGCCCGTCGTGGGTCCCTATCCAGGTCGCAAAAACCAGCGACCCAATTTTAAAAATCGACCAGGGCGCAAAAGCGCCTTGGTCGGGTTTGGCGATTATGACTACCAATTCGTAAACAAATTACATGCTGGCAGTCGTAAAATCTGTTTAGCCCTTCAAGACTTCGAGAAGGGTTTCGCCGAGCTTGGCTGGAGATGGTGACACCTTGATGCCCGCATCTTCCATTGCAGAAATCTTGTCTTCTGCACCGCCCTTGCCGCCAGAGATCACCGCACCTGCGTGACCCATGGTACGGCCTGGAGGCGCTGTACGACCTGCAATGAAGCCAGCCATAGGCTTTTTACGACCCTTCTTGGCTTCGTCCTTGAGGAACTGTGCTGCTTCTTCTTCAGCAGAACCACCGATCTCACCGATCATGATGATGGATTCTGTTGCGTCATCAGCCAGGAACATTTCCAGGATGTCGATGAACTCGGTGCCCTTGACCGGGTCGCCGCCGATACCAACAGCCGTTGTCTGGCCGAGGCCAGCATTGGATGTCTGGAACACAGCTTCGTAAGTCAAAGTACCAGAGCGGGAAACAACGCCCACGGAGCCCTTCTTGAAGATGGAGCCCGGCATGATGCCGATCTTGCATTCTTCAGGGGTCAGGATGCCTGGGCAGTTCGGGCCGAGCAGACGGGACTTGGACTTTTCAAGCCGCGCCTTGACCTTGACCATGTCTGCAACCGGAATACCTTCCGTGATACAAACGATGAAAGGCACTTCAGCGTCGATGGCTTCGATGATCGCTGCGCCGGCGCCTGCTGGCGGGACGTAGATCACAGAAGCGTCTGCACCGGTTGCTTCCTTGGCTTCGCCAACGGTTGCAAAGATTGGCAGCTCGGCGGATGCGTCCAGACCGGAAGACCAGGTCTCGCCGCCCTTCTTTGGATGCACGCCAGCAACCATCTTGGTGCCGTAATACTGAAGAGCCTGTTCGGTGTGGAATGTACCGGTTTTACCAGTCAGGCCCTGTACGATGATTTTCGTGTCTTTATTGACGAGGATCGACATTTACGCGCCCTCCTTCACGGCTTTCACGATTTTCTGAGCAGCATCGTCAAGATCGTCTGCAGCAATAACATTCATGCCGCTTTCAGAAATGATCTTCTTGCCGAGTTCAACGTTGGTGCCTTCGAGGCGTACAACGAGTGGAACCTTGAGGCCAACTTCGGTCACAGCAGCCAAAACGCCTTCTGCGATCACGTCGCAGCGCATGATGCCGCCAAAGATGTTGACCAGGATGCCCTTTACGTTCGGATCGGATGTGATGATCTTGAACGCAGCCGTTACCTTTTCCTTGGTCGCACCGCCACCAACGTCGAGGAAGTTTGCAGGCTCGGAACCGTAGAGCTTGATGATGTCCATGGTTGCCATGGCAAGGCCGGCACCATTGACCATGCAGCCGATGTCGCCGTCGAGAGCAACGTAGGCCAGGTCGTATTTGGATGCTTCGATTTCCTTGGCATCTTCTTCAGTCTCATCACGCAGCGCGGCGATATCGTCGTGGCGGAAGAGAGCGTTGCCGTCGAAGGAAACCTTGGCGTCGAGAACGCGAACGCGGCCGTCTTTCATGACGATCAGCGGGTTGATCTCCAAAAGGGCCATGTCTTTTTCGACAAACGCCTTGTAGAGGATCGGGAAGAGCTT
>JABXHV010000140.1 GCA_013373445.1 Paracoccaceae bacterium | reverse complement strand
GCCTCTACCACTGGGTCGACTACCCGGATGCAGAACGTGAGCTTGAAATTGTCCGCACGAAGGTACCCGGCGCTTCGGAAAGGCTCTCGGCCGAAATCATCGCCTTTGTGCAGAACCTGCGTGCCAATGAAGACCTTTTCAAACAGCCCGGCGTCGCCGAGACCCTTGACTGGGCAACCGCCCTCAGTGAGCTCAACGAAATCGCGCTTGATCCGGATATGGCAACAGACACGCTGGGCGTTCTGCTCAAGTACCAGGATGACATCGCCCGTGTGCGGGGCTCTAAGGTACGTGAGATCATTGAGGAAATACGCAAAGATGGCCCGCAGTCACCTGTGGCCGGCATGCCGACGCTTTAGGCTCCTTTTGTGAAAGACTTCTGAGAGACCTGATGGGTAACGAGGCGAACAAAGGCCAAATCGTCGAGAACATAACCTTCTTTGCGCGAACCCTGCGCAAGGCAGGCATGCCCGTCGGACCTGCCCATGTTGTCGACGCGGTGCGGGCCGTTGAAACTTCGGGCATCTCCAACCGCGAAGATCTATACTGGACCCTCCACGCCATCTTCGTTCACAAACGCGAGCATCGGATCCTTTTTGACGAAGCGTTCCAGATCTACTGGCGCAACCGCGGCTTGATTGAAAAGATGCTCTCCCTGCTGTCGCCAGTCGCTCCACCGCGCGGTGAACCAGAAAAGCCCAAAGCAGGTCAAACCCGGATCTCGCAAGCTTTTAAGGCAACCCAAAACAGGGAAACCGCGCAGGAAAAGCCGCGTTTGGAGGTGGATGCAAGTTTCACCGTGTCCGGACAGGAAGTGCTGCGGTCCAAGGACTTTGCGCAAATGACAGCTTCGGAAATCGATGCTGCGAAACACGCATTGCGTAACCTGTCACTTTCAATGGATAAGGTCAAAAAACGCCGTCTGGTCGCAAGTTCAAAAGGAAGCATCGATCCTCGCCGGACGCTGCGCGCTTCCATCAGGGCTGGCGGACAGATCATCGATCTGAAACATCGCAACCGACAGGTGGTTCAGCCACCACTCGTCGCGCTGTGCGATATTTCCGGATCCATGAGCAATTATTCCCGTCTGCTTTTGCACTTTCTACATGGCGTCGCCGAGCACCGACGTGATGTCCATGTCTTCCTTTTTGGCACACGGTTGACCAATGTGAGCCGACAGTTGCGCTTGAAAGACCCGGACGAGGCCCTGGAGGCCTGCAGTTCCGGCGTTGAGGATTGGTCAGGCGGCACGCGGATCGCAACCGCACTGCGAGAGTTCAATCACCGTTGGTCCCGCAGGGTGTTAGGCGGATCTCCAACGGTACTGCTTATCACCGACGGCCTGGAACGCGACACGGATGAAGACCTCGAACGTGAAATGGACCGCCTCCATCGTTCCTGCCGTCACTTGATATGGCTGAACCCGCTGTTACGCTTTGACGGCTTTCAGGCCCGCGCCAGGGGTATTCGGGCCATGTTGCCCCATGTCGATGAATTCAGGGCAGCTCATTCACTTGATGCAGTTGCAGATCTTGTCAGCGCCCTTTCACGCAATGACCTCAAGACGCAGCAAAGCGACCCGAAAGAGTGGCTTCAATCGGCAGGCTAACCTCCCGTTTGCATGTTTCAGCTCGCCTCATTCGATCCGTTCACCAGATTGTGTCGGGCGACAGAGGTATTAAAATCCAATCGGACGCTGAAAACAGCTAGTGTTTCACTCGGTTCTGCTGAGATCTTGATCTCCAAACAGCCAGGCCGGGAGGAAACATGTTCACCATCACGTTCAAACGTCTAACCGGTTCTGGCCGGTTTCGTGCCAGGGCAGCCTTCGTGCTGGTCAGCCTGGCGACTATGACCTTTTACATGACATCCGCACCTGCGAATGCCTCCGGTATCGCCATCAATGGCGCCTACGCTCTTTCAAAGGAGAACGTCAAAACCCTGTTCTCGGTAAAGGTAATTACCGGTAGCAAGATCACGGGAAGCTTTGGATCGGTGAGCGGGAGACTGATTTTGAACAGCAAGCGACCGGAAAAGAGTTCGATCAAAGTCTCAGTCGATCTGTCAACTGTAACAACAGACAACCCCAAGGTGACCGACTTTCTGAAAAGCGAAGGCATGTTCAATGTCGCGCAGTTTCCGATCGCTGAGTTCACCAGCACCGCGGTGACACGCCTGAGTGAAACCACAGCACAAGTCGAAGGTGTCTTGACCATGAAGGGCAAGAAGCAACGCACTTCACTTATGGTCCAGCTCAAGGATCAAAAACCCAACGGGACCTTCACCTTTACTGCGGACGGTTTTTTCTCGCGCGCGCTTTTCGACATGAGTGTTGGCGAGCCCATTTATGCAGACAGGGTCGTTCTGGAAATTACAGGCGTGGCGATCCCGGGTTAAAGCCGAAAGTCTGATGCCTTGAGCTGGTTCACGGAATTGCGATAACCGGCGTTCGTACACCAACACGCTGAAACAGATCCGAGATATCCCGATTGGCCATTCGGATACAGCCATAGGAAACGGCGCGTCCGATAGAGCCGGGTCGGTTGGTGCCATGGATCGCATAGTTGCCATTCGACAGGGTCATTGCCGCAACGCCCATCGGGTTGTTGGCGGCGCCACCTTTGATCAGCAAGGGGAGATTGGGATGATCACGTCGCACCTCTGATGAAGGCGACCAGTCAGGTTTGACGTACTTGCCCGTGATATGCGCCCGGCCTGTCCAGGACTTGCCATTGCGCCCCACGGCCACCTTGTAACGTATGGCCCGTCCCTGCCCCAGAACGAAATAAAGCCGCCGTTCGGAGTTGTCGATCAGGATCGTGCCGGATCGCACACCGCTTTTATGAAACGTGACAAGCTCGGCGCTGAGCACAGTCGCAGGCCCCAGAATCAAAAAAGCAACAAACACCGAGAAGATATTGAAATAGCGACACATACCCGGATCTCCAATCCAGGTAAAATCTATCAAGATCCATGGAACCGGGAAACCACGCGCGTCGGCAAACTCAAAACAGGGTTAAGTCGAACGCTCACATTGCGTCCGTTGCTAGATAAGCACCTTCGCTCCAGCGATAGACCGTGTAGCCCGGCAGGGTCATATCGCCCTTATCGTCGAACCTGACCTCACCAAAAATCGTTGACAGTCCCTGCGAAGCGAGCGTGTTTGCGACCTCGGCAAAATCTGTCGTGCCGGCATCCGTCACCGCAGCAGCAAGAGCTTCGATTGCAGCATAGGTCTGCAGCGCATACCGTCCATTCGGCCGACCGTTATCTTGCAAACGCTCTGCCAATTGCTTGGCCGCAGCATGAACTTTTGGATCGACATAATGGACCGCAAGCGATCCCTCGCCCGCGCCTTCAGAAAGTGTCCAATATTCTTCAAGGAGCAGTGTTTCGCCGCCCATGATCAGCGTCTCCATGCCCCGCGTTGCGAGCGCCTTGGCAATGAGAGCCACATCAGCGGCATAGCCACCAACAAAGGCGACTTCAACGCCATCAGATTGTAGTCTGGAAGCCAATGCGCCGTAATCCCGGCGGCCTGGTTCATAACCACTGTAAAATGTCTCATAGACATTTTCGGCGTTCAGCTCGCTCTTGACCGCATCGGCCAGAGTTTTGCCGTAGCTCCCCTGATCATGAAGAATCGCGATGGCCTGCGTCGAGAGGTTCTGCAAAATATAATCAGCCGCAATCTTGCCTTGCTCATCGCGCCGTGGCGCGAACCGGAAAACTCCAGGCCCCGCCCGCTCGTCGGTGAACTGCGGATCAATCACAGAGGGTGAAATCTGGAGAATATCCTGCGCGGCATAAATGCTCGCCACTTCAAGGCTGGGCTGCGCACAAAAATGCCCAATGACAGCAACAACGCCCTTGCCGATCATCTGGTTGGCAACCGCCGTTGCGTCTTCCACCTTGCAAGCGTCATCAGCAAGATCGAGGGTCACGGGCTCGCCATTGAGACCACCGTTTGCATTAAGATCGGCAACAGCCTGTTCGGCTCCAGCCTTCATCTCTTCCCCAAAAACGGAAAACTGCCCGCTCAACGGTGCAACCACACCGATATGAACATCCGCAACCGCCGGACCTACGTACACAAAGGTCCAAAGAGCCGCCAACAGAGACAAGAAGCGTCGACCGAATAACTTGAAACGCAGTCCCACGTTCATTTCCAACACTCTTAGCAAACAAAACTGACACAAATTCAAGGATCAGGACCCGAAACCGTCTGACCTCATCATGCCAAAGGTCTTTAAGCAGACACTACACAGCCTGTCGATGCCTTCGCAACGCAAGACATGAGCACACCGCACGTTACGCCAATCAACGACAAAAACGACCACTATCGTCTTTTTTATGAAAAACAGGCATTCAGAAACGTTTTTTTCGTTTCCAGTCGCTATATTCGCAGGACTTGGGATGCAAACACACTCTTCCAATGCTAAGGCCTCTCCCAACATGATGGCGCGAATAAACAACACGAGTTACGCGCAGCAGCGACCACGTCCAAAAAACAGGACCTTCTTTTGAGCACGCAGGCACCAACAAGCACACCGCATTCAGGAATCGATCAAGATGCATTCCGCGAAGCAATGAGTCGCCTTGCCGCTGCGGTTCATGTGCTGACCACCGATGGACCTGCCGGACGCTTTGGAGCCACAGTCTCAGCTGTTTGTTCTGTTTCCGATGCGCCCCCAGCACTTCTGGTTTGCCTGAATTCGGAAAGCAGTGCCCACGATCCGCTGATTCAAAATGGCCACTTCTGCATAAACACACTGGAAGCAGGTCAGGAACCGTTGTCCAACGCGTTCGCAGGTCGTGGTGGGCTTACCACGGAGCAACGCTTTGATCAGGCCAGCTGGGACGCATTGACCACCGGGGCACCGGCTTTGATTGGAGCACGCATCAACTTTGACTGCGAGGTTCTCAGTCTGACCCCTGTTGGCAGCCACACGGTCATTGTCGGCACTGTCGTGGATGTAAGGATGGAGAACCCCGGCGATTCCCTGCTTTATATCCGCCGCAATTACCACACCTTGCCAAAATAGTTCTCGCCTAATGCTGCCTCAAAGCTATGATCCAATCATGGACAAATCGCTTTAGGCGCGCAGCGACGCAGGTGAGAATGACCCCAGGACAACGCAACCTCATCACCGATGTTCCCGGCTTGAAAGTCGGCAACGCCGACGATAGCACTTTGAAGTCCGGCGTCACCGTCATCCTGCCAGATGAACCTGCGGTAGCCTCGGTCGCTATTCAGGGCGGAGCACCGGGCACCCGGGAAACCGCGCTGCTGGAACCTGAACAGACTGTCCAGACGATTGACGCAATCGTACTTGCAGGCGGCTCAGCCTTCGGACTTGATGCAGGCGCAGGTGTTCAGGGACGCCTTGCGGAACTGGGACGAGGCTATGCCGTGGGGCCAGTCAACGTGCCGATCGTGCCCAGCGCCATCCTCTTTGACTTGATGAACGGCGGCGACAAGGACTGGGGCAGCTCTTTGCCCTATCGCGACCTGGGAGCTGCTGCTATGGACAATGCCTCTGTGGACTTTGTCCTTGGGACGGCAGGTGCAGGAAAAGGCGCTACCACGGCAAACCTGAAAGGCGGTCTCGGCTCCGCATCGATGGTGCTTTCAAATGGCGTCACGGTCGGCGCCATCGTGGCCGTCAACGCACTAGGTCAGGCCACCATTGGCGACGGCAAGCACTTCTGGGCAGCGCCATTCGAAATCGGCAACGAGTTCGGTGGCCATGGCTTACCCTCACCGATACCGGTCAATGCGACCGCGGTACGAACCAAACTGGATGCCCGAAAGGCCGGTGCCAACACGACAATTGCCGCAGTTGCCACGGATGCCATATTGACCAAGGCCGAGGCCAAACGCCTTGCGGTCATGGCGCATGACGGGCTGTCACGCGCTCTTTGGCCAGCGCATACGCCGCTCGACGGAGATCTGGTGTTTGCGCTCTCGACAGGACGCAAGCCACTAAAAAATCCGGTCGAAGACACATTGCACATTGGAGCTGCAGCTGCCTCGTGCCTCGCCCGGGCAATTGCTCGCGGCGTCTATCACGCTCATGCGAGCGACACCGACTTGCAGCAAACCTGGGAAGAACGCTTCGGTTAAAGCCGAACCTGTCACACCTTGAAGCGCAACGGCGACACATTCGACAGATCAAAACCAAGCGGACGATCTGTGATCTGGTCGGCGATCAACCGCCCGGACAAAGGTCCAAACGCGAACCCGTCCATTCCATGACCAAAATTATACCAAAGCCCTGAAACACCGGCAGATGGTCCTATGACCGGCAAAGCATCGGACAAGAAGCTCCGCGATCCGATCCACTCATTGTGCGGCAATGTATGTCCGAGCGGGAAAATCGCTTTGGCACGACGTTCGGAAATCGTCAGCTGCGAGGATGACGGCGCCGACTTCCACTTGGCGACTTCAAACCCCGTGGTCAGGCGAATACCGTTTTCCATCGGACTGAGCATATAACCGTGCTCCACATCCGCAATAGGACGGGACAAGGACGCACCGGAGCGTGCACGGAACTGCTGGTAATACCCCCGGAAACGGGCCAGAGGAAAGCTCTCCCCGAATAGAGACGCGAACTCCCCGGACCAACCGCCCAGCGCAATCACCACACGGCGGGAATGAAATTGATTGCCGCGTGTACACACCAAACGCCAATCCGAACGACGCTGTTCCAGCTTTTGCGCATCTGCTTCGTAGAAAAGGCCTCCTTCGTGGACAAATGCCCGCCACAAGGCCTCTACAACACCAGCAGGATCGCTAACGGACTCGCTTTCCGGCCACAGCACACCATGAAGCTTTTCCGCCCGCAGTCCGGGCTCAAGTGTCGTCAGTTCACCGCCGGACACTTCGTGATAATCAACACCAAAGATACGTGCAAAGTGTCGCTCACGTTCTGCTCGCCCATATCCACCCGGGGAACGGAAAAGCTGCAGCCAACCGGATTTGCGATAAAACCGTTCTGCTGTTGTCCCCTTGGCGAGAGAATGGTGTTCCTTTAACGCCAGCGCCTTAAACGGCGCAATTGCACGCGCATACTCGTTCGCCCGGGCAGCGCCGCTGGCATGCATATATTTCTTGAGCCACGGCATGAGTTTGAACAGGGAAAAAAGGTCGTATTGAACAGCGGAAGATTGCCCCAACAGAACGTCAATCAACTCAGCTGAAAAGCCAGGAAGCGTTGGCGCGCAGAACCCGTTACGGGCCACCAGACCAGCATTGCCGAAAGTGCCACCTTCACCAGGATGGACTTGGTCAAACAAGGCAACGTCCAGCCCCCGCCGACGCAAATGCAGCGCCGTCGATACGCCTACGATCCCGGCGCCGAGCACGATGACGTCAACTCGTTGCACGCTCACCCCTTGTAAAGACCCTACAATATCTCTTACCCTACAAGCCCTTGTGGTCACAATGAGACACAAACCACTTCATGGGCGATCTGCGCCATTACGCACAGCTAGCTACTTCCTTCGGATGAATTCATGATCACCTCAGTTTCCAGGACGCTTGCCTGGGTCGGCGAACGCGGCACATATGCGCTCTCCATAAGTCTCTTGCTGGGCATGCTGCTTCCCGGACTGTCTGCCTACCTGAGGCCCTTTTTGGAAGAATCGGTCTTTTCGCTCCTTGTCATGGCTTTCATCCGGGTCCGGCCTCAATCACTGTGGCATCAGATCAAATCACCGAAACTGATCCTCTTGGCGACAGGCTGGCAGATGTTGTTTGTGCCTTTGGCCGTAGCAGCGCTGATCAACTTCGTCCTTGCGCCCCATATGGATCCCGACATCAGACTCATTTTGGTGATCATCACCGTCGGCCCATCGCTCATGTCGGTTCCCGCGTTCATGTTCATCATGCGCCTCGATGGTGTCATGATCCTGCTAACGTTGATCTGCAGCATGCTGATTGCGCCGCTCACCACTCCGATCACTGCCGAACTGGTTTTGGGAGCCAAGGTTTCGTTCAACGCGATCGATCTGGCGCAAAACCTCTCGCTTATGCTGGGTGGCGCATTCCTCGTCGCTTCGATCTTGCGCAAACTCCTCGGGGATGCCTTCATCGCCGGGAAAAGAGCGCAGCTTGATGCCATGAACGTGTTGCTGCTGTTTTTCTTCGCAATCATCGCAATGGATGGGGTCGCCGACAGCTTGAGTGACCGACCGCTGTTCACGCTCTCTATCGCCGCTCTCACGATGTGCGCGTCTTTTTTCCAGATGGGCCTGACTTTTCTGGCCTTTTTACCGGCTGGCAAACAAAAAGCTTTCATCGTCGCTTATGCATCTGGCAATCGAAACATGGGTTTGATGGTCGCGGCGCTGGGCTCAACGCTTCCGGAGGTCACCTGGCTGTGGTTCGCACTCGGCCAAATTCCGATCTACACGTTTCCAATGATCTTCCGTCCAGTCGTTCGGCGGTTTATCCTGCCAGTTGAAACGGAGGCAACATGACCATGTTTACGCATTTCATTCTGACTGCCGCGACCGCGCTTGCACTTATCTCTATTGATAATGCAGCCAACGCCGGTGACTTTGCCGATGTTGAAATTCACGGGTTTTCTGAAGACGGCACCCGGTTTGTATTCGAGCAATACGGCATTCAGGACGGCTCAGGCTTCCCCTATTCCGACCTCTTTGCCATTGACGTTGCCAGCGACAGCTGGATCAAGCCCTCCCCCATCAGGACAGTTGAAAAGGATGTTGCCGACGGCTTCGATCTTCCAGCCGCCCTGGACGATACCCGCCATTCGACGCTGCAGGCCGCAAGTGACGCTGGACTGCTGAGTGGCATTTCCATTCCAGGAACACTCGTCGGCCATAACCCAGTCACCGAACTGAACGCGGACCCGCATCACATGCGCGTCACACCAAGGCTGATAGTGCCTGCCGGCCCAGATCCCATGGATCTGAAACTCGAAGAAGTCAGTATTTCCTCCAGTGACTGCGCTGCCTATGTGCCGGATACCAAGGGTTTCCGCCTGACCATGACCTATCGCGGTGAAAGCAAGGTGCTCAATGCCGACAAAGACCTGCCAGCCAGTCGCGGTTGCCCTATCAGCTACGGTATTGACCGCGTCATCACCTACTACCCAGCCGGCAAGCCACCGGTTTTTGCAATCCTTATCCTGATCCAGACCTACGGTTTCGAAGGCCCTGACGGACGATATCTGGCCATAACCGGACAGTTTTGACGCCAGTATGTGACCTTAAACCGATTAAGGAGATGCGGCTCACTTGCCCTCGGCCGGAACGCATGATAGCGCCCTTAGCAAGATACAGGTCTGCCGGAGATCAGGCCTTTGAGGAGACCAACTTATGACCCGTGACGTGCTGATCGCCCCTTCTGTGTTGGCATCGGATTTTTCCAAACTCGGCCAAGAAGTCACAGACGTTGTGAGCGCTGGTGCGGACTGGATCCATCTCGACGTGATGGATGGCCACTTCGTGCCGAATATCACCTTTGGTCCGGACGTCATCAAGTCAATCCGCCCCTACACCGACAAGATTTTCGACACACATTTGATGATTGAACCTTGCGATCCCTATCTGGAAGCCTTCGCCAAGGCCGGATCTGATATCATCACCATCCATGCGGAAGCCACCCGTCACCTGGACCGCTCGCTTCAGGCAATTCGAGATTTGGGCAAGAAAGCCGGAGTGTCTTTGAACCCCGCAACGCCCGCAAGCGTAATTGAATACGTCCTTGACCGGATCGATCTGATCCTCGTGATGACCGTCAACCCGGGCTTTGGAGGCCAGAAGTTCATACCCGCAATGGTCGACAAGGTCGCTCGGCTCAAAGCCATGATCGGCGATCGGCCTATCGACATTGAAATCGATGGCGGCGTAACCCCTGAAACTGCACCGCTGGTCGCAAAGGCAGGCGCCAATGTTCTCGTCGCCGGCTCTGCCGTCTTCAAAGGCAACGCAGTGGAAAGCTATCGTGCGAACATCACCTCCATCCGGTCGGCCGCTTCGAACACTTAAGGAAGCCCGGGATGACCATCGTACACGTTGTCGATGCCTTCACATCAACACCAGGCGAAGGCAACCGTGCTGGCGTCGTACTTGATGCGGACCATTTATCTGACATTGAAATGCAGGCGATTGCAGCCTTTGCGGGGTACTCTGAAACAGCCTTCGTGCTTACCGCCAAGTCCGACGAGCACGACATTCACGTACGTTACTTCACACCAGCCCATGAAGTGCCGATCTGTGGGCACGCAACCATTTCCACTCACTTTCTGCGAGCAGCACAGGCGAATGATGCCGATTATGAAGTCAGGGCTCTAACTGGCGCCGGCACGCTGCCGGTAACAGTCAAGAACAGCGGCGCTGAGGCGTTGGTCACAATGACCCAGGGTGCTGTCAAGTATCAGGATATCCTGTCTGACCGGCAGATAGAAACCTTGATACAGGGACTTAGAATCAGACCCGAAGACCTTGTCTTGGACCTGCCAGTGCAGATCGTGACGACCGGACATTCGAAAGTCATGGTTCCCTTGACTTCACAGGCGACAATCAATCACCTTAATCCAGATTACGAAATCCTCAGCGCCTTGAGCCGAGAGATTGGTTGCAACGGCTTTTTCGCTTTCTCAATCGATGGAAACGAAGAGCAGATTGAGACAAATGGCCGTATGTTTGCGCCTGCGATTGGTATTCAGGAAGACCCCGTCACAGGCAATGCAAACGGGCCAGCCGGCGCCTATCTATGGAACTACGGTTATCTGCCAAAACATAGAGAGACGACCTACCCTGGCCACCAGGGAAAGGCGATGGGCAAACCCGGGACCATCTTTGTGACGGTTACACCGCCAGATACGCCGAGCGCAAACGCCGCCCCCAGCATAAGTATTGCCGGACAAGCGGTCATCGTCGGCGAACGCCCCTACCAGGATTGACCGTTCGATTACGGCAGATAAGTAAGACTGACAAGGCTATCTCAGTCATCGAATTCTGATTGACGTCGTCCAAGAACGGGTTGCGGCACTATCCTCATGGCAGGTTTCATCTACAACACGCGTTGTTGGGTTTCAGCGATTTGCATGATTGAGCCCGAGCAGACTTCCTGCTAGACAGGCGCCATTATTCCCAAAAAAGAGGACACGCGATGATCCCGCGCTATTCCCGCCCCGAGATGACCGCTATCTGGTCGCCAGAAACCAAGTTCCGCATCTGGTACGAGATCGAGGCGCATGCATGTGACGCCATGGCCGACCTCGGAGTTATCCCGCGCGAGAATGCGGACGCCGTCTGGAAGGCCAAGGACGTGGAGTTCGACGTCGCCCGCATCGACGAAATCGAAGCCGTCACCAAGCACGACGTCATCGCCTTCCT
>JABXHV010000116.1 GCA_013373445.1 Paracoccaceae bacterium | reverse complement strand
TGGTGGAATTGGTAGACACGCCAGATTTAGGTTCTGGTGACGCAAGTCGTGGGGGTTCAAGTCCCTCCACCCGTACCACGGACCAAGAGCGCACGGAGCAAGTGCAATAGCGCTTCTTGGAGCCTGGAATTCCCAGGTTCCAGTTGAGGCGCGGCACTTAGGATAATTCTTTAAACAATGGAACTGGTCGTTCCATTTTGAGGACGAAGCAAGATACCATGCAGGTAACTGAAACCCTTTCCGAGGGCCTTAAGCGAGAGCTGAAAATCGAAATTCCGGCAGGCGATCTGGCTGGCAAGCTCGAAGCCTATATGGACGACCTTAAAGGCAAGGCTCAAATTAAGGGCTTCCGTCCAGGCAAGGTGCCGGTTGCGCACCTCAAGAAGATGTACGGTCGTCAGGCCATGGCGGAAATCCTGTCTAACACCATTCAGGAATCCACCCAGCAGGCTCTCGATGATCGTTCAGAGCGTCCAGCTTTGACACCTTCTATTGATTTGCCGGACGAGGAAGCTGAAAAGATTCTCGCAGGCGATGCGGACCTCTCCTTTGCAATGTCATATGACGTTCTTCCGACTTTTGAGATCGTTGATTTCAAAGGTATCGAAATCGAGCGTCCTGTTGTTGGGATCGCCGAAGAAGAAGTCGATACGCAGATCGCTGAGATCGCCAAGAACAATGCAACTTTTGAGCCTAAAAAGGGCAAAGCTGCTGACGGCGACCAGGTGACCATGTCCTACCTTGGCAAGATCGATGGCGAGCCTTTTGAGGGCGGCGCTGACGAAGAAGGCAAGCTGGTTCTGGGTTCCGGTCAGTTTATCCCGGGCTTCGAAGAGCAGTTGATCGGCCTTAAGGCTGGCGATGAAAAAGTCATCGAAGTGACATTCCCTGAAGAGTATCCAGCTGCTCATTTGGCCGGAAAGCTTGCGACCTTTGACGTAGTGGTCAAGGAAGTTGGCAAGCCGGGAGAAGTGACTGTTGATGACGAGTTCGCCAAGAACCTCGGCCTCGATGGTCTGGACAAGCTGAAAGAAATCGTTCGCGGTCAGATCGAAAGCCAGTTTGGCAACATGACTCGTCAGCGTGTGAAGCGTCAGCTTCTCGATGCGCTTGATGAGCATTATTCATTCGAATTGCCTGAAGGCCTTTTGACTTCCGAGTTTGACGCGGTCTGGAAACAGGTCGAAGACGACATGAAGCAGAACGAAAAGACTTTCGAAGACGAAGATACGACGGAAGAAGAAGCAAAAGCGGAATACCGCAAGATTGCTGAACGTCGCGTACGTCTTGGTCTGGTTCTTTCTGAAATCGGCGAAAAGAACGAAATCCAGGTTTCGGACGAAGAAATGCAGCGTGCCCTTTATGAGCGCGTGCGTCAGTTCCCAGGTCAGGAACAGCAGGTTTTCGAATTCTACAAGAACAACCAGCAGGCGCTGGCTTCCCTTCGTGCACCAATTTACGAAGAGAAGGTTGTGGATTTCATGCTTGAGCTTGCCAAGGTAACGGACAAGACCGTGACCAAGGAAGAGCTTGAAAAGCTGGTTTCCGAAGACGAGGCAGACGCTTAATTCGCGTTCTCCTAAAAATGTCTCAGACGTTCAAGGCTTTAACCTTGCCTTCACAACACGTCTGCAATGACTTTGCGATTAAGGCGACATCCCTTATGTATGGGGTGTCGCTTTTTTCGAGTCAGGCCTTGGCAAGATGTTAATCAAGTCATGGCACATTCGTCCGTACATAATTGTACGGCCACTTCAAAAAAATGGATGAGGTATGAAGGATCCTGTCGATATCTACATGAACACTCTCGTGCCGATGGTTGTCGAGCAGACAAACCGCGGAGAACGGGCCTTCGATATCTACTCGCGTCTCCTGAAGGAGCGCATTATCTTCCTGACCGGACCGGTCGAAGATCATATGGCAACAGTGGTAAGTGCCCAGCTTCTGTTTCTTGAGGCGGACAACCCAAGTAAAGAAATTGCCATCTATATCAACTCCCCAGGCGGTCTGGTGACAGCCGGTCTGGCGATCTATGATACAATGCAGTTCATCCGTCCTGCTGTTTCGACCCTCTGTATTGGTCAGGCTTGCTCGATGGGGTCGTTGTTGCTGACAGCCGGTGAAAAAGGCATGCGTTTCTCGTTGCCAAATTCCCGTGTCATGGTTCACCAGCCTTCCGGCGGGTTCCGTGGTCAGGCGTCAGACATCATGCTGCATGCTCAGGAAATCCTGAAGATGAAGCGTCGGTTGAATGAAATCTACGTGAAACACACTGGCCAGGACCTCGAAGCAGTTGAGGAAGCCCTGGAACGCGACAAGTTCATGAGCGCTGACGAAGCGAAGGACTTTGGTCTTATCGATAGCGTTATCGCGAACCGTGAAAGCCTTGCTGAAAGCAGCTAAGGTCACTGAAATGGGTCCGTCCTGCCCTTGTGGGGTATGGTGGACACATTCAAAAAGTTACCTGTGTGTCCGGTTTTATTGCTTCGCCTTAAGGCTATGTTGATTTTTAATGACGAAGCATGGACACAACTGGTTTGATAGATTGTAAGATCGGAATTCGTTTGATAAGCCGGGACAAGTGCTCGGGCATCATGAAGCGTCCGATTATAAACGGAGGGATTGTCCTCCGAAAAAAAACGCGGGGTTTGAACAGATGACCAAGGCCAGCGGCAGCGATACCAAGAATACGCTCTACTGCTCATTCTGCGGCAAGAGCCAGCACGAAGTGCGCAAGCTGATCGCCGGCCCGACTGTTTTCATTTGCGATGAATGTGTCGAGCTGTGCATGGATATCATCCGCGA
>JABXHV010000118.1 GCA_013373445.1 Paracoccaceae bacterium | reverse complement strand
TCTACAAGCGCCAGGTCCAGCAGCATCTTGAAATTGGCATCAAGGCACTTGAAAGCCTGATGGCAATGCCGGCGGAAAACCTGCATTCGCGCAAGTTGAGAAGCTTTGCCGAAACGCCATTCCAATAAGGCGGCTTTGTTATCAGCGGAAGCCTGGACCGTGACACCAGCAGGTCAATGAATGGCGGGTGCCTTTCTTGACCGGCTGCACACGATGCAGCATGAAACTGGCGAACAGCGTTGCATCGCCGTTCTCGCGTGAGGCGGTGTGTACCGAGGTGCCCAGGTTGATGCCCAATTCACCGCCTTCATAGTCCAGATCTTCCGAGAGCTGAACCACGATGGTCAGTTTGCGTTGGCTCGCAATTGCGCCGTCTCCGATATCCGAATGCCAATCATAATGGCCCTCATCGGTCTCATCATAGGCTGCGACCTGAAGGCGCTCCTTGAACTCGCTGATATCGAAGTTGAAGAAATCGCGGTTGGCCTGAGCGACGCCATCGACGATACGGTCCATGACCCAGGAGGCTGTGGTCTGGTCTTCCAGCCATGAGATGTCCGCGCGGCGGATATTGTCGTGACGAATTCCGCCGACAAGACCACCACGGTCCTGGTTGCCTTGTGCTGAAAGGCGAATGATCTCGCTCGTTTCAGAGCGGGTGAAAAGTTTGGGAACAGCGTGGGTAAACATGAAAACCCCCAAAAGCAAAAGGTGCGCGCAAATGCGCCCTAATTCGGGGTTTGTCAATTGGAATCGCTTGCGGACGAAATGTCTGAATTCAAAGCCCGGGGTTCAGCCCTTTTTTGCGCTTTTCGTTCGTGGTGTTGGCCAATAAAAAACGCGGCTCTGACGACCGCGTTTTTCAATTCGTATGTAAGCGATGAAAGCCTTATTCGGCTTCGTCGGCCGGAGCTGCGTTGAGCTGACCGTATTTCTCGACGCCAAGCTTTTCCAGAAGCTCAAGCTGGGTCTCGAGAAAATCGATGTGACCTTCTTCGTCGGCCAACAGCTCTTCAAACAGCTTCATGGAAACGTAGTCGCCTTCTTCCATGCAGATTTCGCGGGACTTCTTGTAAGCGGTGCGCGCGTCATATTCACCAGCCAGATCGGATTCCAGAACTTCCTTGATGTCCTGTCCGATGCGCAGTGGTGCGACTTTCTGCATGTTCGGATGACCTTCGAGGAAGATGATCCGGTCCGTCAGCTTGTCCGCATGCTGCATCTCTTCGATGCTTTCTTCGCGCTCTTTCTTGGCAAGACGCGCATAACCCCAATCAGCGAGAAGGCGGTAGTGCAACCAATATTGGTTGATCGCGCCTAGCTCCAGAAAGAGGGCTTCGTTTAGGCGTTCGATGACTTTTGGGCTGCCCTTCATGGCACTTGGCCTCCGTATCCAGTTCTCTAGGTGGTGTTTAACCGTCTTGAAGGCGCAATTTAGAACGGTTCTATATTATGAGTCCAGTGCAAGTTCCAATCCAGGTGCCAAGGCGGTGGACAGTCTGTGTGGTGCGGGCCGGAGGTGTCTGGAGCGTTGTTGAAACATACGTGACCCGGGGCAGCTGCGATGTGCTGTCGCAGCCAAGGCACAAGGGTTGCGCCTCATCAGTCTTCATATTATAAATATCTTATATTAGAAATTTATGAAACAAAGAGGTGCGTTATGCCTTTCATCCTCCGCAAGTTCGGTGATCGCTATTCACCGCTCTATTTCCTCGCCGCGCTGGGCGCCGGCGGGCTGATGGTCACGTTTTTTATGTACCTGATGTTCTGGGTCCCACATCCAGGACGTGCCGTCCCTATCTTTGAAGATAT
This sequence comes from Paracoccaceae bacterium, assembly GCA_013373445.1. Classification (GTDB taxonomy): domain Bacteria; phylum Pseudomonadota; class Alphaproteobacteria; order Rhizobiales; family Stappiaceae; genus Roseibium. The sequence goes on along the minus strand of JABXHV010000118.1, from coordinate 10,837 downwards.
GGCAGCTGTTCTTCAAGGCCAGAACACTGCGTTGAAAGCGGCTGTCTGGGTGGCTTATGTCGGCATCGGCTTCTTCGCGCTCATGCACTTCCGATTGCTGATCTGGAACGTCTCGGAGTATCTCGCTTTCCGCAAGACCGATGCCTGGAAGACCTTGGTCAGCGGCAACGCAGAGACTCAACTGATGGCGATCCCGCTGACTTTGGCGATGTCCATCAATGCCGGGTTCATACTTGGACTGGTGTTTGTCCCAGGTCTTTGGAATGTGGTCGAATACCTGTTCCCGATTGCCATGCTGGCTTTCCTGGCGGTCGGTGTTCTGGCGTTCAGGATCATGGGCGCGTTCTTTGGACGTGTTTTGTCACAGGGTGGCTTTGACTGTTCAAAGAACAATTCCTTTGCCCAGATGCTGCCAGCGTTTGCCATCGCGATGGTGGGTGTTGGTCTGGCTGCTCCTGCTGCCATGAGTGCAACGAAATGGATCATGGCAACCAGCTATATTCTGTCCACGTTCTTCATCGTTGCGGCGGTCATCATGGGGACAGTTGCCTTGTTCCTCGGCTTCCGGTCGATGCTTGAAAATGGTGCGCAGGAAGAAGGGGCTCCAACCTTGTGGGTTGCCATTCCGATCATGACTGTTGTCGCGATTGCCTTGATGCGCCAGGACCATGGCATGCACGTGCAGCTTGGGTCACGTGGCAATCAGGCGGATCTGTTTGAAATGCTGACAACCATGGTTTCCGTTCAGCTGTTGTTTGCGCTGTTGGGCTTTCTGGTGCTCAGGCGGGTTGGGTATTTCGCCAAATACGTCTTTGGCCATGCACGGTCTGCCGGATCCTATGCGCTTGTGTGTCCCGGCGTCGCCATGTCCGTGCTGTTGCAGTTCTGGATCAACAAGGGACTTGTTGGCGGCGGTATCATGGAGAAGTTCTCAACTGGCTATCTGGCGCTCACAGCCGTCGCGATCGCCCTTCAAATTGTGACGATCGCCCTGGTGTTCCACCTCAATGCGTCGCATTTTGCAGGCAAGCGTTCCGACCCTGCTCTCAAGGCGACTGTTCGCGGTGCCTGACAGATCTGGTGCCTTGATAAAGGTATCGCCACGGATCATATCGAACAGCGCGGTGCTCATGCCGCGCTGTTTTTCATCTTTTGCCTGCTTCTACCGCCTTTCGCATCACTGTCGGCAGGGCTTCGGAACCCAACTCATCGGGTTTGGACCACCAACAGTCGTCGGGCAGGGAAACAGCTGCTGGATCAATCTCGGCCCGGTATATGTTCAAAAGCAGGTGGAAATGGGTGAAGGTGTGTTTGACCTCTCCCACTTGTTTCTTCCAGTCTGCCTTAATGGGGGCGTCAGTCAGGGCGCTTGAAGGATCATACCCTTCGCTCCACTCACTGCCGGGCACTTCACTCATGCCGCCAAGAAGGCCCTTGGGCGGGCGCTTGCGCAGCATGATGGCGCCGCTGCTTTGATCAACCAGGACGAAGGCCGCGCCGCGGCGGGTGGGTTTTTGCTTCTTGGGTGCTTTGCGCGGCAGGGTTTCAGCGATGTTTTCAGCACAGGCCTTGCACGTCTGTTGCCATGGGCACAGGACGCAGGCCGGTCGTTTGGGCGTGCAGATGGTGGCGCCCAGATCCATAACCGCCTGTGCGAAGTCACCCGAGCGCTGCTCTGGCGTCAGCTCACCCATCAAGGCCTTGATCTGGGGCTTCGCATCGGGCAGGGGCGTTTCAATGAGGTAGAGCCGACTGAGCACACGCTCCACATTGCCATCAACGACAGCCGCATGGGTGTCGAAGGCTATGGTCGAGATTGCTGCAGCGGTATAGGGGCCGATGCCGGGGAGCTTTTGCAATTCAGCTTCGTCTTGCGGAAATCGGCCGCCATGTTCACTTGCCACTTGGACAGCGCATTTTTTCAAGTTGCGGGCGCGCGAATAGTAGCCAAGTCCGGCCCAGGCCTTCATGACGTCTTCGTCGTCGGCAGCAGCCAGATCTTCTACGGTCGGCCATTTGGCGATGAACTTTAAAAAGTAGTCCTTGACGGCAGCGACAGTTGTCTGCTGCAACATGATTTCAGAAAGCCAGACCGCATAAGGGTCAGGCATCATGCCGTTTTTTCGGTCCTGGGGAGGCGTACGCCATGGCAAGTGCCTGGCATGCCGGTCATACCAGGCAAGTAATTCGCCCGTTGTGTTTACATCGCTCATGCTTCGGTTATGACAAGGTCTGTCTTTGTTGCAAGCAACCGATGGCAAAGCCTGGGGAAAATCTGTCGTCCAGCCCCGGATTTGACGTTAAATGTCAGCTTGGTCTTTATTTGGGCGCAAACCGCGGAAACTGTTGACGCCAATCGAACGTTTTATGGGGCAGTTGTGATCTCGCAAAGACGCGAAAGAGCTGAGGCCAAACCATTGGCCAACCTGATCGGCAAGGCGATTACGCCTGTTTGCCGAAAAAGAGGCTTTGCGTCTTTTGATCTGCTGGCAGCCTGGCCGGACATTGTCGGCGAACGTTATGCCGAGCGTGTCCAACCCGAACGCATTCTTTGGCCACGGCGACCATCCGATGACCCGGAAGGTGGTATCGATCCTGCAACGCTGGTGGTGCATACAGATGGTGCCACCGCGATGATCCTGTCTCATGAAATGCCTCAGGTGATTGAGCGCCTCAATACCTTCTTTGGCTGGGCTGCGATTGGCCGGATCAAGATCCTGCAAAAGCCGGTGCGCGTTCGCCGCCGCAAAACGTTGCCGCCGAAACGTGAATTGACTGATGCGGAGACCTCACGACTTGAACAGCAAGTTGCCGGTGTGGAGGACAATCGCCTTCGTGAAGCGCTCACCAAGTTGGGCCAGGAGGTGATCGGACGGGGCGCAGCCAACACCGACAAGTCAACTCCGCGTGAGGAGAAACCTTAAATCTTTGTCATTTTAGCCCTCTCGGATTGACCTCTTGCGGCTGAGAGGGCAAATGACACTTTACAGAGGCGCTTGCCGCCTGAATTGAACCAACAATTGGGGAACCAAAACGTGACATTCTCCCGTAGAGATTTTCTTCAGACGGCGTCGACTGCCGCTCTCGCATTCGGTGCTGTATCGCTTTGCGGTCCAGCTATGGCTGCTGACGAGACGGTTGATCTGGACAAGCTGCTGGAACCGGGGCCCCTGGGTGACAAGGTTCTGGGTGCAGAAGATGCGCCGGTGACAATCGTTGAATATGCATCTTTGACCTGCAGTCATTGTGCAGCTTTCCACGCCAAGACATACCCAGAGCTGAAGAGCCAGTATATCGACACCGGCAAAGTGCGTTTCATCATGCGCGAATACCCGCTGGATGCCGTTGCATCTGCCGGCTTCATGCTGGCACGCTGTGCGCCTGAAGAGAAATACTTCGACATTGTTGACGTGATGTTCGCGGAGCAAAGAACTTGGGCATTTACGGAAAATCCCTACAATTCTCTGTTGAATTTCTCCAAACAGCTCGGATTTACACAGGAGTCCTTTGAGTCCTGCTTGACAGACCAGAGCTTGCTCGATGCAGTTAACGGCGTGCGGGAACGTGGCTCTGCCGAATTCGGTGTGAGCGCGACGCCAACGTTTTTCATCAATGGTGAAAAGCACTCTGGAGCGCTTTCGATTGAAGAATTGGGAAAGATCATCGAGGACAAACTCTGATCTTCCGCTGACATGCGGAGGGGCGCATTTCTGTGCGCCCCTTTTCGCCACTTCTTGCTGCGCAGAGTCCTCATGCAAGATTGAGGACGCGCTATGAAATTCTCAAAATTGCGTGTTGTCGGCTTCAAGTCTTTTGTGGAGCCCATGGAATTTGTCATCGGCAAGGGCCTGACCGGCGTTGTCGGGCCGAACGGCTGTGGCAAGTCCAATCTGGTTGAGGCCCTGCGCTGGGTCATGGGAGAAAACTCCTACAAGAACATGCGCGCCTCCGGCATGGATGATGTCATCTTTTCCGGATCTCTCAACCGTCCGGCCCGCAACACTGCCGAAGTGACCCTTTATCTCGACAATCAGGATCGCAGTGCCCCGAGCGGCTTCAATGATGCAGACATGCTCGAAGTCAGCCGGCGTATCGAGAGGGAATCCGGTTCCAACTACAAGATGAACGGCAAGGATGTGCGTGCACGTGATGTCCAGTTGCTGTTCGCAGATGCGTCTACCGGTGCACGTTCGCCAGCGATGGTGCGCCAAGGCCAGATTGGTGAACTGATTTCGGCCAAGCCGACATCCCGTCGCCAGATCCTTGAAGAAGCCGCAGGTATTTCCGGGCTGCACTCCCGGCGCAAGGAGGCGGAAATCCGTCTCAGGGCAGCGGAGCACAATCTGGAGCGCCTGGAAGATGTTCTGGTCCAGATTGACGGTCAGCTTGAAAGTCTGAAACGGCAATCCCGCCAGGCGTCGCGCTATCGGAATCTTTCGTCGGAAATTCGCCGCGCGGAAGCGACCATTCTTTATTTACGCTGGAAAGAAGCTGTCGCCGCGCTCACTGAAGCGGAAACCCATTTCAATTCTGTTCAGACGCAAGTTGCAGAAGCCACCAGACTTCAGTCGGAGAGTGCTCGTCTGCAGGCGATTGCTGCGCACAAATTGCCGGAGCTTCGCGAAGCGTCGGCCGTAGCCGGTGCTGTGCTGCAGCGGCTTGTGATTGCCCGCAACGAGCTGGATTCAGAAGAGCGCCGCGTCAAGGAACGTCTGCAGGACCTTGAGCGCCGCATGGTTCAGCTGAATGAAGACGTCCAGCGCGAAGAGCGCATGGCTTCCGAAAACGATGAGGGGCTCGAACGCCTTGCGGAAGAGCGCGCCGAGCTGAGTGAGGAAAACGAGACCGTCGCCGAACGTGCTGAAATTGCACGCGAGAAAGTTGCCGAGGTCGAGGACCTGCTGAGCGAGAAGGAGGGCTCCCTTGGTGAGGTTACAGCTGCTCAGGCGACCGCCATCGCCGAGCGTCAACGCCTGGAACGTCAGCTGGCAGATGCGCACCAGCGTTCTGAACGTCTGACGCGGCAATCGGAAGAGGCGCGCAAGACGTTTGATCATCTGGTGTCAGAGATCTCCGCACACGATGGTATTGGCGAGCGCCAGGAAACTGTCGAGATCTGTGAAGAGGCTTTGCTGACCGCAGATGCTGCGGTGGAAGAGGCTGAAACTGCCACGCGGCTGGCTCGGGAAGCTGAGCAACTGGCTCGCGGCCCTGTTCAGGAGGCTGAACGCGAATTGTCGGCCTTTGAGACTGAGGCCAGAACCTTGGAGAAGATTGTCAACGCTTCCTATGGTGGTGAGTGGCAGCCGGTTGTCGATCAGTTGAAAGTGGCTTCGGGTTTTGAAGTCGCGCTTGGGGCGGCCCTCGGCGAGGACCTCGATGCGCCGCTGGATGCCGATGCGCCGGTGCGTTGGGGTGCGGCAATTGAGAGCGCAGCTGATCCTGACCTGCCGGATGGTGTGCGTTCGCTGGCCGATGAGGTTGACGCACCAGCAGCCCTGAGCCGTCGTTTGCGGCAAGTAGGGCTGGTTGAGCCAGCTGATGGCCCGGCAGTGCAGAAAAAGCTGAAGCCAGGGCAGCGGGTTGTTTCCAAACAGGGCGATCTGTGGCGCTGGGACGGGTTTATCGTTGGGGCCGATGCGCCGACGCCCGCCGCCCAACGTCTTGCCCAGAAAAATCGCCTGGTAGAACTGTCAGATTTGATGGAAGCCGCACAGGGCGGTGTTGAAGATGCCCGCACGCGCCTTGAGGAAGCTGCCGAGACTGTGCGTCAGGCGCTGGAAAAAGAGCAGGCCGCTCGTCAGCAAGTCCGTGATCGTCAACAGGATCTCTCGAAGGCGCGCGAGCAATTGGCTCATGCCGAACGCTCCTTGTCAAAATTGTCAGCGCAAAAAACCGCCGCAGAAGAGCGTGTCGGGCAGGTTAGCGCCGAGCTGGAAGAGGCGCGAGAGTTTGTCGTTGAAGCCGAAGAGGTTCTGTCGGCCGCGCCGGAAGTTTCCGGTTTCCAGGAAAAGATCACCAAGCTGCAGGGCGAAGTCTCCGCTGCACGCGGTGCTCTTGCCGAAGCGCGGGCCGTTTCTGAAGGTATTGCACGTGAAAAGCAGATGCGCGATCGGCGCCTGGAAGCAATCGCACGCGAATTCGACAGCTGGAAAACCAGAGCGGCCAATGCTGCCCGGCAGATCGAAATCCTGAAATCGCGTCGCGCAGAAGCTGAAGATGAGCGCAGCGAATTGATCGAAGCGCCGGAGGAGATTGAACTCAAGCGCCGCGAAGTCTTTTCGGAGATTTCCAAGGCGGAAGAGGCGAAAAAGCTCAAGGACGATGAGCTTCAGCGGGCCGAGACCGATATGCTGGAACTGGATCAGGCGGCTCGTCTGGCGATGGAAGGCATGTCTGCTGCGCGCGAGGAAAAAGTGCGTTCCGAAGAGCGCCTGGAAGCGATCCGCCAGCGCAAGGCCGCGATTGAGGGCCGGGTCGGTGAAGACCTCGATGTCAGTGTCGACGAGTTGCCGGAAATCGCCGGTCTGCAGGCCGGGGCAAAGCTTCCGGATGTCGATGCGGTTGATCTCAAGCTCGAGCGGTTCAAGCAGGAGCGTGAACGATTGGGCGGCGTTAACTTGCGCGCCGAGGAAGAACTGCGCGAAATCGACGATCAGAAAACAGCCCTGATTGCCGAGCGGGATGATCTGGTTGAGGCCATTCGCAGGTTGCGCACAGGTATTTCCAATCTTAATCGGGAAGCGCGTGAGCGTCTCCTGTCGTCCTTCGAGGTCGTCAACGATCACTTCCAGCGTTTGTTCACTCACTTGTTTGGTGGCGGCACAGCGGAGTTGCAACTGGTTGATTCAGATGACCCGCTGGATGCCGGTTTGGAAATCATTGCACGGCCACCGGGCAAGAAACCCCAGACCATGACACTGTTGTCTGGTGGCGAGCAGGCACTTACGGCGATGGCGCTGATTTTCGCGGTGTTCCTGACCAATCCAGCGCCAATCTGTGTTCTGGATGAGGTCGATGCGCCTCTCGATGATGCCAATGTGGAACGCTACTGCGACCTCCTGGATGAGATGTCCCGCCGCACGGAAACCCGCTTTGTGGTGATCACCCACAATCCAATCACGATGGCGCGGATGAATCGCCTGTTTGGGGTCACGATGGCCGAGCGAGGGGTTTCCCAGCTGGTTTCCGTCGACCTGGAAACAGCCGAACGATTCCGTGAAACCGCCTAGTTTTCGTCTTTCGATGGCCATGCCATGTTGGGTTTGTCGAGGAGTGGGGCAGGGGTCCTATTTAAAGCGTTGATTTTGCTTGGGTATTCTATTCTTCAAGCGAGCCTTTCAGCTGCTTGACACAGGTGGGGGTGCCGACTATGGTGCGCCCGGCTTACGGGGGTAGACCAACCGAAGGTTCGAGTTGGGTTAAGGGGAGGCAGTGGTCGAATGACGAACTCTGCAGAATCTGATCCAAAATCCGGCCCAGGCAGGACGAATTCCGAAGCTGAACTGTCAGAACGGCGAGACCGTTTGAACCAGTTGCTGGAGACCCAGCGCAAAAGCGATGAAGTCGCTGAAGCAAAGGTGAAAAGCAGCAGCAACACCGGCTACGGCCAGGCAATGAAGCTCTCTTCCGAGTTTATTGCCGGTATCCTGGTCGGTGGCGGGTTTGGATGGGCGTTTGATCAGTGGCTTGGGACAATGCCTTTTGGCCTAATTGTCTTTTTGTTGCTTGGTTTTGGCGCTGGGGTCTTGAATGTTCTGCGTTCGGTGGGTTATGTGCCTGAAGCAGAAACCAAGCTTCGGTCCAAAACGCCCGAAGACGGTTCCTGAGAATTTCGCGTATGGTGCGCATTTTTGACGTGACGAACGAAGAAGGTTGACCGGTGGCGAACGATCCGATCCATCAGTTCCATATCCAGAAGCTGTTTCCGATTGAAGTCGGCGGCATGGATTTCTCTTTCACCAACTCTTCGTTGTTCATGGTTTTGACCGTGGCAGCGGCTTCTGCATTCCTGATCCTGACCACAAGTGGTCGCGGTCTGGTGCCAACCCGTCTGCAATCCCTGTCTGAAATGGCGTATGAATTTGTCGCAAATATGTTGCGAAGTTCCGCCGGTTCGGAAGGCATGCGGTTCTTCCCGCTCGTATTCTCCTTGTTCATGTTCGTTCTGGTGGCAAACCTCTTCGGCATGTTCCCTTACTTCTTCACCATCACCAGCCACATCATTGTCACCTTTGTTCTGGCGATGCTGGTGATCCTGACCGTCACCATCTATGGCCTGATGCGCCACGGTGTGAAGTTCTTCGGTCTCTTCGTCCCGTCAGGGGTTCCAGGCGCTCTCATCCCGATCGTAGCGCCGATCGAAGTGATCTCTTTCCTTTCTCGTCCGGTTAGCTTGTCTGTTCGTCTGTTTGCGAACATGCTCGCCGGCCACATCACCTTGAAGGTGTTCGCTGGCTTTGTTGTCAGCCTCAGCGCAATGGGCGCTGTTGGTATCTTCGGTGCTATTCTTCCACTTGGTATGACGGTTGCGCTTACCGCGCTGGAATTCCTCGTTGCTTTCTTGCAGGCCTATGTCTTTACGGTCCTGACCTGCATGTATCTCAACGATGCCCTTCATCCTTCACACTAAGTGAAATTCGGTCATGTAGCGTCATGCAGGCGCTACCTGGTGAAATCTGCGAAAACACTATTTTAGGAGCACGTGTCATGGAAGCAGAAGCAGCAAAATACATCGGCGCCGGTATCGCATGCCTTGGCATGGGTGGTGCAGCTATCGCACTCGGCACCATCTTCGGTAACTACCTCAATGGCGCATTGCGCAACCCGACAGCAGCTGATGGCCAGTTCGGTCGTCTGGTTTTCGGCTTTGCGGTTACCGAAGCTTTGGGCATCTTCTCACTGCTGATCGCCCTTCTTCTCCTCTTCGCTTAAGTCAAACACTCGTTTTTGTTAAACGAGATTGACGCGACTCCGGTGGCGGCGCCAACAAGCGCCGCCTGACCGGGATTTGGAGACGAAAAATGGCTAGCCAAACACATTCGCCTACCGACGGCACACACGAAGCGATCGATATTCCGCAAGCGGAACACGGTGCCGGCTTCCCGCCGTTTGATGCCAACACGTTCTCTTCACAGATCTTGTGGCTGGTCATCACTTTTGGCGTGTTCTACTGGATCATGAAGAACGTGGTGGTGCCGCGTCTTTCCGGTATCCTTGAAGACCGCCGTGATCGTATTGCAGGCGACCTTGCCGAAGCCAACCGGCTGAAGCAGGAAACCGATGAAGCCATCGCTTCTTACGAGCAGGCTCTTGCCGATGCTCGTGCGAAGGCTCATGGCATTGCGTCTGAAACACGTGCCAAGCTGAAGTCCGGCATCGAAAGCCGCCGCGAAAAGGCTGAAGCCGATCTGGCGGTCAAGCTGTCTGAAGCGGAAGCCAAGATCACCGGCATGAAGAATGAGGCGCTGTCTCAGGTTGAAGAGATTGCCGGGGAAACCACAACAGAACTGGTCAAGGTTCTGATGGGCAAGGCTCCGACCAAGACGGATTTGGGCAAGGCGCTTAAAGCAGCGCTGAACTGAGGAGACGACGATGGACGCAACATTTTGGGCCACAGTCGCTCTGGTGATTTTCTTCGTTGCTATCTACTGGGCGAAAATTCCCGGTAAGATAACAGGTGGTCTCGACCAGCGCGCGGATGACATTCGCAACGAGCTGGAAGAAGCCCGCAAGCTGCGTGAGGAAGCTCAGGCGGTTTTGTCTGACTACCAGCGCAAGCGTGAAGAAGCCGAAGCAGAAGCGGAAGCCATTGTGGCTGAAGCAAAAGCCGAAGCCGAGCGCATGAGTGCCGAAGCCAATGCAGCGCTCGAGGAAATGATCGAACGGCGCACCAAGTCTGCGGAAGATAAGATTGCCCAGGCCGAGAGCCAGGCCATCGCAGAGGTTCGCGCCCGCGCAGCCGATGTTGCCACAGCCGCGGCTGAAACCATCCTAACCGCCAAGGTCAAGGACAAGGTTGCCGATGACATCATGACCAAGAGCATCGCTCAGGTGAAAGAAAACCTGAACTGAGACGCTTCGTCAGTTGCAACAGTTTGAAAACGGCCCGGCACTGTTCGGGCCGTTTTTTTGTGCCTGAACGCCTGTGCCTGAACGCCTACGTCTGAATGGCTGTGTCTGAATGGTTAGGCCTGAATGACTGGTGCTGAGTGTCTGATTTTGGTGCGGTCTTGAAGGCTGCGGCTCTTTCTTAAGGGTGGTGAGGCGCTATCTGCTGACGGTCAGATAGAGCCACCAGCCCGCTATGAGAACGGAAAACCCGGCGACCGCGCCGAGCAGTGCAAAGGGCAGGGCGCCAAGGACACCGCGATCACGGGCCCTCAGGCCGCCGACAAGCGCACCGAGCAGGGTGGCCGGCGTTGCTGCCAGCAGAACCATCACAATGATGTCCGGGGTTGCGAAAATACTGTCCAGGTCCGACATGGCCGCGTCTCGTCCTCTTGTGTGCCTCGCCTCGAAGCCGTCGCTTGATGGCTTTTTGAAGTCCCCCCGGCTTCTCACATCCATTCCAGCTTGCCTGATAACGCCCGCGCTGTCATCCCCCGGCCTTTTGAGGGGGAATGGAGGCCATTCCTCACAGCCTCAGACGGGATGGGGGCATGGCTTGGCTCATCCCACACCTGCGACCCCACCAGCACCGAAATCACCGCAAGGTCTCCCTCCGGTGTGTTGCTGGTGGTCGGTCGTCATAACCTTGGTCTCGCGGCGCGCCCGGATGCATCGAAGTGTAAAGGGGCGCAAGGCGGGCAGGCTCTGCCTGCATTAGGGTAGTGGT
>JABXHV010000042.1 GCA_013373445.1 Paracoccaceae bacterium | reverse complement strand
CCTTTGGCGTGCCGCCGATGCTGCTCGGCATTCCCGGTGACACGACCTATGCCAATTATCAGGAGGCCAGCCGAGCCTTTTGGCGACAAGGGGTGCTGCCGCTTGTCTCACGCACTGCAGGCGCATTGGCGGCCTGGCTCGGACCGGCGTTCGGCGAAGAGCTGACGCTCAGGCCTGACCTTGATGCCATCGAGGCGCTGGCCGGTGAACGCGAGGCCTTGTGGCGGCGCGTCGTCTCGGCGGACTTTCTCGATGACGACGAAAAGCGCATTGCTGTCGGCTATGGTGCGCGCGAGGAACAGTTTGTTCCGCAGGCGCAAGGCGATGCCGGGGGGCCGGTCACATGATTGTCGCCGACGACATTCTGCAGTCGGTGATTGTTCGCGGCGATCTGGCCCATATGGCTCTGTTCCTGTGGGCTGCCGCCGCCAGTCTTCTGGCCATGCGGCTCATCCGCGAGCTGTCGCTGTCTAACCGGCGCTTCTCGGATTTCGTCTCACAGGTCGCCCGTTTGAACCGCGTGTTGAATCATTATCTGAGCGACTCCGAGCAAAACTTCAACGGTGGGTCACAAGCGATTCAAAAGACTCATCAATCTGCTGCTGCGGACCGTGAGCGCAAGGCGCCAAGTCGCCGTCCCTGACACCGCTTGCAGCCCGTTCTGCAGCACCATCTGACACATCACATGACAAGGAGAGCTGCCATGCCGAGGCAACCCATTGGCGTGCGCGAGGCATTGAGCCTGCGCGCTTCCCCCGCTCCAGCGGCCCCGCCAGCCCTTCCACCGAGACCTGCGCCGACAGGACCGATGCTGGGCTATCTGCCGTTCAATCCGTTCCGCGCGCCGCGTATCCAGCCTGCCAGGCCGCAGGAAGGCGAGACGACGTTTCGCGAATTTGCCGACCTCCTGTGTGATCTGGCCTGTCCGCAAATCGGTCGCAAGGTGATGCCGCAAGGTGGGCAACATGCCGCGCGCCATCACGACACCTATCAAACAACCGGTCGGCAGGGGCCGGGGGCTGGTTCTGTGTGAGAGCGCTGAGCGGTTCCGCAAAGCGCCGGATTGCCCGGCCAGTCACGCAGCGCTCGCGCCAGCAAGGCAGGATCACCATCACCGGCTATGCCAGCCTGTTCGACCAGCCCGATGCGTCCGGCGATGTCGTGCGGCCGGGGGCCTTCAGGCGTTCGCTGCGCCAGCGCGGGGCAAACGGCATTGCCATGTTGTGGCAGCACGATCCGGCGCGCCCCGTTGGTGTCTGGACCCATATGTCCGAAGACCGGCATGGCCTCAGGGTGATCGGGCAACTGCTGCCCGATGTGGCCCAGTCGCGCGAGGCAGCTCATCTGATTGCCAGCGGCGCGTTGTCCGGACTGTCCATCGGCTTTCAGGCGCTCAAGGCGTTGAAGGCGGGCGGGCGCGGTGCCCGCACCTTGATCGAACTCGATCTTTGGGAGGTGTCTCTGGTCACCTTTCCGCAAATGGACAAGGCGCGGGTGCGTCTTGTCTAGACGTTTCAAGCCTCTTTTCTTCCCGAAGCTCTCTTGCAAGGAGACCATGATGACTGCCAGTTCAAGTGAAACACTGGGTGCCGGATACCCGCCAGGCCTGAAGATCAAACCAGGCCTTGAAACCCAAATGGGCCTTGAAACCAAATCGGGCCTTGAAACCAAGGCCGGTCTGCCATCCAGCCCGGCCCACGCCATGCCCGAGGAGGACAGCGGCGACGCGGACACCGTGGCGCGCTCCTTTGAGGAGTTCTTTCGTGCCTTTGAGGCCTATCGGCAGGTCAATGATGCCCGTCTGTCGGAGATCGAGGAGCGCGGATCTGCCGATGTGTTGACGCTGGAAAAGCTCGACCGTCTGGATGCAGCGCTTGATATGACCCAGCGCCGCCTCGACGACATGAGCCTTAAGAGCCGCCGCCCGCAGCGCGCACTGACCAGCGGCCCGGTCCGCTCGGTCCAGACGATGGAGCACAAGGCTGCCTTTGAAAGCTACATGCGCACCGGCCGCGAACAGACGCTGCGTCCTTTGGAACGCAAGGGCCTGAACATCGCAGCGGACACAGAGGGGGGCTATCTGGTGCCTGAGGAAACCGAGGCAGGCATCATGCGCCGCCTGTCCGAGGCGTCTCCCATCCGTGCCATCGCCGCCGTGCGTCAGGTTTCGTCATCGCTCTACAAGAAACCCTTCTCCACCCAGGGCCCGAATGCGGGCTGGGTTGGCGAGAGCGCTGCGCGGCCGGAGACCGGCGCTCCCCAGTTGGCCGAGCTTAATTTCCCGACCATGGAGCTCTACGCCATGCCGGCAGCCACCGCGAGCTTGCTCGATGATGCGGTTGTCGACATTGACGCCTGGTTGGCAGAGGAAGTTGAAACCGCCTTTGCCGAGCAGGAAGGCGCAGCCTTTGTCAACGGCGATGGTGTGTCCAAGCCAAAGGGCTTTCTGAAAGAACAGCGCGTGGCGGAGAGCAGTTGGGAGTGGGGCAAGCTGGGCACCCTGTTGACCGGTGCCGCGTCTGCATTGCCGTCGTCTCATCCCTCCGACATCTTGCTCGATCTGGTCTATTCGCTGAAGAGCGGTTACCGCCAGAACGCCCGCTTCGTGATGAACCGCAAGACCCAGGCGGCGCTGCGCAAGCTGAAGGATGCCGATGGCAACTATCTCTGGCAGCCACCAGCCATGGCGGGGGCAAACGCCAGCCTGATGAATTTCCCGGTGACGGAAATCGAGGACATGCCGGACATGAGCTCCAACGGCGCAGCCATTGCGTTTGGTGATTTCAAGCGCGGCTATCTGGTGGTCGACCGCCTGGGCGTGCGCATCCTGCGTGATCCATACACCTCCAAGCCGAATGTCCTGTTCTACACCACCAAACGTGTTGGCGGCGGCGTCCAGGACTATGACGCGATCAAGCTGTTGCAGTTCGCGACCGCTGTCACCGCAACGCCGGGCTGATCACCATCGGCTGCCGAGCTGACGCCCGGCGTCACGATCTCCTCCCCCAACTGGCCGGGCTTGTGATGAGCCCGGCCTTTTTTGTGCGCAAGCAAAGCCCCGCCTTTTCAAAAAGATGTCTGGAGAACCGGAGATGACTTCTGTACTCATCGACCCGCCAACAATCGAGCCGGTCAGTGTCGCTGACATGCGGGCCTATCTGCGTGTCTCCGGCACACAGGAAGAGGAGCTGCTCGGCGATCTGGTCAAGGCGGCACGCCAGCATGTGGAGCGGGAAACCCGTCGGGCGCTGATCAGTCAGAACTGGCGTTTGTATCTGGAAAACTGGCCCTTCGGCCGGGTGATCGTCCTGCCGGTGGCGCCGATCCTCAGCGTCAGTGAGGTGGCGGTCTATGATCTGGACGGCGACCGGCATCTGTTGAGCTCCGATGACTATCAGCTCGACAAGGCACGCTCCCCGGCAAGGCTGCGGGTTCGCCCAGGTGCCGGACTGCCCTTGCAGAACCTCAATGGCATCGAGGTCGACTTCACCGCTGGCTACGGACCTACCGAGAGCGATGTGCCGGAAAACCTGCGGCAAAGCATTCGCATGCTGGCAGCCCATTGGTTCGAGCACCGCGAGGCCGTCGCAGAAGACGCTCTGGAACCGGTTCCCTTTGGCGTGGACAGGCTCTTGTCCACTCACAGAGTGCCATTGCTATGAGCGCCGGACGCTATAGAAGCCCGGTGTTCTTGCTCCGGCCCGAGCGTACCGAGACCACCGGCGGCACGGCAGAAATTTCCTTTGCTCCCGTTGGAGAGGTCTTTGCCGAGCTTGTCACCTTGTCCCGCGGCAGCCGCTTTGTCGGTGGTCGCCCGGAAGGTTATGCCAGCCACCGGCTGCGCCTGCGCTACCGCGATGATGTTACCAGCGGCTGGATGATCACCTCCGGCAGCCGGCGCTTTCGGGTCCTCGCTGTCTCGCCGATCGACACCCGCAACGCCGAAATTGTCTGCATGCTTGAGGAGGAAGGTCTATGACCACACCCGCGACCCTGGCCCTGCGGTCAGCGATCTTCGAGAGGCTGAAGGCAGACAGCACCCTGATGGATTTGCTCGGGGAGGGCGGTGTCTATGATCACCCTCCGCGCAACGCACGCTTTCCAAACGTGTCGCTTGAGAGTGCCGGATCCCGTCCCTTGCTGGAAGGCGAAGAGGCCGGGCTGCTGCATGATCTGAAACTGGTCGTTCATTCCCGTCAGCCCTCAAGTGATGAAACCCATATCCTTGCGGCCAGGATCACTGACCTGCTGATGCAGCCGGGGTTTTCCCTTCAGGACCATCATCTGGTCGGGCTTCAAATCACCAGCGTGACAACCCGGCTGCTGCGCGATGGACGCAGCTTCAAGGGAGAGCTGTCCCTGCGTGCCGTCACCGAACCGGCGATGACAGCCGCCTGAGGCACCGCCACGCAATGACGTTCAAATTCTCACATCCCAACAAGGAGAGTCGATATGGCAGCGCAAAATGGCCGTGATCTTCTTTTGAAACTCGACCCGCTGGAGACCGGCAGCTTCGTCACGGTTGCCGGACTGCGAACCCGGCGTCTGGCGCTCAACGCCTCATCGGTTGATATCACCAGTTCTGACAGCGCAGGACGCTGGCGCGAGCTGCTGGCACAGGCCGGAACGCGCACCGCCAGTCTTGCAGGCTCCGGCCTGTTTCGCGATCAGGACAGCGATGCCAAGGTGCGCGAGGTCTTCTTTCAGGGGCAGATCTGTCCCTGGCAGGTCATCATCCCGGACTTTGGTGTTCTTGAGGGACCGTTTCAGGTCACCGCGCTGGAATACGGCGGACGCCATGACGGGGAAATCAGCTTCGAGATGGCCCTGGAATCTGCCGGAGAACTCAGCTTTACCGCAGATGCATAGAGCCACACCAAAGCGCAGTGTCACAGCGCGATGTGTCACGCCGCTATGCTGCTCAAACTGTCAGGCGGGCAGGTTTTCCGGCTTGTAGGCTGGCTGCAACGGCGCTGCGCAGCGTTTGTGGACCGATTGGTGAATGCTGGCGCCCTGTTTGATCGGGCGCACATATTTCGGACGCAGGTTCCAGATGATGCCGCGCCGGGAGTCATACAGCGTTGAGGTCGGATCAGGCACAACGTGCGTTTCAATGAAGTCCTTTGAGAACTCCAGTTTTGTGTGAGTGCTGACCCGCTCGATCATCCATGTGAGGGACACATCGGACAGGCCCTGATCGGGATAACCGCCGCCGACATTGGCATGCACTCCGGGAAACCAGACCTGCTCCATCGTCTGGCCAGCCCGCACGGCATTTTCATCCCATTCAGTGGGTGAAAAATCCTTGCGTTGTTCATCAATCGCCAGCGCGTGGAGGGCCACCTTGACGTTGGCGCCCAGCTTGCAGTCGTGGAACTCGAACTCACTGGCCCGGTACATATTGAAGAAGCGGCCGGGAACACCCAGCGAACCGACCGTATCCCAAACACCGATGCAGCGAATGGGCACGCTGGTTACGCGCTGGTCCAGATACTTGAGTAGCGCTTGACCTTCGATCGTGGCGCGCTTTTCAGGTGGCAGGCGATAGTAGGCCCAGCCATCGGGCAGTTTGCCGAGCTGCGAGGGTGTCACCAGTCCGAGAGCACCAATCAGGCCGCCCAGACTGCGGGCCGTGAAGGCCCCTCTGGAAAAGCCGAAGATATAGATTTCGTCGCCGACACAATAGTTGTTGGCCAGAAAGCGATAGCACTCCAGCACATGATTGCTGAGACCGGCACCGAACATTCCGCCCGTCAGGGTATCGACCGCGTTACCGGTGCCCACGCCCTGGCAATAATACCGGATTTGCTCGACGTCGTTCTGGTCCTTCGGCAGGATCGCGCGCAGCATCTTCAGGACATTGGTCGAAGAGTTGTCCTTCGCGCCTTCCGATTCAGGTGCGTTCCAGGTTCCGTCAGCGCAAATCACCAGTCGTTTCATGTGGCCTCCGTAAAAGTCTCGCAGCGATCGCAACATGCTGCGGGGTGTCTTTCGTAAGACTGAGGGCGTGTGCACCGATAACGCAACTTTAAGTATACATAAAAACACCGACAATGCCAGAGGTTCTGGCACGTTGAATGATCATTTCAGGAGACAGCAATGGCCAATCGCCTGCGCGGTGAGATCACCGCCCACCTCGATGGACGTCAATGGACGCTCGTTTTGACCCTGGGGGCTCTGGCCGAACTGGAGGCTGGATTGAAGTGCTCCGACCTGCAAGGCCTGGTCGACCGGTTCGCGTCCGCGCGCCTGTCCGCCGGTGACCTGATCAAGGTGATCGGTGCAGGATTGCGCGGGGCAGGTCATGAGGTCAGCGATGCCCAGGTGGGGCTCATGACGTCGGTCGGCGGGGCGGCTGGTTTCGCCGCCATCTGCTCTGACCTCTTGGCCGTGACCTTTGGACCTGACACGGCAGCAGACGAAGACGCATCGGAAGACCTGGCGGAGGTTGGGGAAACCCCGGCCGTCCCTTTCCCTGGCAAGACCTGATGGAGGCTGTCTGCCAGAAACTCGGCTGGCGACCGGCTGATTATTGGGCGGCAACACCTATCGAGATTGCCTGGGCACTGAACCTTCAGCCCGCGCGTCACTCTTTCGGCGCAGCTGCGCTGGCTGACTTGATCCGGGCCTATCCGGATCAACCACACAAGCTTTAACGCATCAGGAGGGCACAATGGTGGACCGAGAGACACGGCCGGGCGCCGACACACAGATCAAGGTGCCGGTGGAGGATCTGGAAGCTTTTTCAGCCAGGATGCTGGAGGTCAATCGCTCGGCGGTGAAGTTTTCTGCGTCGCTGTCCTCCGGCCTCAAGTCGGCGCTGGTCGATGGCAAGTCGCTGGAAGGCGTGTTTCGCCAAATTGCCCTGTCGATGTCCTCCAGGCTGTTGAACGCCTCGCTCGCCCCGCTGGAACAGCTTGCCGGGAAAGCTGCCAGTTCACTCGGCAACGCTTTGGGAAACGGGCTGTCGAACCTTGTCTCCAGGGACGCACCGGTTACGCCCTTTGCCAAGGGCGGTGTGGTGGCCTCGCCAACCTACTTTGGCCTGTCCGGAGCAAGTGGACCCGGCGGGACATCAGGCCTCGGGGTCGCAGGAGAAGCCGGAGCTGAAGCCATTTTGCCGCTGGCACGTGGTCCTGACGGCCGCCTCGGTGTTGCAGGCGGCGGACAGGGCGCAGGAAGACGCACCGGAGCCGGCGGACCCAAAATCCAGATCAATGTGGCGACCCGCGATGCGGAGAGCTTCCGCCGTTCAGAGGCGCAGGTCTCGGCGATGGTCGCGCGCGCCGTCAGTCGCGGTCGCCGCGGGCTCTAGAGCCCGCGTGTAAACTCTTCAAGGAGAGCTCTGATGGATAACTTTTTGAATGAGCGCTTTCCCGGAAGCGTTGCCTTCGGCACACTCGGCGGTCCCGAACGCCTGACCGATGTGGTGCTCTTGGCCTCTGGTCATGAAAGCCGCAACGCTCGCTGGGCAGATAGCCGCAGACGTTATGATGCAGCCAGCGGCATTCGTTCGCTTCAGGACCTGAAGGCCGTGGTGGCGCTGTTTGAAAAGGCGCGTGGCAGGCTCTACGGATTTCGCTTTCGTGATCCCTTCGATCATTCCACCCGCGCTGATCGCGCCTTGCCGTCTCAGATGGACCAAAGCCTTGCCATTGGCGACGGTGAGACAACGACCTTCGCTTTGAAGAAAACCTATGGCAGCGGCCAGACCGCCTATGATCGCGCTATCTTGTTGCCCGATGAGGCGAGCTTGAAGGTCGCGGTTGACGGCATCCCCCAGGTGTTCGGCACCGATGTCAGTCTGGAAACAGAGACCGCTGAACTGGTGTTCGGCACCCCACCGACCGAAGGCGCGGAAGTGACCGCGGGCTTCTTGTTCGACGTGCCGGTGCGCTTTGACACCGATCGTCTGGAGCTCAGCCTTGCCGCCTTTGAGGCGGGGGATATTCCCTCCATCCCGCTCATCGAGATCAAGGTGTAGCCGCGCCGCGCGAACCCACCAAAGACAGGCGTATATCCCATGAAACAGCTCCCCGAGGGTCTGGCCAATCATCTGGCGGGCCATGTGACCACTTTGGCCAAATGCTGGCTTGTGACCCGTGCGGATGGCGCGGTGATCGGCTTCACCGATCATGATAGATCAATTGAAGTGGAGGGCGTCAGCTGCCAGCCGGAGAATGCGCTGGAAGTCTCCAGCCTTGTCAGTGCGACCGGATTTGCCACCGGCGGCGGTGATGTGCGCGGCGCGCTCAGCTCAACAGAACTTGAGCCGGCCAGCATCAGCGCCTCCGGCCTGAGCGATGATGATCTGGAAGCCGGGCTTTGGGACGGGGCGAGGGTGGCCATGTATCTGGTCAACTGGCAGGACCCCGGCCAATACCTTCTCGTGCGACGTGCCCGGATCGGCGAGGTCAGCCGCGCAGGAGAAGCCTTCCAGGCGGAGCTGCGCGGTCTCGGCCATCTGCTCGACGTGCGTCAGGGGCGGGTGTTTTCAAGAAATTGCGATGCCGACCTTGGCGATACGCGCTGCCAGCTGGATCTGGAGGATCCGCAATTCAAGGCCCAGGCGATTGTCTCCGCGATCGAGGCTCCCGGTACGCTGCTGGTGAGCGGTCTGGACGGGTTTGACAGCGGATGGTTTTCCGGTGGTCGCCTGTGCGTCGACGATGGTCCGCAGCAGGGTTTTGAAACCGAGATCGCAGGGCATGCCAATGAGCTGGATGCCTCTGGTCCAGCAGCAACATCCGCCCGTATCGGGCTGTGGCAAGCCCCGCCGAAGACGCTGGAGGTCGGCACGCAACTGACGCTTTATGCAGGCTGCGACAAGCGGTTCGAGACCTGTCGAAGGAAGTTCTCCAACACTTTGAACTTTCAAGGTTTTCCGCACATGCCGGGAACCGATTTCGTTCTGTCTTATCCGGCGCGCAACACCGGCGAAAACGATGGTGCGCCCCGTGTTGGTTGATGCGAGCACCGAGGATCCCGTGCAGACCGCGCTCAACGAGGCGGTCCTGAGGGAAGCACGGGCATGGATCGGCACGCCCTATCGCCATCAGGCGAGCTTGCGAGGCGTCGGCGCTGATTGCCTTGGCCTCTTGCGCGGCATCTGGCGTGCGCTTTACGGCAGTGAACCAGAGGCCGTGCCGCCCTATGAGGCCGATGGTGCGTTGGACAAATCCTGTGACCAGCTGGCCGAGGCCGGACGGCGGTGGTTTGTCGAAAAACCTTTGGAGGAGCGCCAGCCTGCCGACATCTTGCTGTTTCGCTGGCGCGATCATTTGCCCGCCCGGCACGTGGCTATTCTCGCCGGACCAAGCAGCCTCATCCACGCCTATGAACGCATCGGTGTTGTCGAAAGCCCCTTCGCCAGCGCCTGGCAACGGCGTCTGGCGCATGTGTTTTCGTTCCCCTCAGATCTCCCGGACAGCAACCGAAAGGCGCGCGCATAATGGCGACATTGGTTCTCACAACCGCCGGCCAGGCGCTCGGTGCAGCGCTCGGAAAATCGGCTGGCTATGCTGCCCTTGGCGGCGTTCTGGGCAAGGCGGCCGGGGCAATCGCCGGATCTGTCATCGATCAATCGCTCTTTGGGACGTCCAGAACCATAGAGACCGGACGTCTGTCAGATGTCACTGTCCAGTCCTCGCAGGAAGGCGGCAGCCTGCCAAAGGTCTATGGCCGGGTCAGGCTGGCCGGGCAGGTGATCTGGGCCACCAGCTTTGAGGAAGAAGTCAGCGAAGAAAAACAGGGCGGCAAAGGTGGTGGTGGGGGCAGCAGCACGACAGTGCGCAGCTATTCCTATTATGGCAACTTTGCTGTCGCCTTGTGCGAAGGCCCGATCACCCGCTTCGGGCGCATCTGGGCTGATGGCAAGCTGCTCGACCGCTCCAGTCTCACGATCCGGTTCTACAAGGGCGACACGTCCCAGCTGGCCGATCCGCTGATTGCCGGTCTGCAAGGCGATGCCCCGGCCTATCGCGGAACCGCTTATGTGGTCTTTGAGCATTTGCCGCTGGAGCCCTTCGGCAATCGTCTGCCGCAGCTGACCTTCGAGGTCATTCGGTCCATTGAACCGCTCGAGGACAACATTCGCGCCGTGACGCTTATCCCCGGCGCAGGCGAGTTTGTTTATCATCCCACCAGCGTCACCGCCCAGCCTTTGCCCGGCGTGACAGAAGCGGTCAACCGACACGTGGTGAGCGCCCGGTCAGACTGGACAGCCGCACTGGATGAATTGCAGGACTTGTGTCCCAATCTGGAAAGTGTCGCGCTGGTCGTGTCCTGGTTTGGCGATGACCTGCGTGCCGGACATTGCGAGATTTCCCCGCGGGTGGAAGTGCCGCAAAAGATCACCAGCGGTGCAACCTGGAGCGCAGCGGGCCTGAGCCGGTCCGCAGCGCGTCAGGTCTCCAGCGTTGACGGACGTCCGGCATTTGGCGGCACGCCCTCTGATGCAAGCGTCGTTGCCGCGATCAAGGATCTGAAGGCGCGCGGCCTCAAAGTCATGCTCTATCCCTTTATCCTGATGGATGTGCCGAGCGGCAATGGTTTGCCTGATCCGGGCGGAGCAGACGAGCAGCCAGCCTATCCCTGGCGTGGTCGTATCAGTGCCGGGACAGCCTCCGATATCGCGAGTTTCGTTGGAAGCGGTGCACCCGGTCCGACAGAATGGTCCTACCGCCGGTTTATCCTGCATTTTGCCTCCCTGGCGCAGGCAGCTGGCGGTGTTGCCCGGTTCCTGATCGGCTCGGAAATGAAGGCTCTGACGCAGGCGCAGACGGCCCCGGGAACCTATCCATTTGTCTCGGCTCTGGTGACATTGGCGGCCGATGTAAAGGCGCTTCTGGGGGCTGGCACACAAGTGTCTTATGCCGCTGACTGGTCGGAATACGGATCGCATGTGCCTGGCGATGGCGAGCTGCGCTTCCCGCTCGACCCGCTGTGGGCCTCCCCGGACATCGACTTTATCGGCATCGACAACTACCTGCCGATCGCAGATCAGCGCGGGGCAGGAGACCCGGATGGCAATAAGGACCCCTATGATCTTGCCGGGCTGAGGGAAGGGATCACCGGCGGCGAGTATCACGACTGGTATTACGCAAGCCCTGAGGATCGCAACAACGCCGTGCGCACCCCGATCACCGATGGGGCCTATGGAAAGCCATGGGTCTACCGGTCCAAGGATCTCCGCTCCTGGTGGAGCGAGCCGCATGTCGAGCGCGCCGCAGGCCTTGAAGAAATATCGCCGACCGGCTGGGTGCCCGGGTCAAAGCCGATTGTATTTACAGAACTCGGCATCCCGGCCATCGACAAGGCGGCCAATCAGCCCAATTTGTTTGTCGATCCGAAATCATCGGAAAGCGCGGTGCCGTATTTCTCCTCC
Organism: Paracoccaceae bacterium; assembly: GCA_013373445.1. Classification (GTDB taxonomy): domain Bacteria; phylum Pseudomonadota; class Alphaproteobacteria; order Rhizobiales; family Stappiaceae; genus Roseibium. The sequence continues at coordinate 28,929 of JABXHV010000042.1, read as the reverse complement.
GGTGCACGTGATGACCTGATCCAGCGCCGGGCACTGGAAGCCTGGCTGTCGTGTTTTGATCCGTACTATCCGGATTTTGAAGAGGGCAGCAATCCGCAAGCCGCCAGTTACACCGGGCGAATGGTTGACCCGGCGGCGATCCATCTCTGGACCTGGGATGCGCGGCCTTATCCGGCGTTTCCCAACTACCTGGAGGTCTGGGCGGACGGTGTGAACTGGCAGGTTGGCCACTGGCTCAATGGCCGCGCCGGAACCCTCTCGCTGACAACGCTTTTGCGCCAGCTTGTGGCGGACGCCGGGATTGATCCGGCCGATGTGTCTGTCGGATCTCTGGACGGTGTGTTGGAAGGCATTACCGTGCCCGGACCTGTGGCGCTGCGCGATGTCATGGAACCACTGCTGCGCGCCTTTGGAGGCATGGCCTGCGATCTGGGCGCCCAGATCCGCATCGAGCGCCAGTCCGTTGATGCCGTTGCCAATTTGACCTTTGACGATCTTGTTCAGGAGGACGGTGAGGCGCCTTTGCTCGCCCGCACCAGAGGTCAGGAGAGCGAGTTGCCGTCCGAGGTGCGCATGAGCGCAGAAGAAAGCGCACGTGACTTTCAGCGCCAGAGCGTTGCATCACGCCGTCTGGGCAGCGGCAGTCGTCAGATCGAAACGCTCGATCTGGGGGCGGTGATTGGCGCAAGTGAATTGCAGCAGACGGCAGACCGGCGTCTGGCGCGCCTGTGGGGCGAGCGCGAACGGGCCGAGTTCTCGCTGTCACCCTTGCGACTTGATTTGCAGCCGGGGGATGTTTTCGCCCTTGGTGCGGTGCCCGGCAAGACATTCGATCCGCCGTTGAAGTTGCGCATCGAACGTATGGAAGACGCATACGCCAGCCGGATTGAGGCAACACGCGTTGGCAGCACGCTTGCACCCACAACGGCATATTTGAGTGCGCCGGCCACTGCCTTTCGAAATGCCGAGGCAGGCAAACCCCACGGCATCTTGATGGACCTGCCGCCGCTGGAAGACGCTGATCCGGACAATTGTCTGCGTCTTGCAGGATTTGCGCGGCCCTGGCCAGGCGGATTGAACCTGTTCCGGTCCGTCACCGGGACGGGCTACGATCTGGTTCAAAACATTGAGCGCCCGGCAACGCTCGGCCGGCTGCTGGCGCCAATAGGGCCGGGCCCTGTGGGTGTATGGGACCGGGCCACCACGCTGGAAGTCGAGCTTTATGGCGGGGTGCTGCAATCGCGTGATGCAGCGTCGGTGCTGGCGGGCAAGAACGCGCTTGCCGTGCGCACCAGTGGCGGCGGCTATGAAATCCTCCAGTTCAGGGACGCAGAGCTCACCGGCGCCTTGACCTACCAGTTGAGTGGCTTGCTGCGCGCGCAGGCCGGAACAGAACCCGAAATGTTGCAAGGCGCAGAAACCGGCGCAGATGTGGTGCTACTCGACCGCACGACCTGTCCTTTGGTGCCGCTGACCAGTGATCGGATAGGTCTGGAGCTGACCTATCGGCTGGTGCCAGCCGGAACGGCGCTGGATGCGGAAATCGTGCTCGATCTGGAACACACGGCAACAGCGCGTGGTGCCAAACCTTTGGCACCGGTGCATCTGCGGGCAAAACGCCTGCCATCGGGCCTATCCATCACATTTGTACGCCAGACCCGGCGCGGCGGCGACAGCTGGGATCAGGTCGAAGTCCCGCTGGGCGAGGCACTTGAGGCCTATGAAGTCGACATTCTGGATGCGGGCGGCAGCACGGTCCTGCGCACCCTGACCAGCTCGGAGCCATCGTGCCTTTATGCGTCCGGCGACGAAATCGCCGACTTCGGCGGCCCTGTTTCCTCCCTCACATTTGCCGTTTGCCAGATGTCGGCAACGGCTGGTCGCGGCTTTCAGCGAAAGGTCACCTGCCATGTCTGACACCTTGAGGTTCCAACTGCCCGTGCTTTCTGCAGCACAGGCGCAAAAGCACATCACTCACAACGAGGCTCTGGTGAAGCTGGATGCGTTGGCGCAGCTCTATCTGCTGTCCCGCACGGCAGGTGTGCCCGCGCCGGGCGGCCTCAACGAAGGCGACTGCTATCTGGTGCCTGTCGGCGAAGACATCGCAGATTGGAGCGGTGCGGCGGACAAGATCGCCGAATGGCGTGATGGCGCCTGGGTTTTTCATTCGCCCTTTTCAGGGCTGAAGGCTTTCGTGGAAGATGAGGCGGCCTTGCTGGTCAAAAGAGCGTCCGGCTGGCTGCAAGTGTTTCCGCAAGCCCCCTCCGATACGGACGTTGTTGCACAAAGTGCCAGTGGGGCGGCGCTGTCCCTGTCAGTGCGCGAAGAACTGCTGGAGACGCTCTCGGGAAGCTTTGTCGAAAGCACCATCGAGATCCCTAACCGTGCGATTTGTTTCGCCGTTGCCTGCCGCACAATCACAAATGTCCTGGGAGTAACGTCCTATGACTGCGGCCTTGATGGCGAGCCGTCAAAGTTCGGCGGCAGTCTGGGCGTGAGCGCAGGAGCAACCAACTCCGGGGTTATCGGCCCGACGGCCTTCTACGCACCGACAACGATCCGCCTGAGCGCCAATGGCGGCAGCTTTTCCGGCGGCAGCGTGCGTATCGCCGTGCATTTTCTGGAGGCCAGTGTCCCGGCCTCCTGAACCGTTTCAGGTCCCGGAACCACCCGAACGGGTGGCTCCGCGTTGAGGGAGAAGAAAACAATGCAAATGAGTGATCAGGGTCTGGCATTTCTGGCCAGGCATGAGGGATTTGTCTCCAGGGCCTATCGCGATCCGGTTGGGATCCTGACCATCGGATACGGCTTCACCATGCGCTCGAGGGTTTTTGCCAGCTGGTGGCGAACCCGGCATGGTCATGATCTGCAGCCCGGCGACAGCATTTCGCGCGAGGAAGCCAATCAGGTTCTTTTGAAACTGATTGATCATGAATATGCCGTACCGGTCCGCCGGGCCTTTGCCTTTCTGGATCAGGCACGCTTCGATGCCTGTGTTTCGGTGGTTTACAATCTTGGGGCCCGGGCCCTTGGCTGGCGCTGGGCCAGGGCCCTCGCGCGCAAGGATTTCGCGCAAGCGGCAACCTTGCTGGAGCGCACCGGCACGACGGCTGGCGGTAAACGACTGGCCGGTCTGGTGCGCCGGCGGCGCGAGGAAGCCCAGGTGCTTTTGACCGGCAGACACCTGCGCGATGGCAGTTCGGCGGCCGCTGCCCCCCGGTTCGATCCTCAGATCGAAGATCTGCAAAAGGGACTTCACGCGCTGGGTTTCTTGCAAGGTGATCTTGATGGCCGCATGGACCTGCGCACCCGCCAGGCGGTCACGACCTTTCAACGCACCCACCCGGAACTGGTCGTCGACGGCATTGCCGGACCGGCAACCCGCGCCCAGCTGCAAAGGGAGCTGGGCAAACGCAAGGCGGACGTGTCGTCGCTATGCGGTGGAATGGCCAGTGCTGCGGGCAGTCAGGCTTTGGGCTTTGACTGGCGCTGGGGGCTGGGGATCGGACTGGCCGCGCTCGGACTGATCCTGCTGGCCGCACTCGCATGGCGGTTTCGCGGCCGTATCCGCGATTGGCTCAGCTCGGGCATGTCCGGTCTTTTTCCTCACAAAATCACAAGGAAACCGTCTGATGAACGTCGCAATGTCACGACTGATTATACCGGTCATCAAGTATCTCCCATCCCTGCTGGAGATCACTAGAACCGTTTTTCGCAAGACAGATGGAGGCCCCATGACAGAGCGCGGACACATGACAGAGCGCGGACCCATGACGGGCTGGAAAACACTGGCCTTCAACGGCTCACTTGGCAGTCTGGCCATCGTGGCTGAGCTTCTGGATGAACTCTCGATTGCCGACTGGACCAAGGTTCTGCCTGCCGACAGGCTGCCGCTGGTGGTCATCGGCGTGACCTTGTTCAACATCTTGCTGCGCCATGTGACCCACGGCCAGGCTGGATGGTCACGCGAGGCACAGACAAGCGAGAGGAAGCAGCAATGATCCATTTTCTGCTGTCGATCTTTTCCGAAGGCTTCATGCACCGACTGCTGTCGCATATGGAATCACGCCTTCATGACGAGATCACCGACAAGGAAAAGAGCGTCGAACTGGCTGTTGAACAGGTGCGTGCAGAAATTCATGCCCGTGCCCAGGCACGCAAGTTCTCTCTGATTGACGACGGCTTGCCGTTCTCTGTCAGCCGTATGGGACGGCTGGTGTTTGTCTTGCCGCTCGGCATCTGGTGGGCAGCGCTGTGTATCGACAATGTCTTTCACTTCGGTTGGAACATCACCGATGTGCCGGTTCTCAAGGACTGGGGCGGACTGGTCGTGACCAGCCTCTTCCTGGCCGATGGCGCGAAGGGCGTGACCCGCATCGCAAAGGTGAGGGGGCTCGGAGGCAGGCAGCCTATGGACAGTGATGGCAGTGGTTCGAAGGGCGCTGACCCTGCCAAACCGGCAGAACCAGATCCGAATGATCCAGAACCTCCGGCTGCGTGAAAAAGCCCTGTTGCAAAGACTGCCGAGGGATAAATCAAATTGGTCAAAGGCTCCTGACAGAATGCTGTCAGGAGCCCTGTGCGATTGAACCTTTGTTATCGAACAAAGGAAGCAGCAATGCCATTTACACCTGAAAACTTCATCGTCTGGTTTGAAATCCCGGTCACGGATTTCGACAAGTCCATCGCCTTTTACAACACGGTTTTCAAAACAGAACTGACCGTCCAGGATATGGGTCCCAACCCGATCGCCATGTTCCCGGTCAAGGAAGGCGGCCGGTCCGGGCATCTGTATCCGGGCAAACCTGCACCAAAGGGCACAGGCCCAACCGTTCATCTGAACTGTCCCGACACGCTCGAAGAGACGATGGAACGACTGGTCGATGCGGGCGGCGAAGTTGTAATGGATCCGATCGAAATACCGGTTGGCCGTTTCACCTATTGCCTTGACCCGGACGGCAACTCCATTAGCCTTTTCGGTTAACAACACTGCTTGTCAGGACCATTCCCATGCGCCGCGCCGACCGCCTGTTTCAGATCATTCAGTATTTGCGAGGTGGTCGGCTCATTCGTGCCGCCCAGTTGTCCGAATGGCTGGAGGTGTCCGAGCGCACGATCTACCGCGACATCGCCGACCTGCAGGCTTCCGGTGTGCCGATCGATGGCGCCGCCGGTCTCGGGTATCTCATGCGGTCTGGCTATGACCTGCCGCCGCTGATGTTCACCCGTGAGGAGATTTCAGCCCTCATCGCCGGGGCCCGGCTGGTCCGTGCCTGGGGCGGTCTGAACATGGCGCGCTCTGCTGAAGAGGCTCTGTCAAAGATTGAGGCCGTCTTGCCGGACGATCTTCAAACCACGTCAAAGGATGTGCAGATCCATTCTCTGGCACCAGAGATGACCGATGCCGTTCGTATGCGGATCGACACTCTGGAGGCTGCGGCGCAAGCTTCCTCGCAGCTTCAGATTAACTACTGCGACAAGGCGAATGCAGCCTCACAGCGGCACATCCGTCCCCTCGGGCTATGGTTCTGGGGCAAGGTCTGGACGCTGATTGCGTGGTGCGAGCTGCGCAATGATTTTCGTGTGTTCCGCGTGGATCGCATCGAAAGCATTACGGCGACAGGAGAGCGTTTTCGCGCTGAGCCTGGTACAACGCTCAAGGACTTCTATCTCGAAATGGAGCGCAAGGGTGTGCATCGAAATCCCGATGACGATGCCTGACCGCCTCTTGTTCAGTATTCCAGAGTTGTCATTTTTGGCATTGCTGGCGCAAGCGCCGGATCAAGATTGACCGAGTAGCTGGTGCCGACCTCGCGCAACAGTTTGCGCTTCATCGCAGCCGCATAATCCTGAAAGCCTTGTGCCACTTCCACGAATGATCCCGGACCACGGATCACCTCATTTTGATAGTAATGAACCGGATCAGGCTTTGCTCCGGCAATAGCAAGCGCGTTGACCGTGACATCCTGGAAGGGGAACGCTCCATAGGCGATCTGCGGGCTGAAACCTTCGTTGTTGATGCCATCACCGGCGACGTCGATCACCTGACGCACGCAGAACTCCGGCACCTGTTTCAAATGGACTGCGGCAAAGCCAAGCGCATATCCGAGCGCTGTTGGATATTGCGTGAAGCCGCGCACCGAGCGCTGCAATCGTTCTGCAGCCTTTTCAATGCCTTCGCGGTCTTCCAGAAAGCGCCATCCCACCTGAATGCTCTGCTGAGAGCGCCCACTCCATTCAAAACTTGAAAACCAGATGCCGCCAACGGCCTGGATTGCTTCGACAACATCGTCGTCGCGCAGCGCCTCTGCGAGGCCTGCGACCTGCATCTCGTGCTCTTCGGAATTGACGCTGGAAGATCCGTCCATGGCAATCACAAGCGCCAACGGACAGGCGCTGGCGGGCAGAAGATACATCATGGAAAGCAGAAAGCTGACCGGTAATGCCAGTGCCTTGCGCCAGACGGACAGTCTCAAAAGTCGGGTCAATTGTGCCTCCTCCGCTCAATAGCCTGCTGAAATCCTAGCTCTTGCGCCTGACTTGTGCAACGACGCCCCCCTGAAAGGCTTGTTTTCAGTGAATGTTTGGCCGCGCAATGTTCAGCTGGTGTTCAGGTGGCAAGGTCTAATAAGATCACCATGGAATCGTTAGACCGCGTCAGGTGGAGGCACCGACGCATCAAGATGGTGGTGATTGGACATGAAATTTAGGCGAACTTGCCTTGCAGTCCTTCTGCTGTTGGCACCGATAAGCGCTGCCAACGCGCAGTGTCTGTCGCAAGCCGAAGCACGCGCGGCCGTTGCCTCGGGCCAGGCCGCGCCCCTTGGATCGATGCTTGCAGCTGCCGGCGGCGAAGTCGTCAAGGCGGACCTGTGCATCGAGGGCGGACGCTATGTCTACCGGCTGGCCGTACTGGTCGGCGGCAAAGTCCAGACCAAAGTGCTGAATGCGAGCCGCTAGGTGCGCGCACGTCGCCTGATTGATCCTGGAACAGATTGAAGTTGAAGAAACGGAGTTCACATGCGCCTGCTCGTTGTCGAGGATGATGCCGATCTCAACCGCCAGCTGACCGATTCACTCGTTGAAGCCGGGTACGCCGTTGACACTGCCTTCGATGGTGAAGAAGGCCATTTTCTGGGTGATACCGAGCCTTATGACGCGGTGGTTCTGGATCTCGGCTTGCCGAAGATCGACGGCCTGTCGGTTCTGGAGAACTGGCGCCGCGACGGACACAAGATGCCGGTGCTGATCCTGACCGCACGCGACCGCTGGTCGGATAAGGTGGCCGGAATAGATGCCGGCGCCGATGACTATGTCGCCAAGCCGTTTCACATGGAAGAAATTCTGGCGCGTGTGCGCGCCCTGGTGCGCCGTGCGGCAGGGCATGCCTCCAACGAACTGACATGCGGCGAGTTGCGTCTCGACCTGCGTGCCAGCCGCGTCACCCTCAATGGAAGCCCGATCAAACTGACCTCGCATGAATACCGCGTGCTGTCTTATCTGATGCATCACCAGGGCAAGGTGATCTCGAGAACCGAGCTGACAGAGCATCTGTACGAGCAGGATTTCGATAGGGATTCCAATACTGTAGAAGTGTTTGTTGGCCGTTTGCGCAAAAAGGTTGGATCAGATCTGATCGAAACCGTTCGCGGTCTTGGTTATCGCCTTGGAGAACCCGTTGACGGCTGAGACCGACAAGCCTGGCGACAGCGAGGGAAAGCGGCGCAAGCCCAAGCGCCAGGTTTCGCTTGCCCGCCGCCTGATGACGGTTGCGACGGTCTGGTCGATGCTGGCGTTGGCGGTGGCCGGGATTGTGCTTGCAGGGCTCTACCGCGCTGCCAGCGAACGGGCATTTGACGCCCAGTTGGGTGTCTATCTCAAGACCATTGTTGCGAACATGGTGCCCGATGGCAATGTGGCTGGTGACAGCGACGCCGAGGGTGACCTTGTGCGCAAGCCGCAAGGCCTTGGCGAGCCGCGGTTCGATCTGCCTTTCTCTGGTTGGTACTGGACCGTCATCGATCACGCCAGCAACGAGGTCTTGTTCGCCTCGCCCTCGCTCGTTGGCGACATGTTGCAGGTGGGGCAGGGCGACAGGCAGGAACCGGACACCAGTTATTTCGCCATTGGTCCGGCAGAGCAGGAAGTGCGCGTACGCCGGCTGACAGTCGAGATCAACGGCAACAACTATGACATCATTGTTGCCGCCGAGACCGATGATTTTCGCGAGGATGTGAGGCAATTCCGGCGATTGGTGCTTCTGACCATGGTGATCCTTGGTGCTGGTCTCCTGGGAGCGATTTATCTTCAGGTGCGTGTCGGGCTGAAACCACTCAAGCGTCTGGGAGGGTCGCTGATTGAGGTCCGACGCGGCCTGGCGGAAAAGATCGACGAGGACTTGCCCGGCGAGCTTGCGCCTTTAGCCGTCGAGTTGAATGCGCTTATTCATGCCAACAGGGAAGTGGTTGAGCGATCACGCACCCATGTTGGCAATCTGGCCCATGCGCTCAAGACCCCCTTGAGCGTCATCACCAATGAAGCCCGGTCGACGGAGGGCGAGTTCGCCGACAAGGTCGGCGAGCAGGCAACCCTGATGTCGACCCAGATCCAGCATCACCTGGAACGCGCCCGCATGGCCGCGCAGCGCCGGGTGATTGGCGTTTCCTGTGAACTGACGCCGGTGCTCGAGCGCATGGTGAGCGCCATGTCCAAAATCTACCGGGACAAGGATGTCGCCTTCGATATGCCGGATACGGATGAATTGAGCGACTTGCGCTTTCGCGGCGAGCAGCAGGACCTGGAAGAAATGGTCGGCAACCTGCTCGACAACGCCTGCAAGTGGGCGGATCTGGAAGTACAGATCAGCGTTGCTGCCGTGTCTCAGGAAGAAAGCGCCCGGGCCCTGTTTGAAATCTGTGTTGAAGATGATGGGCCCGGACTGTCGGAAGATCAGCGCCTTGAAGCGGTCAAACGCGGCAAGCGTCTTGATGAAACCGTGCCTGGAACCGGACTTGGATTGTCAATTGTTGCTGATCTTGCAGGGGTCTACGGCGGGGAATTTGAATTGTCGCGCAGTGACAAAGGTGGCCTGAAGGCCACACTGTTGCTGCCATCTGTGTAAGATCAAAGTATTTGGAATTGCAGGGCGCATCGGGAAGACTTAAAAAGAATACATTGGGCACTTATATTTTGAAGATCGATGCTACACTGGTTCATCGGGCGTGATTCAGTCAGGCATAGAAGTTCTAGGAATACCAAGATGCGGTTCAAACAGGCACTTATTATTGGATTGTTGGGAGCAGCCCTTGCTGGCTGTAGCTCTGCAAACTCCGGTGGTTTGTCCGCATGGACTGCTGATTTTCGCGACAGCTCCTCGATGACAAACAGCGAAGCGGGCACGGCGATAGAAGTGCTGTTGAGCAACGAGCTTGGCGCGTCCCTGGAACGCTCTGATCGCAAACAGATCACAGTGGCCCAGGAAAAGGCGTTGCTGGCCCGCGCCGATGGGGCCGTTATTCCATGGCAGAATGACAAGACCGGCCACACGGGGTCAGTCGCCACCGGCCCGTATTATCAGGTCAATGATCAGGTCTGCCGGGAACTCACCTACAACATGCTGATTGATAACCGTCCGATTTCCGCACGCGGCGCTGCCTGCCGTGCCGAAAAAGACGAATGGCGCATTATCGGCTAAGCCAAATTCAATACGTTATTTCCCAGACGTCTTTCAGGTATTATCTCAAGTACCTGTTTTTCAATGCATATTCTAACGGTGATGAAAGCTGCGAAACTGGTTATCGCAACCTTTATTTAAGCGTTGTCTTCTAGGCTCACGTTATCTTTTAGCCTTGGTACGAACGCAGATGATGGCGGCAAGCGATCTAAAGTCGAGCAAAATTCAGAAATACCTGAAGGACCTGTCCCCGAAGGCGGTGGAAAGTCTTGTCCGCAATCTTGAGCGTGCCAGAGACACCGGCAGTGCCGATGAAAATGTCGAGCTGATCCTTGATGCCTCCACCGGTTTGCTGCGCGGCTGGGAGCCGATTGCCGAAGAACGGCCGCGGCTCGGGTCACGTCGCAGCCTTGTAGAGCGGCACTTCTTCAGTCCGCTTGACGAATTCCTGATCAACGAAGTCCTGCCGGTAAAGCAGGAGGCGCGCATCGAACGCGAGGCCCTGGACCGGGCGTGGCGCTGGCTTCAGCGCGATATTCTGCCTGTGGATCTGGCCGAACTGCTCAAGGACTCCGAAGACGAAAAGGTCAATGATCAGCAGCTTGAACGCAAGATTGTTCAGGTTCGCCATCGCGCGATCGACGCCATGTCCGATTATCTCGAACATCTGAGTGAAGCGGACAAGGCGCGTCGCAACCTGACCATCGAAATGGGTGGGGAGCGTGGCTATCGGAACCTGACGGATATCCTGAAAATCTTTGCCGCTGAAAACTGGCTTGGCCCGTTTCTGGACAGCATTCCGGATGTGGTCAGTGATCATGAACTGCGCGAGGGCGGCAGGATGCTCAACATGGTCAAGCGATTGACCAGTCAGCATCCGGACCGCGTTGCCATTGTCGCAGTTGCCTTGCAACGCCGCGCAGAGCACACCGCATCATTGTGTTCCTTCGCGATCCGTCTGGCCGGCACAGACAGCACGCGGGCGCTAAGCAAATCGGAATTCTCGCCGTTCATCGATGTGGTTATGAGCGAGGCAGATCGCCTGTGCATCCTTGCCGATGAACATCGCAAGTACAATCCTGACCCGGTTGCTTTCGCCAGAGCCCTCGAGGACTACCGTGCGCTCGTGAGTTCCATTGAGCGTGATCTGGACCTGAAAGTCATGCCGCAATGGTTCAAGCGGCTTGCGCAGAGCAAGACCCAGGTGTCGAGCATCGTGACCTCCGAGCTGGGCAATGTGCATGATCTGGTGCTTGAAGCCATCGAGGTCCCGGAAGTCGATAGTCAAGGCAATTTCGAACGTAACACCGAGGTTCTGGATCAGGCCGTGCGGGCGCTGCATACGCTTGTGCTGGTGGGCAAGTCGAATGACATATTTGCAGTCAATGACGTCAGCTTGCGGACCCGTCAGGGGTTGGAGCAGGCACTGGAGTACAAGACCCGCAGCTTGATGAGCACATTGGGCACGACGGTCGGACCGCGCCGCGACGCGGTGCTGATGGCGCTTGATACGGCTATCCAGTTCAGCGAGATCTACTACGGCAGCAAATTTGCCCAGCAGCTCAGACGAAGCCGGCATAGCGCTCTTGCCAAGGAGCCTGAGCTCGTTCACCAGCGCCGGGGCGTTGCCTGACACTCCTGCAAGTTCCCGGAAGCGGGAATGCCTCAATAAAGCAAACACCGGCGCCAAAGCGCTGACCATTTTCCGAAAGGGCTGGGAAGCAAGCGAATTTTCGTGAATGTGATGTCGCGTGTGCTTGCACCACAGTCTTCAAGCGTGTCTATAGTCAGACCATGATTTTCTGGTTTGTGGCGTCCCTTTTGGCTGTTGGTGCAGCCCTCGTGATTTTGATCCCCGCACAGCGTGCCAGACGTGCCGACTTTGCAGCCGAGGACAGTCTCTCCGCTGATATGGCCGTTTACAAGGATCAGATTGACGAGCTGGATCGAGATCTTGCGCGCGGGTTGATCGAACCTGAAACCGCTGGCGAAGCCCGTATCGAGATCGCACGTCGGCTTTTGGGTGTCGACGAGCTGCTGAAAAGCAGGTCTTCCGCGAACAAAGGCATGTCGCGTTACGCTACGGCGCTGATCCAGGGTGCCGCATTGCTGTTTATTCCTGTTGCCTCCATTGTGCTCTATCTGTTTTTGGGTGTGCCGGGTGCTGAAGACCAGCCCTTGCAAGCGCGTTTGAATGTGCCCTCGCAGGATCAGAGCCTTGATGTGCTGATTGCGCGCGTCGAGCAACATCTGGCAGATAATCCAAATGACGGGCAGGGGTGGGACATTCTCGCGCCAGTCTATATGCGCATCGCAGATCCGGCGCGTGCCGCAACAGCCTATGCCAAGGCGGCCTCGCTGCTGGGCTCGACCTATCAGCGTGAGATCGGTTATGGAGAAGCGCTGCTCGCGATTGATCAGGGCATTGTGAATGACGAGGCACGCGCGGCCTTTGAGCGCGCCAATCGCCTCGATCCCGAGGCCGTGAAGCCACGGTTTTACCTTGCAGAAGCGCTGACCCAGGAAGGCCGGGTGGAAGAAGCGCGCACCGCATGGCGGCGCCTCCTTGAGGATGCGCAAGAAGGCGCTGGATGGGTTGAGGTTGCCAGAACACGATTGGCGGAACTTCAGGGCGGTGAATTGGCCACCGATGCGCCGGGGCCGACGGCCGCCGACGTGTCTGCGGCATCCAACATGACTGAAGCGGATCGTGCGGCAATGATTGAAGGCATGGTTGCGGGCCTGTCGGAGCGCCTCACCACCGAGGGTGGGGGGCTTCAGGAATGGACCCGTCTGATCCGCGCCTATGTGGTTTTGAAAAGGCCTGAGGATGCGCAAGCCGCCTTGGAAAAAGCCAAAAACAGCTTTAAGGACGAGAGTACAGCCATTGCACAGCTTGAGGCTCTGGGCCGGGAGCTTGGGCTATCGGTATCGCAATAGCTGAAGGCCGGGAGGAGCCAGCATGCTGGCGAGGCAAACAACGTCGATCTTGGGGAGAGTGATCTGCTCGCGAGCAGATGAGGGGACATGACGAGAAAACAGCGCCGTTTGATCACCATTGGCAGCGTCGGAGCCGTACTGGTTCTGGCAGTGGGTCTTATATTGGCCGCCCTCAATGATCAGATTGTCTTCTTTCAGGGACCGACGGACATTGTCGAAAAGGACCTGCCACTGGGCCAGCGCATGCGTCTTGGTGGTCTTGTTGAGGAAGGCTCTCTGGAGCGCTTTGAAGACTCTCGTGTGGCCTTTAAGGTCACGGATGGTGCCAATACTGTTGCTGTGACCTATCAGGGCATTTTGCCGGATCTGTTTCGTGAAGGGCAGGGCGTCATCGCGGAAGGGGAGTTGATCGGTGCCCGGGCATTCAATGCCGATACGATCCTTGCAAAGCACGATGAAAACTACATGCCCAAGGAAGTCGCCGAGACCTTGAAGAAACAGGGTGTCTGGAAGGGAAATGAATAGGCTGCGCCCATGAAGACAGAGCACACCATGAGCATACGAGACACAAGCCGGTTGGTCGCATGATTGCGGAGCTTGGACATTTCGCACTGATCCTGGCGTTTGTCATGGCGCTGGTGCAGTCGGTTTTGCCGATGCTGGGGGCTGTGAAACGGGACGCGCGCCTGATGGCGATCGCCCGGCCGGTGTCCATTCACATGTTCCTGATGGTGGGGCTGTCCTTTGCCGCCTTGACCTATTCCTATCTGGTTTCGGATTTCTCTGTCGCCAATGTGGTGCAGAATTCCTTCTCCCAAAAACCTCTGATCTACAAGATCTCGGGGGTGTGGGGGAATCATGAAGGGTCTGTCCTGCTCTGGGTCCTGATCCTGGTGTTTTTCGGCGCGCTTGTCGGGGCATTCGGCTCCAATTTGCCAGCTCCATTGCGCGCGGCAACGCTGGCTGTGCAGGCCTGGGTCGTGTCCGGTTTCCTGCTCTTCATTCTGGCAACTTCCAATCCCTTTGAACGCCAGCTGCCCGCGCCCATTGAAGGCAATGGTCTGAACCCGATCTTGCAGGACATTGGGCTGGCGATCCATCCGCCCCTTCTTTACATCGGCTATGTCGGCTTCTCGATCACCTTTTCCTTCGCCGTTGCCGCCTTGATCCTCGGGCGTCTCGATGCTGCCTGGGCCCGATGGGTGCGGCCATGGACCCTGCTTGCCTGGGTGTTTCTCACTCTTGGCATCTCGATGGGCTCCTACTGGGCCTACTATGAGCTGGGATGGGGTGGCTGGTGGTTCTGGGATCCTGTCGAAAATGCCTCCCTTATGCCGTGGCTCTCGGGAACAGCATTGCTGCACTCTGCGTTGGTGATGGAAAAGCGCGACGCGTTGAAGGTCTGGACAGTTCTGCTGGCGATCATCACGTTCTCCTTGTCAATGCTGGGCACCTTCCTGGTGCGCTCGGGCGTTTTGACCAGCGTTCATGCCTTTGCCACGGATCCACAGCGGGGCGTGTTCATCCTCGTCCTCTTGTGCCTTTTCATTGGTGGTTCGCTCAGCCTGTTTGCCTGGCGCGCACCGCTCCTGAAACAGGGCGGTATTTTTGCGCCCATCAGCCGCGAAGGCGCGCTGGTCTTCAACAACCTCTTTCTGACCGCAGCCACTGCATCGGTCTTTGTCGGAACGCTGTATCCGCTGGCGCTTGATGCATTTGACGGGACTAAGATTTCCGTTGGTGCACCGTTCTTCAATCTGACGTTCGGCCCCTTGATGGTGCCGTTGCTGCTCGTTATTCCCTTTGGTCAGTCGATGGCCTGGAAGCGCGGCGACCTTTTGGCCGTTGCGCAGCGGCTCTATGCCGCCATGGCCCTGGCGCTCGTCCTTGCCCTGGTCATGCTGTGGTCGTGGGGCGCTGACAATATTCTGGCAGCGCTTGGAGTGGGGCTTGCTGTCTGGGTGATGGCCGGCTCGGTGTCCGAGCTATGGTCGCGCGGCAAATTTTCATCCGTTGGTCCCCTCAAGGGCATCAGACGCATTGTCGGGCTTCCCGGGTCTGCCTGGGGGACAGCTGTCGCCCACTTCGGCGTCGGTGTTACGGTCTTGGGCATCGTATCGGCAACCGCATTTCAGACCGAAGTGGTCCTGACAATGAAGCCCGGACAGTCCGTCGACGTGGGGTCCTATCAGGTGACCTTTGACGGTTTGTCGCCCGCAACAGGGCCAAATTACATTGAAGATATCGGTCGCTTCACAGTGCGCAAGGCCGGTGTCGTCGCCGGTACAATGACACCCTCCAAACGGGTTTATGAAGCCAGCCGGATGCCGACGACCGAAGCCGGGATCATGACCAGTGGCGTTTCACAGCTCTATCTGGCTCTGGGTGAAATTCACCAGGATGGCAGCCTGGATATCAGGGCTTACTTCAAGCCCCTGGTGTTGCTGATTTGGCTTGGCTGTGTGGTCATGGCGATCGGCGGCGGATTGTCGATCATGGATCGCCGGCTGCGGGTTGGCGCGCCGACGCCCTCGCGCAGGCGGCAGACGTCCAGCTCGGGAACTGCGGGCACCAGCACATCCGGAGCCGGCACATCGACTGGGGCAGGTTCATGAACGTGCGTGGTCGATCCGCAATTGGGCTTTGCGCCGCTCTTCTGTTTGTTATGTTGACGGGACTGCTTCCCGCCAAAGCCCTGACGCCCGACGAGATCCTGCCGGATCCGGTTTTGGAGCAGCGGGCCAGAGAACTGTCTGCCAAGCTGCGCTGCATGGTGTGTCAGAACCAGTCCATCGATGACAGTGATGCGCCTTTGGCCAAGGATTTGCGCATTCTGGTGCGTGAGCGCCTCGTGGACGGTGACAGTGACGCGGATGTTCTGAATTACATTGTCTCGCGCTATGGCGAGTTCGTCCTGCTCGAGCCGAGATTTGCCTGGCACACCGCATTGTTGTGGGCGACCATTCCACTGGCGCTCGTGCTCGGAGGTTATCTGGCCTATCGCTCAATGGGAGCGCGTCGACGCGAGGCCGAGGAGGGCGATCATCAATTCGAGCTGACTGCGGCCGAACAGGAGCGACTGGAACGCCTGCTTGATGCCCAAGGCGGCGACGACACTTATCACCCTGGAAAACCGGGCGACTAGGCGGCCTTTTCGGCCATTGTGCGGAGCTTCAGCTTCATAAGTCCGAGGAAGCGCTTGGCGTCCAGCGGATCGAGCACGTGATAGTTGGTCAACCATTTGTTGCCGGTGGACACCGGGAACTTCAGGTGATGGCAACGTGCCTTGCAGATGGATGAATAGTCCATGTCCGGGATGCCGATGGCACGGCAGACAATCGCGATGCCCGTGGAATCATAGCGAATGATCAGACTGTTCATGTACTTCTGGTCAATGCCGGACGCGACAGACAAAAGCGCGGCAACATCATAAAGGTTCTTTTCCATGCAAAGCTGGGAGATGGCTTTTTCGATGGAAATATGACCGCCACGAATACCGCTGAACCATTGTTTGAGCGGTATTTTTCCTTTTCCAGGCTCCAGCTCGGGGCCTGACATTTTGCCAGCCGTGTCGTTGAACAGTTCCTGGACAAGCTGTTGGTTGGATTTGCGCAAATGGCGTATTTTGTCACCAAGCTGGTTCGGCAAGTCTTTCACGATCATCTGGAAATCTTCTTGTGAGATTTCCGCGCCGACATTTTGCGCCAGCGACTCGCGCACGTTCTTACCGCCGCGCTTCAAGATGAGCTTTGCAAGTTTGGGGTCGATGTGATCGCGTTTGGTCAACGCCATCAGATGATCCTGACCCTTGACCTTGGCGATCTTCATCAGCTGTGCGTGTGTCAGGACAGGCGACTTCTCGAGTGCGGGACGCGCGATTTGAATGTCGTCATCCATCGCCACTTTCATGGCGAGATCCGCGGAAGTGAACTCCCGCGCGCCGAGACGATCCGCAATGATCTGGCGAGAGCCACGGCTCACATCGTCAAAGACCCCGCTCAAGAGCGAGTTGAAGGCCTCCATTTCCAGCTTTTTCTTGCTGGCGTGGAGCGGTACAAACAACTTCGTTACGTGATCAACCAGGCGTTCCTGTTTTGATGACGAAATCGACTTTGTGAGCTTTACGAGCTCTTCAATCATACCCCAGACCTATCCGTGCCTTTACTTATTGGCGAAACAATACAGTCAATAGGTATACCTACGGTAAATAACTTTGCTGGGGTCAGTATTTTCACTGAAAAATTGCATCTTTCGTCAATATACGTAACGTTAGGAGATGTCGTTGTTTTACTTCTACTCTATGTTGAAAAGAGCAAGGTTTTTCGTTGGCTTAGTGAACTTTGTACGCGAAAATCTATCTTGACCTTGTGCAAGTGATGTCGGACACACATTTTATGTCCAGTCTTCCAGTTTTCTATTCATTTCGGCGCTGCCCGTATGCGATGCGCGCGCGTTTGGCTCTTCTTTCCAGCAGTGCGGCTGTTGAATTAAGGGAGATTTTGCTGCGCGACAAGGCCCCTGAGTTCCTTCAAACCAGCCCCAGCGGGACAGTCCCCTGTTTGATGACAGGCGACGGTACGGTGATTGATGAAAGTCTCGACATCATGCTGTGGGCGCTGGAGCAATCAGACCCGGAAAACTGGCTGAAACCAGATGAAGGCTCACGCGATGAGATGCTGGCGTTGATCGGTCGTCTTGATGGTGACTTCAAGCGCCATCTTGATCGCTATAAGTATGACACGCGTTACCCAGACGCCTCCACGACCGAGGAGCGCAGTGCGGCTGCCGCGATCTTGATGGAGCTGGAGGCACGGTTGGCGCGCACTCCCTGGTTGTTTGGAAACAGGGCCAGTCTTGCCGATTACGCGTTTTTGCCGTTCTTGCGCCAATTCGCGAACGTTGATCGCGACTGGTTCAATGCCGAACCCTGGCCGAATCTGTCGGCACGTCTGCGCACCTTCGAAACCAGCGAGCGGTTTGCTGCGATCATGCCGAAGTTTGTCAAATGGCAGGCAGGGGATACGCCTGTCGTGTTTGCAGCCGATTGAGCGCGCGAACCCCTTCATAAAAGGGCCTCGCTTTTTCCCGCAAGGCCAACATTACTAAAGCTTAATCCTTCAGACAGGCGCCTGTAAGGTTGCGCACCCCATAGTCTCCGGTATCAGCAATGAAGCCTTCTCCCCGCAAGCGCTTCATTGCCTTTCTGACCAACCTGGTTTCGAACCACTGGAGAACGTGAAATGAAAATCGAAAACGTCAAGCAAGTATCAACTCGCCTTCGCTCGCGCCGGGCCCGCCTACTGGCCGGTGTGATGGCCCTTGGCGTCGCAGGCGTTCTGTCTGTCCAGACAATCGTACCCAATCAGTTTGCGATGGCGGATCCCGTGTCTGTGAAGTCAGCTGGTCCTGTCGATTTCTCTCCGGTTGTTCAGGCGGTTTCGCCCGCTGTGGTGAGCGTGCAGGTGAAGCGCGAGATCAAGCCCCGCACCATGAGCTTCAATGGCTCTGACGACTTCCTGGAAGGTCTGCCTGAAGATCACCCGCTCTATCGTTTCTTCCGCCGGTTCGGCGGAGAGGGCTCTGGCAAATCCCAGAAGCCGCTGCATAAATACGGAACGGCCCAGGGCTCCGGCTTCTTCATCTCCGAAGACGGTTATCTTGTCACCAACAACCACGTGGTCGAAGACGGCAGCGAGTTCACCGTGATCAACAGCGATGGTGACGAGTATGACGCCAAGCTGATCGGCACCGATCCACGCACCGATCTGGCCCTTTTGAAAGTCGACACCGATCATGATCTGACATACGTCAAATTCTCCGATGACGCTCCGAGCGTTGGTGAATGGGTCGTAGCCGTCGGTAACCCGTTCGGCCTTGGCGGCACCGTAACTGCCGGGATCGTATCAGCTCGTGGACGCGATATTGGCGCTGGTCCATACGACGACTTCATTCAGATCGATGCACCGGTCAACCGCGGCAACTCTGGCGGCCCGGCCTTCAATATGAAGGGTGAAGTGATTGGCGTGAACGCTGCGATCTACTCCCCATCCGGTGGCAACGTCGGCATCGCCTTCGCGATCCCGTCATCCACAGCGACTGACATTATTGCCGATCTGAAGAAAGACGGTTCTGTGGAGCGCGGTTGGCTCGGCGTACAGATCCAGGCTGTAAGCGACGATATCGCTGAAAGCATCGGTCTTAAAAAGGCAGCTGGCGCAATCGTCGCCGAAGCTCAGGACGGCAGCCCGGCTGAAAAGGCTGGCCTCAAGGCAGGCGACGCGATCATCAAGGTTGACGGTATCGACATCAAGGATCCGAAAGCCCTTTCCAAAATGATCGCTGGCTATGCGCCTGACAGCAAGGTCGACGTCACAGTCTGGCGTGATGGCGGTGAAGAGGAAATCGCCGTAACGCTCGGCGCGCTCGAAGATCCTCAGCAGATGGCTGCGGTGACCCAGAGCGAAGACGGCACAACCAGCCTGGACGATCTCGGCCTTGAGCTGACCACAGCCAAAGTGGCCGGTGTCAGCGGTGAAGGTGTCGTGATTGCCGATGTTGATCCCGACAGCGCTGCAGCTGAAAAGGGTCTGCGCCCAGGCGACCGGATCACCGAAGTTGGTGGTACTGCAGTCAAAACTCCGGCTGATGTGGTCAAGGCCATGTTGAAGGCCGATGAGGAAGGCCGCAAGGCGGTTCTGCTGCGCGTCGAAACCGAAAGATCAAACCGGTTTGTCGCCTTGCCAACCAACAAGGTTGGCTAACAGAAAAACGACCCTGCACTGAGCCCCACCCTTGCTCTTTCAGTGCAGTAGGTTCGCTCCGCAAAACGCGCCGCTGCGTCTCGGGTGGAGCTTACCGGATAACGGCGGCGGAACTTTTCCGCCGCCGTTGTTTTGCGCAAAAACATCAAGCCGCTTATAAGGAGACCATGTTGCGGATTCTTATTATTGAAGATGATCACGAAGCGTCCTCCTATCTCTCCAAGGGATTGAGCGAGCTTGGACATGTCGCTGATCGGGCAGGGGACGGCGAGACCGGCCTCGAGATGGCACAAACAAGCCAATATGACGTGCTGATCGTCGATCGGATGCTGCCCAAACTGGACGGTCTTTCGGTGATCAAGGAACTACGTGCGTCGGGCAATCATACCCCGGTCCTGATCCTGTCCGCGCTTGGCCAGGTCGATGACCGGGTCACTGGCCTCAAGTCTGGCGGTGATGACTACCTGACCAAGCCTTATGCCTTTTCCGAACTCTTGGCGCGTGTCGAGGTTCTGGCCCGTCGTCCAAAGGGTGAAGGCAAGGTGGAAACCACCTATCAGGTGGGCGATCTGATCCTCGACAGACTGAGCCATTCATGCCGCCGTGGCAGTGTAGAAATTCCCCTGCAGCCGAGAGAATTCCGCCTGCTGGAGTATTTGATGTTGCACGCCGGTCAGGTGGTAACGCGCACGATGCTGCTGGAAAACGTCTGGGAGTATCATTTCGATCCGCAAACCAATGTGATCGATGTGCATATTTCGCGCTTGCGCGGCAAGATCGACAAGGACTTCGACAACCAACTGCTGCACACCATTCGCGGCGCGGGGTACACTATCCGTGACACCACTGATTAGAATTGTGCGCACGACCGCGTTCAAACTGTCGCTCATCTACATTCTGGTGTTCAGCGGCCTGTCCGGTTTTTTGCTCTATTACATTTCCCAGAACACCACCGGCCTGATGGCACGTCAGGTCGTCCAGACCGTCGATGCCGAAATAGGCGGCCTGTCTGAAGAATATGCGCGTGGCGGCGTCAGGGCGTTGGTGGAAAGCATCGAAAGGCGCGCGCGCAGGCCCGGCGCCAGCTTGTATCTTCTGGTCGATTTTGCAGGCAATGCGATCGTCGGCAACATTGCCCGTCTGCCGACAATTGTCCTCGACGAGGCAGATGGTGACGTGCGGCGCATGCGCTATTCGCGCAGCGATACCAGCGGCAAGGCAGAACAGGAAGCGCTTGTGCGCACCTTTGGTCTGCGCGGCGGTTACCGTTTGCTTGTTGGCCGCGATCTGAGCGAGCAGATGCGCTTTTCTGATCTGCTGTCCAAGGCGCTGCGACTTTGGCTGATCTCTGTCGTTGTGATGGCCGGCATCACCTGGTTCTTCGTCAGTCGCCGGGTCATGAAACGCATTGACGACATGTCGGCGACCAGCCGGACCATCATGACCGGGGACCTGAGCCAGAGGCTGCCCGTTGCTGGCAACGGTGATGAATTTGACCGCCTGGCCTCCAACCTGAATATCATGCTGGAGCGCATTGAATTGCTGATGCGCAGCATGAAGGATGTCACCGACAACATCGCACATGATCTCAAGACGCCGTTGACGCGTTTGCGCACTCGTGTCGAGGCGTCCCTGCGGGATGGAAAGGACGAGGCAGCCCATCGCGAGGCTTTGGAAATGACGCTTGAGGAAAGCGATCATCTGCTGCGTATCTTTGATGCCTTGTTGCGAATTGCGCGCATCGAAGCGATGACCCCCGGGGCGGGAATGGGTGAGGTTGATCTGGCATCTTTGGTGGAAGAAATGGCAGACCTTTATGAGCCTGTTCTGGAAGATGAAGGTGGCACCTTGGAGACCGTCTGCACGGGCGATCTAAAAGTGCTGGGTAACCGGGATTTGTTGGCGCAAGTGGTTGTCAATCTTATTGAAAACGCACTCAAATACGGTCGCCCGAAGGAAGGGGATCTCAAGGTCACCATTGAAGCTGACCGGCAAGGGGAGACGGTTGTCCTGTCTGTGTGCGACAATGGCCCAGGCATCCCGGACGGCAAGCAGGAAAAGGTCAAGGATCGCTTCGTACGCCTTGATGAGAGCCGATCGGAACCCGGCACCGGATTGGGATTAAGTCTCGTAACGGCAGTTTCAAGGTTGCATGGAAGCGAATTGCGGCTCAAAAATGAAGATCCGGGACTGTGCGCCCGCATTGAACTCAAAGCGTCAGAGACACGCAAGGGCGGAAAAGGGCATGGGCAAGACAAGCACGAACGGATCAACGACCCCAAGGGGGGATGAGAAGTCACTTCCGCTGGTCGAACGGCTTTGGGTCGTACCGGTTTGCTCCGATGATAACCATGCTGGCCTGTTCCTGAACGATCTGATCGAGAAGGCCCAGAACAAGCAGCAATGCCACGGCGCGCTGACCGATCTCTTCAGCGCGCATGAAAACCTCGAACCCTTCATTAAGGGGATCTGCTGCAATTCCGCCTATCTGAGGGATTTGGCTGTCGCCGATCCGCAGCGGCTCTTCGACATTCTGACCAGCGCGCCGAAGGCCCGTATTGAGGGTCTGATTTCGCAAGCCGCTGATCTGAAGGCCGAAGACGAAGCTGGCCTGATGCGGTCCTTGCGACTGATGAAGCAGGATCTCGCACTCACGCTCGGGCTTGCTGATATCTCAGGGGCAATTGGTCTCGATTTGGTCACGCGTGGCTTGGCAGCCTTTGCCGACGCAGCGCTCAATGCGTCGGTTCGCTTTTGCCTGACTGATCTTGCCAACCGCAACCGCTTCGCACCAGTGGATGCGGAAAAACCCGAGGTCAACTCCGGGCTCATCCTTTTGGCGATGGGAAAGCATGGCGCCAAGGAACTCAACTATTCTTCCGACATCGATCTGATCATTCTCTTTGACCCTGCGGTCACGCCGATGACCGGCAGTGGGGAAGCGCCGGTCGAATTTGTGCGTCTGACCCGTCGCCTGATCAAGATCATGCAGGAGCGGACAGCAGAGGGTTATGTGTTCCGCACCGATCTGCGCCTGCGCCCGGACCCGGGCGCCACACCTTTGGCCATGTCGGTTCCCGGAGCGCTTTCCTATTATGAATCTCTTGGCCAAAACTGGGAGCGTGCGGCCTTGATCAAGGCACGACCTTGCGCGGGCGATATTCCTGCAGGTGAAGCCTTCCTCGCTGAAATCACTCCCTTTATCTGGCGCAAGTATCTCGACTTTGCAGCCATTGCCGATGTGCAGTCGATCAAGCGGCAGATCCATATGCACAAGGGTCACGGCGTCATTGCCGTTGCCGGGCACAACGTGAAGCTGGGCCGGGGCGGTATTCGCGAAGTCGAGTTTTTCGTCCAGACACAGCAATTGATCGCGGGCGGCCGAAACCCCGAACTCAGGGGACGTCGAACCCTCGACATGTTGGAAAAGCTGCTGGAAGCGGGATGGATCAAACAGGATGTCTGTGAAGACCTGCGGGTCGCCTACATCTTTTTGCGCTCTGTCGAACACCGCATTCAAATGCTCAACGATG
Organism: Paracoccaceae bacterium; assembly: GCA_013373445.1. Classification (GTDB taxonomy): domain Bacteria; phylum Pseudomonadota; class Alphaproteobacteria; order Rhizobiales; family Stappiaceae; genus Roseibium. Next base: position 6,022 of record JABXHV010000042.1, on the reverse strand, counting down.
AGCAGACCCAACTTTTGCCCAAAGATGAGGAAGGCCTGTTGCGCATCGCCCATCTCATGGGCTTCACGAACCTTGCCGACTTTGAAAAGGCATTGCTCGTGCACCTGGGCTTGGTCCAAAAGCATTATGCAGGCCTGTTCGAGGATGAGCCGGAGCTGGCTTCAGAACTTGGCAATCTGGTTTTCACAGGCGAAGACAATGATCCCGATACGCTGGAGACCTTGTCTGGTCTGGGCTTCAAGCAACCCGTTGAGGCCGCCAACCTGATCAAGGCCTGGCATTTTGGTCGCTATCCGGCCACCCGTGCCAGCAAGTCGCGCGAGCGGTTGACCGAGCTGCACCCGATCCTGATCAAGGCGCTCGCCGCGACCGACAACGCAGATGCAGCGCTCAGATCCTTTGATGCTTTCTTGTCAAAGCTGCCAGCCGGTGTGCAGCTGTTTGCGCTTTTGAAATCCAATCCCGAATTATTGAGCCTCCTGGCAACCGTGATGGGCGCAGCCCCCCGGTTGGCCGAGACTGTCTCACGGCGCATCCATACCCTCGATACCGTTCTTGATCCGGCGTTCTTTGGGGCAATGCCAAGCGTTGAAGAGTTTCAGGAAGGTTGGGACCGAGCACTTGCGCTGGCAACCTATTATGAAGACGCCCTGGACCGGGCCAGGATCTTCGTGCAGGAACAGCAGTTCCTGATCGGATTGCGTTTGTTGTCTGACACACTGGCTGCTGATCTGGTGGGGCAGGCCCTCGCGCGGCTGGCCGAAGTGGTGGTGGCCGGTCTTCTCGACCGTGTCGTCGAACATGTCGCCGACACTCATGGGATTGTGCCAGGCGGTGAACTTGCGGTGCTGGCCATGGGCAAACTCGGCAGCCGCGAAATGACAGCCGCCTCTGACCTCGACCTGATCCTCTTGTATGAAGCGCCTGAAGATGCAGATAAGTCCGATGGTCAAAGGCCGCTGTCGATTACGCAATACTATACAAGGCTGACCCAGCGGTTTGTAACGGCCCTGTCCGCGCCAACGGCCGAGGGCCGCCTTTACGAGGTCGACTTCCGCCTGCGACCGTCAGGGAACGCGGGCCCTCTGGCCACCAACCTATCCAGCTTTGTCGAATATCAGGCCAAGGATGCCTGGAATTGGGAACACATGGCTCTGACACGCGCCCGGGTCATTGCGTCCAGCTCGCCAGAGTTTCGCCAGAAGATCCGTGACCACATGTGTGTGACCTTGTCGAAACCACGTGTGACGGCAGATCTGGCGAATGATGTGCGATCAATGCGCGCCCGCATCCAGAAGGAAAAGGGAACCAAGGACATTTGGGATTTCAAGCAAATCGCCGGTGGGTTGGTCGACATTGAGTTCATCGCGCAATATCTGCTTTTGGCAAATGCCTCAAAGGATCCGACGATCCTCGACCAGAACACCGAGCAGGCACTGATCAACCTGCGGGACGCAGGTTATCTGGAAAGCGGAAGCGCGGACGATTTGCTGACTGCCCTGGCGCTTTATCACAAGTTGACCCAGATCCTGCGGATGACGGTTCCGGGGCGCTTTCATGCAGATGACGCGCCGCGCGGCGTTCTGGATCTGCTGGTACGCGCCTCCGGTGAGCCGGACCTTATTCGTCTGGTGTCCCGGTTGAGCGAGACCCAGGTGCGCGTGCGCGAGCTGTTTGAAGAAATTGTTGGCAAGGTCGAGACCGTGGAAGCTTCGGAGAAACGCCAAGCCTAAAGACCCTCAGTCGTCGATGGCTGTTGACCCCGGTTACGCCTGTAGGGCCTGGGTTTCCTTGGTAGTGGCCTGGGTTCCCTTTGCAGCGCAATGGGACTCGCGTTCAAGCACGAAGCTTACCGTCGTGCCCTGACCGACAATCGAAGTGATGTTCAGCGAGCTGCCATGCAACTCGATCAGTGAGCGTGCGATGGCAAGGCCAAGGCCTGATCCTGTATGGGTTTTGGTGAACTGGTTTTCGACCTGGATGAACGGTTTGGCCAGCCTGTCGATGTCCGAGGCATCAATTCCAATGCCGGTGTCGATGATCTGGAAACGCACCAGATTGTCTTCCGGTCTTGCGACCAGCCGCACTTCACCCCCTTCGGGCGTAAATTTGACTGCATTTGCCAGAAGGTTCAGCAGGACCTGTTTCAAGGCACGTCGATCAGCGGCGACCGGCAAGTCTTCAGGGTCAACGTCAGAGATAACCTTGACGCCCTTTTCAGCGGCTGTTGCGCTGATGATGCGCGTTGCATCGCGTGCTGCCTCCGCCGCATTGAGGGTCTCGGTGTCAATTGACATCCGGCCAGCCTCGATGCGTGACATGTCGAGAATGTCATTGATCAGCTTCAGGAGATAGGTGCCCGAATTGTGGATGTCGGCGCAATACTCGGAATAGCGATCCGTTCCAAGCGGGCCGAACATTTCCCGGTTCATGATGTCGGAGAAGCCGATGATCGCATTGAGAGGCGTGCGCAATTCGTGCGAGATGTTGGCAAGGAATTCCGACTTTGCCTGGTTCGCATCTTCCGCCTTGGTCTTTTCGACCGAGTATTTTTCAGCCAGATCCACAAGTTGCTTGGCTTGCACTTCAAGCGTTTGACGAGATTTTTGCAGGTCGATGATCGTCGCCTGCAGCTTGCGCTCATGGGAGACGAGTTTTTCTTCGTTCTGCTTCAGCGCCGTAATGTCCGTGCCGACAGACACGAAGCCGCCATCCTTGGTTCGGCGCTCTGAAATCTGAAGCCAGCGACCATCGTCCAGCTGTGCCTCATAGCTGCCGTTCGGAGCATCTTCGCGTTGGCGGATGGTCACCATGCTCGAGGCAATGTGGCCATTTTCAGAGGCTGCCATGACCTCTTGATAAGGAGTTCCGGGCACAAGCGCCGAAGAAGGAAGATTGTGCAGCGATTGATAGTTGGAATTGCAAACCACAAGTTCGTTGCGGCAGTTCCACAAGACGAAAGCTTCCGAGATGGTCTCGATCGCGTCGCGCAAACGGGCATCTGCCGTGCGGCTTGCTTCCTGCAGCAAGTGCTGCTCTGTCACATCGATGCAAATCCCGATCAGATGCGGCTCGTTGCGTCCCGGCTCGCGTTGGATTTCGCCGCGCGCGCGCAGCCAGATCCAGTCGCCTTGTGCGTTGCGCAGGCGGAACGTGCGGTCAACAGTGCTGGCGGTGTCGGCAAGCAGCTCTTCTGCGAGGGCAAACAGGTCGATGTCATCAGGATGCGCCCAGGCAGACACTTCTGCAAAGGACAACAGATCGTCCTTCGGGCGATGTCCGAGAAGCTCATAAAGTGAAGCAGACCAGAACATCCGGCCCCGAGACAGGTCCCAGTCAAACAGGCCGCAGCGTCCATGGTTGAGCGCGGTGTCAATGCGGGTGCGTGCTGTCGAATGCTTGTCTTCGGCCTTGTCGGCGCGGGTCGACTGGCTGAAGAAGGCATAGCTCAGGACAAGGAAGATGCTGCTGATCGCAACAAAGAGCGTCACATTGGCAGACAGTCGGCGGCGCCAGTTCGCGAAAACGTCGCTTTCAGGCTGGAGCACCGCAACCATACCCAACCGGCCATCCAGGTGATGAACCGTGACAAAGGTGTCCTGCTTTTCGCCGGTGTTGTTGAGGTCAGCGGGCACGTTCATGACGCCTGCGCGCTCGCCAAAGACAGTCAGAGGCTGCGAGGCATTGAAAATCTGGGTGATCGGCAGGCCTTCAAGGTGCGGCTGTATCGGTGTGCTCGCGACAATGATGCCGTCGCTATTGGCAACGAGGAACAGGCGGCCTTCGCTGGTTGCCCCTTCCGGAACGCTGTTGGCCAGGGTGCCCTTGAGCGCTGAACGGTAACCAAGCTCACTGAGCTTGTTTTCTTCATGAGTTAGATGAACAGCGACGACCGACGCCATTAGCGCAAGTCTGTCTTTGGCAAAGCTTTCAGTGTCAGCGTGGTTGTAGCCGAGTTCGAGAATTCGGTAGAACGCCAGGCAAGCTAGGAAAACCAGGCACAGGGCAGGGATGACTTTGCGCATCAACGGATCGGTGCGCAGATACAAGCTGCCAGACGCGGAAGTGCTCTGGCCGAACTTACCCAGAGCGGGCAAGCGACACCAAATTCTTTGTGTCATTTCTGCAAAGCGGCGTATGGATACGCTACTAGCAAACGCTCGTGCCATCGGAACATTTCCCGAATTCTATTGAAATATTAAGAAGATAGCTCAGTGAGCTCTTCCGAATCACTTTCATTTGAATCGATGAAGTGTTTTTTGTCCATAGGGCATGAAGAAAAAAATGGTTAACGCAAATCGGAAATACTGGACGTCGCGTTAACCTTTTCTCGTGACGTGAACTATTGCAGACATCTATCGACAATATCCTTGCTGTCTCTCGACAGTTTTTCATAAGTTGATATGCGTATTAGTGCAGCTTTTGCTAGAGAACTACGTTCTGCCTCAAAGGCACGCCAAGACCTGAAACTTGTGAGTAGCCGTGAGGCGACCTGCGCATTGCGCGCATCGATGGCCAGAACATTGTCGGCAACGAACTCAAATCCATTGCCGTCGGAGCGCGCAAACTGGGTCAGATTTCCTGTGGCGAACGCGTGGATAAGGGAGCGCACACGGTTCGGGTTGGTAAAGTCGAACAACGGATGGGCTGTCAGGGCCTGAACCCGTTCAAGTCCGTCGTTTAGTGGCGCGGTTGCCTGAACCGTGAACCATTTGTCCATCGCCAGGGAAACGCCTTCGAACTTGCGGCGATAGGCTTCGAGGGCTGCTGCAGCCTGATCGAGGTCATCATGGACCAGCAGGGTCAGAGCAGCGATCTGATCGCTCATGTTGTCGGCTTGATCGAAGGTGTTGAAGACGAGCTCTGCGGCCTCTTGTGATCGCGTTGCCGAGATGAAGTAAAGCGCCTGATTGGCAAAGGCACGCTGGCCGGCTGCGGTCGCATCAGGGCTGAAGGCGCCAGTCGGTCGTGCATCAACGAGCTTTCTGAACGTGTCCAGATGGGCCTCGGCAAGAGCGCGGCGCAAGGTGGCGCGCGCTGAATGAATAGCGTCCGGGTCCACGTCCGTTCCAATCTCGCGGGACAGGTCGCCTTCGCCGGGCAGCTGAAGAGCCAGCGCCTTGAACGCAGGATCGAGCGTCTCGTCTTCCAGAATGGTCCCGAAGGTTTTGATCAGAGCGCTATCGGCTGTTGGCGTTGCGCCTTTTTGAGCTTCACCCGTCATCCGGATCAGCTCCTGGCTGGCGAGTGTCTGCATCGCCTGCCAGCGGTTGAAAGGGTCGCTGTCGCGCATCGCAAGGAACTCAAGATCATCGAGAGACAAGTGCGCGTCCAGGGTGACCGGTGCACTAAAGTTGCGCAGCAGCGACGGCACCGGCCGGGAAGGCAGGCCTTTGAAGATGACAGTCTGCTTGGCCTGGTCGAGGATCAGCGTGTCGTCCTTGACAGTCGCTCCGGTGATCTCGGGCGGAACCATGTCGTTGCCATCATCTCCCACCAGTCCAAACCGGATGGGCAGAACAGCCGGTTTTGATGTGTCTTGTGAGGGAAGCGGGGCAATCGATTGGGAAAAGTCGATGGTCAAGGAGCCGGAAGTTTCGTCAAAGACGCTATGAGCTTCCAGCTTCGGTGTGCCCGCCTGTTCATACCAAAGCGCAAAATGATCGAGGTTGGTTCCGGTTGCCTCTGCAAAACAGGCAAGAAAAGCCTCGATCGTTGTCGCATCACCGTCGTGACGCGCGAAATAAAGGTCCATGCCCTTTTTGAACCCGTCTGGCCCCAGAAGGGTTTTGAGCATCCGGACAACCTCTGCGCCTTTCTCATAGACAGTCGCGGTATAGAAGTTGTTGATCTCGGTGTATTTGCGTGGCCGAACCGGGTGGGCGAGGGGACCGGCGTCCTCCGGAAACTGGTGAGATTTCAACAGACGCACATCGGAAATGCGTTTGACTGGTCGCGAGCGCATATCGGAGGAGAACTCCTGATCGCGAAAGACGGTCAGACCTTCCTTAAGGCACAGCTG
>JABXHV010000004.1 GCA_013373445.1 Paracoccaceae bacterium | reverse complement strand
GTGAGAACGGCGCCGGCAAAGGCGCGTTCACATGATACAATTCGACCCGATCAATTACTTGCATTTAATCCCCCCGCGGCGGCGACCGGCGTCTTATGCCGTCAGCCAGCTGCTCGCAGCCTTATCGGGTGCTGTCCCTCCGTCTGGACCCCAAATAGGCTACTTCTGCTTGTGCTGTTGGAGGCTAGTGCAGCATTGGACTACGGGTTATATCCAATTAGATAAGTATGATCATACCAATTTTGGCCGAAGGGCCGGTAGATCGCGCATCTTTTCAATGCCATTGCGAATGTCATCCGGCGAAGCGCAGCCAAACCCGAGAACAAGCCCCTTGTCGGCCAAAGGCTCCAGACAATAGCGCGCAAGGGATGTCAGGGTGATCTCCTTTTCTGCAGCCTGGGCAATCACCTCGGCATCGTCAATTCCCGGTGCAAGATAGGCCGTTGTGTGAAACCCACCGGAGGTTTCGCGCACGTCCACCGCACCTTCCAGCTTCTTGGAAACTTCCATCAAGGCCTCGTAGCGCGCCTTGTACATCCGCCGCATCATGCGGATATGAGTGGCAAAATGCCCCTCATCCATGAAATCGGCAACAATCGCCTGGGTTGCCGTGGGCGGCCCGCTGACCCATGACATAAAGGTCCGGTCAAAAGCGTCAACGACGTGATCAGGCACAACGACAAATCCCAGCCTCAAAGAGGGGAACAGGGACTTTGAAAAGGTGCCAACATAGAAGACACGCTTGCTGGCATCGATACTCAAAAGGGCCGGTTGCGGCGCATTGCCGAAGTAGAACTCTCCGTCATAGTCATCTTCCACAATGAAGGCCTGCGCCTCTTCGGCAGCCTTCAGCAATTCAAAACGCCGACTTAGCGACATGACATGGCCCAGCGGCTGTTGATGTGAAGGCGTTACAAAGGCCAGTCGGAAATGCGGCGCCTTTCGCAGCCCTTCCTTGACCACCAATCCCTCGTCATCGATGGAGATCGGCATCAGCTCGGCACCCTCCGACAGAAACGCATTGCGCGCACCGGATGCACCCGGATTTTCCATCCAGACCCTGTCCCCCGGATTGAGCAAGAGTTTGGCGATGAGGGAAAAGGCATGCTGTGCGCCCGACGTAATGAAGATCTGCTCGGGATCGCAGTTGACCCCTTTCAGGGCGCTCAGGTGCATGGCAATCGCACGGCGCAAGGGCTGATACCCTTTTGGCTGGCCATAGCCCATGACCTCTCCGCGGTCAGACCGCATCTGCCGCGAGGAAATGCGCGCCCAATGGGCGAGCGGAAACGCATCCAGGGCTGGCAATGCGGTCACGAAAGCACGTGCACGGTGAGGCAACCACGCCCTGGGCGCAAACGCCTTTTCAGCGTGATTGATGGTGTAGGAGAGACGCGGCTTCTCGTACTCGACCGGTTTAGAAGGTGCTTCCTGGACGCGCAGCTGCTGGCTTTCCAGCGTACCGCTGACGAACGTCCCGGAGCCCACCTTGGAAACAAGCATGCCTTCGGAGACCAGACGATCGATCGCGTCGATGACTGTTGTTCTGGAAACGCCAATTTCCTGCGCCAGCGTTCGCGTTGCAGGAAGCCGTTCACCCGGCCGCAGCCCACCAGACAAGATGATTGCCCGCAAGCCGAGGTAGAGCTGTACGCTGACGCTTTTTTTGGACTCACGGTCCAACTTGATCGCCGACAAGAGAAGTCCAGCCGCGTGCTTCATCCCCACTCCTGATAAATTGGTCTGGCCCTTTTGCCGTAATGGACATGTCCAGCAGTCCATTATTAGCACAGTTTAAAGGTCACTTTGGCAAGAAGAAAATTCGGCTAGCTCCTGATGATCATCGAAAAAATCGAAACTTTTACCAACGAATTCATTTGCTTCTTGCGGGTTACCGCTGACAATGGCGCCGAGGGCTGGGGCCAAGTTGCACCCTACTTCGCCGACATCACGGCTCAGGTCCTGCACCGTCAGGTTGCCCCTTATGTGCTTGGCAAGCCGTGCAATGAAATCGACTCCATGCTCGATCTTGTAAGGGACCGCGAGCACAAGTTTCCCGGTGCTTATCTGCGCCGCGCCATGGGCGGTATCGACACTGCGCTTTGGGATTTGCTGGGCAAGGTTGAACAAAAACCGGTCTGCGAACTGCTGGGTGGAACACCCGGCACTTTCCGCGCCTACGCATCTTCGATGAAGCGTGACATTACTCCACGTGACGAGGCTGATCGCTTTCTGAAGCTGCGCGACGAAAATGGCTTCGATGCCTTCAAGTTCCGCATTGGCGCTGAAGTCGGACATGACCAGGATGAATGGCCTGGACGCACGGAAGAGATTGTTCCGCTGATCCGCAAGGAGCTCGGAGCTGATGCGACTTTGCTGGTCGATGCCAATTCCTGCTACTCACCTGCCAAGGCAATCGAAGTTGGCAAGTTACTCGAAGACAACGGCATTTCACATTTCGAAGAGCCGTGCCCCTACTGGGAATTTGAGCAGACCAAACAAGTCACCGATGCGCTCAGCATTGATGTCACAGGCGGTGAACAGGACTGTATGCTGGCCAACTGGAAAGGCATGATCGACGGCCGGATCGTCGATGTGCTTCAGCCTGACATTTGCTATCTTGGCGGCATTGCACGCACCATGCGGGTTGTGAAAATGGCAGAGAAGGCAGGTATGCCGATCACGCCACACGCCGCGAACATGTCGATGGTCACCTTGTTCACAATGCATTTGCTGCGCGCCATTCCGAATGCCGGAAAGTATCTTGAGTTCTCCATCGAGGGGCTCGATTACTACCCTTGGCAGGACAACCTGTATGTCAATGATCCGTTCAAGATCGTCGACGGCAAGGCCACGGTCACGGATGCGCCCGGCTGGGGCGTTGAAATCAATCCGGATTGGCTCGCCAAATCCCAGTACCAAATTTCTACAGGACAGGCCTGATATGAACATCGAAGACATTCTCGCCGGAAAGCCCGTTGAAGGGCTGCCGACCGGACATTTTGTCAACGGGCGCCTCATCCCCAGCAATGGCGGAGAGATGATGGAGAGCTTCGACCCTGGTCGCGGCGTTGCCTTTGCCGAGTTTTCGAACGGCACGGCAAGCGATGTCGACGAAGCTGTCGAAAGTGCACGTGCTGCCTTTCAAACAACCTGGCGCAAGACGCCTGCTGCAGAACGGGCGCAAATTCTCAACAAAGCCGCACAGCTGATCCGCGCCAACGCAGAGCAGCTGGCGATCGTCGAAAGCCTTGATTGCGGCAAGCCGCTGAATGAAGCGCAAGGCGATGTCAGGGGTGCTGCGCGCGCCTTTGAATATTACGCGGGTGCCTGCGACAAGCTCCAGGGAGACACCTTCCCGCTGCCCGATGGCTACCTCGGCTACAGCACTTATGAGCCGGTCGGCGTCACAGCGCATATCATTCCGTGGAACTTCCCGATCTCCACAACGGCCCGAAGCCTCGCCCCTGCCCTTGCAGCGGGTTGCACGGTCGTAGCCAAGCCTGCCGAGCAGACACCCTTCACCGCCCTTCTTCTGGCGCAGCTCCTGAGCGAAGCCGGACTACCACAGGGCGTTTGCAATGTGATTACAGGCACTGGCGCCAACGTTGGTGCGCCGCTGGTTGCACATCCCGATGTTGATCAGGTGACCTTTACAGGCTCGGTCGTCACCGGCCAGAACGTCATGCGTTCAGCCGCTGACAATGTGACACGTGTTGTGCTTGAGCTCGGCGGCAAGTCCCCTGTTGTTGTTCTGAAGGACTGCAACTACGAGCGCGCACTCGACGGCGTGCTTGGCGCCATTTTTGAAAACGCCGGTCAGGTTTGTTCTGCCGGTTCACGTCTTGTGATCGAGCGCGCTATCCACGACCGCTTTGTCGAGGATCTCTGCAGCCGCACCAAAGCCATGAGCATTGGCCACGGACTGCGCGATCCACAGTTCGGCCCCGTCAATTCTCCGCTGCAGCTTGAAAAGATCTCGGGCTTCGTTGATCGCGCGCGCGAACGCGGTGCAGACATTTTGACCGGCGGTGCAGTGACAACGGATCCGGAGACTGGTCAGGGATGGTTCTATGAGCCAACCATCGTCGGGGATTGTGCGCGCGATGATGAACTGGTTCAGGAAGAAATCTTCGGTCCTGTTCTGACGGTTCAGATCGCCGACGATGTGGAACATGCGCTGTCGCTCGCCAATGACAGCAAGTACGGCCTGGTCGCAGGTATCTACACCCAGGATGTGTCCAACGCATTGTCCATGGCGCGTGATATCGATGCCGGGCAGATCTTCATCAATGAATATTTCGCGGGCGGCATCGAAGTGCCGTTTGGCGGCAACAAGCTCTCCGGCTTTGGCCGTGAAAAGGGTCTTGAGGGCGTGAAAAGCTACTGCAAGATCAAGAGCGTTGCTGCGCGTATCGACTGAGTTGGCGCACCCCTTCTGCCAACCTTGCTGGCTGCGTTGATCCCAATTCCAACGCAGCCAGTCTTTTTCTTCCCGCCCCGATAGGCTGCACGGTTCCACCCTGGACACCATCCCCGTTTGCCCACAGGACAAATGCTGATAAGACCCTTACGGTCATCCTTTGTCTTGGTGCGCCCATGTGCGCTGGTGCGAACACAGCTTTTTCATGAAACTCTTTGCCATCAGCGATCTGCATCTTTCAGGCGAAATCAATCGTCAGGCAGTGCGAGACATGCCCGCATTTCCCGGCGACTGGCTCATCCTGGCTGGTGATGTCGCCGAGAAGTTTTCTGACATCCAGTTTGGTTTTGAGGAGATGGCACGGCGTTTTGACAAGGTGTTCTGGGCACCGGGCAATCATGACCTTTGGGCGATCCGACGTGACAACGACCCAGATCCCCTGCGCGGCGAGGCCCGTTATCATGCGCTGGTCGAGATGGCGCGCTCCCTTGGCATCCACACGCCCGAAGACCCCTATGTCACCCTTGATGGGCACCAAGGTGCTCAGCCCCTTACCGTTGCTCCGCTGTTTGTGCTTTATGACTACTCGTTCCGACCGAGCCATGTGAGCCGCGACAACGTCGTTGCCTGGGCCAAAGAAAAACGAATGGCCTGCGGCGATGAATTTTTCCTGCATCATGAGCCACATGACAGCAGGGATGCCTGGTGCGCCGCACGGGTGGACTATTCATTGAAGCGGCTATCGGAGATACCCGATAACCACCGCACGATCCTGGTCAATCACTTCCCATTGCGCGAAGAGCTGGTGCACATTCCACGTGCGCCGCGGTTCTCGCCATGGTGTGGGACCAAACAGACCGAGGACTGGCATCACCGGTTTCGTGCCCACACGATTGTGTCGGGACATCTTCATATCCGTCGGTCGGACCAGCTGGACGGGGTCAATTTTGAAGAAGTCTCCCTTGGTTATCCGAAACAATGGGACCAGAAGCGCGGCCTTGCAGCCTACTTGCGAGAAATCGTTTCCAGATAATCCATAGGCGCCGGACTGACGTCGATTTGAACCGGCTTGAGGCTTTGCGCGTCGCCCGCCGTCTTCTCAGCTCCAGCGCCGTCACTAATCGTCTCGCCGGTTTGCGGCGCATTGACCGCCACAGCGAGCAAATGCTCCGGGCTTGGCTGTTCCTGATGAAACACCCAGTCCCTTGCCGGCTCTTTCGACTGGGCTTCAAACGTCACATTGAGTGCGGCCGGGTCGACCGTGACCTCGCCCAGCGGCTGTGCCAGCCCCTTTCCCGTCGCCTTCACGTAGGCTTCCTTCAAGGTCCAGAAACGCAAAAACATCTCAAGCTGTGCGTCCGTCGATGCAGCAAAAATGCTCTGCCTTTCGCGTTCGCTGAAGACCCGCCGCGCCACCAGATCGAGGTTCGGCGCGCGGCGCCCCAGCCATTCCACGTCAACACCCAGATCATGGTCGAGGCCAATCGCCACCGCAGCAAATCCCTGGGTATGAGATATATTGATCCTGAGCCTTGGCAGTCCATCAGGCTGGATCACTTCAGGCTTGCCCTGCTCCCCGGCTTCAAAGCGCCAGTCGGATGCCGCAATGCCGGTACTGCGGGTCAGCAGACCGCGCGCCATGACATGCGCCAAAATGTAGGTTGATCTGTTCTGCCAGCCGAGCATGCGCGCCAAACGGGTCTGCTCAGCCTCATCCAGAATGCTAGCGGCCTGATCCATCCAACCATTGTCTTCAGACACAGCACCAAGCCGTTGCCACCAAACGACAACTTCGCCCTGGCGAAGGGGTGACACATCGGCTTTGCTCATAAGATCTCCGGCGGGACAGAAAAACGTCTTTCCGCACTATAGAGGGATTAACGGCCTTCGAAAACGCCTATGACGCCGCTGTCCAGTCTAGAGCTTGTAAGCTGTCCGGAAGCCACCCCAATGGCGGCCATTCACGAAGATTGGCGCATCCACTTCCTTCATCCAGACAATGTTGCCATTGCCCATATCGCGGGCGTAGGTCTGGATCAGCACCGGACGCGTGTTGCGAGCTGCACTGAGCCCTGCACGGTCATCGAAGATGCGCTTGTTGCGACAGTGGGCTGCATTCCACTCGGGGTCATCTGGTCGTTGCGGCTCTGAGTAGATCTTGTTGTGAACCGGCAGATAGGCATTGCGGTCCACCGCCGCACAGAATGCCATGTTGCTGGACGTGCTGAGGATCTCTTCCTGGATTTCGGGAAGCACTCTTTCCAGATGCTCCACGAACCTGGTTCCGAATTGCACAGGGTTGGTATCGGGCAGCTTGACGTAATTGGTGTCGAACAAGGCGTCGATACTCAATTGTCCACTCTCGATAAGCTTGGTCATCTGCTCCGAAATGAGCTCGGCGCCGGTCTTTGCGCGTTCGACCAAGACCGCATGGTCTTCCTGGAACTTGGCGAGCAAAGCGGCCAACGCATTGACGAAGCTTTCGTCCGGGTCCGTGAAGGAACAATGATAGCCGTTTGATGAGTGATGAATGATTTTGACCGAAACGTCACCAACGCCGCTCAGATACAAATGCGCGCGGGTTTGCGGCTTCAGGGTAATACTCTGATCTTCACAGGTGAACAACGCCCCACCTTCGGAAATATCCAGTGTCTTGATGGCTGCCTCGACACCCCCTTGGCGGATCTTCCCGACAACGCTTATGGGCAGACGGTCATGTTCTCGCCGATCACCGAGCTCGTTCTGGCGCAGCATCATTGTAAAACGAGCGCCCAGCGCTTGAACCGCCGAGTTCATCTCATCGCTGGCAGCGCTGGCAACCATGCCACTTTCCTTGGCGTGCATGGCAGAGCTGTCGATCGTATCAACGCGCATCACCACTTCTTCGATGAAGTTGGCGGTCTCGGTTGACTTGTCGCGAATTGAGGCCGTGGTTGCCACCTGTTCCTGAACCGCGTCTTCAACAGCGGCGAAACTTGGTTTGATCATGCCAATGACATCGATGATCTGGCCGACAGATCCGATGCTGGCATGCGCAGATGTCTGCAGACGCTCGATGTTGGAAACGATCTCGTCGGTGGCGTTCTGCGTTTCGACCGACAGTGCCTTCACTTCGCTGGCAACAACGGCGAACCCCTTGCCGGCTTCGCCTGCACGCGCTGCTTCGATGGTCGCATTCAAGGCCAGCAGATTGGTTTGTTTGGCCACATCGGAAATCAGGCGGACCACATTGGTGATTGCTTCAATCGCTGCATTCAGATCCTGCACGCATTGGCTTGCCTCATCGGCAACGCCCATCGCCTGCTCAGCCAGCTGATTGGATCGTGTGACCTGCTCTCCGATTTCATTGCTCGAATTGGCCAGCTCAGAGATGCTGTCGGCAAGGTCTGTCGCGTTCTTGTGGGCAAGGTCGCTCTGATCTCGCAGGGCTCCGCTGTCTCCCTGAATCGAGTCCAGAAGGGACAATTGACCGCCAATGCGCTCTTGCACCTTACTCATGATTTCGTTCATGGAAGAGACCGACACACCCAGGTCATCCTCGAAGGCATCCAGGGCATAAGCGAGCAACTCTCGCAGGTCACCTTCAGAACGCACATCGGGGTTCTCATCCGGAAGCGGAACTATATTATCTTCATCACTTAAAGTATTTTCAAGATCACTTTTTGGATGATCTTTAATTTTTCGCTTTAATATATTCACACTGAATTCCTCCAGCCGCAGTGCGCGGGTATATACAAAAACACTGCAACCGGACTCTGAATTTATAGTTAAGCATTACTCAAGACGCGCAATGAGGCGCTGACCTCAAAAGGTTAGAAAATAATAATATTAGCAATTAGTATGGTAAAAACACGTATAATTGATACATGGTTCCAAAACGGGCATCAAATCCAACGTCTGACAGCGGCTTTATATTTGCGATAGCTGTCCCCAAAGCGCTGTTCGAGCGCTTTTTCTTCCGCGAGAATCTGGAATTTTGTCAGATACATCACGAATCCTGCGAGAAAAACGAATCCCAGAGCGTTTTGCAGAAAGAGCACAAGCGCCAAAATCAGGCACGCCATACCAAGATACATCGGGTTGCGCGTGAAGCGATAAAACCCGGTGACCACCAGCGCGGATGCGTTCTGCGGTGAAAATGGATTGATGGTCGTGCGCCGTTTTATAAATGCCGCAACACTGGCCAGATCCAGACAAAGACCGGCCAGCACCAGCAGGACGACAACGACAATACGGCCAGGAAAATCCAGAACGCTCTGGGTCCACTGCAAGCCGGTCGGCGGATCATCAAGGTCTGTCAGCCAGATCAACAGCGCGGCTGTGAGCCCGACGACCGGAGGTGGAATTTTGATGTCCATTGCCCACCTTTCACATGCAGTCGACAAGCGCCTACTTTGAAAAGAACGCTGCAGGCTGACGAGCACTCAACCAGAGCCAAAGCTATTTGGCAATCAGCTCCAGAACCTGCGGGTCCTCACGGACGAGGTCAGAAACGCTCACACTGTCATCGACGAACACTTCTCCGACACCAATAAGAACCGGCTCAAGAGTATCAAGCTGTGCAACGCCCGCTTCCAAGTCACCCAGAACACCGCACCAGTGCTTTTCGCCTGCGCGGGTGATGCCGGCCATGACAACGACAGGCGTTTGAGCGCTGCGACCGGCCTTCTGCAACTGATCTGAAATCCGACCGGCCATGCGCCCTCCCATGTAGAAGATGGTTGTCGTCACCGGATCGGCCAGCCCGTTCCAGTCGACCGTATCAGGCAGATCCCCCTTCTTGGAGTGACCCGTGACGAAACGCACCGCCTGGGCAAGATCGCGGTGGGTCAAGGACACACCAAGCTGTGAGGCCATGGCTGCGGCGGCCGTCACGCCAGGGACGACCGATACCGCAATGCCTTCGGCTCGCAAGCGAGCGATTTCTTCCCCGGCACGTCCGAAAATCATCGGATCGCCGGATTTCAGGCGCACCACGTTCTTTCCCTTTTTGGCCAGATCGACCATGAGGTTGTTGATGTCTTCCTGCTTGCAACTCTCGCGGCCACCGCGTTTGCCGACCATCATGCGTTTGGCTTCGCGGCGCGCCAGCTCCAGAACCTCATCGGCGACCAGATCATCAAACAAGATGACATCAGCGCCTTGCAGGGCACGCACTGCCTTCAGGGTCAAAAGCTCGGCGCAGCCGGGCCCCGCCCCCACAAGTGTCACACTGCCAGTATCAGCGCCCTGACACTGAGCGGTTTCATCCATGAGATCCAGAATACTGTCTTCGGCTCCAGACGCTTCACGGTCAGAAAACACCAGCTCGGTGAACTGCTCCCAGAACCGGCGGCGCTGTGGACCAGGCTGCAGGCGTTCCAGAACGCGCTCGCGGACCTTTCCGGCCAGCTGTGCCCAATCGGCCAGACGCGGTGACAGCAAGGTTTCGATCCGGCGGCGGATCGCCTGTCCAAGAATCGGGGCAACGCCATTGGTCGAAATACCGATCACCACCGGAGACCGGTTGACGATCGACCCAAACTGAAAATCGCAAAAAGGCGGGTTGTCGATGACGTTGACCGGAACACCCGCAGCTTTGGCAGCGCAGTAAAATGCCTTTGCTTCCGCATCTGTGGCCGCATCGGCAATCGCCAGCGCAAGCGCGTCGAAACAGTCCAGCGCCCAAGGACGCTTGTGATGCACAAATGCCCCCTTCACGCTGCCAGACAGAAGCAGTTTTTCCATCGAGGATGACAGGTCCTCGGCATAAACATGTACTTGCGCGCCGGAAGCGGCCAGGAGTTCAGCCTTCCAGGCCGCAGCATCTGATCCGCCTGCCAGCAGGACCTTGCGCCCCTCCAGGGGAAAGAACACCGGCAAGACGGCCAGCGGCCCCATGCGGGCCGGGCGTACAACGGAGTTCTGAGTCACAGCGACTTCAACCGGCTTTCGCGATTGTGTCATCGTGCGTCTCCTTTCCCGCCATACCTTCAAGCAGGGTCTTTGTCTCGGACTTGCAAGAGCCGCAATTGGTGCCGGCGTTCAAGATTTTTCCAGTCGCATCGTCGGTGTTGGTGCCGTCTTTCACGGCCGCTGTAATCTGATCGATGCCAATTTGGAAGCATGAACAAACAATCGCGCCGGGATCAGGCAGGTCGACAGGCGGTCAGCCTGCCAGAACACGATAAAGCTCAATGCTGGTCTCAGCACCCCTTGTCAGACAACTTACCGCCCATTGCCTTGAAACTTCAACAGGATTTCGCGCAAAGAAACCGGCATTTCATTTGCCCCTTCGAGCCCTGAAGTCCGTGCCAAGGCGATTGCCAAGATCTATTCCTTCCTGCTGCGCGGCGAGATGAGCAGCCAGGCCTTGCCAGATTGAACAAAATAGACTAGAACAAAAAGAGAACAAATGGAGAGTCTGATGCCTTGTCAAACAGTACCCGTCTCTGGCCAACCATTTTCAAACAGCCTTCCTGTGGCCACGTCGCCCTCACCGGCATCAGCGGCAGAAAGCGTCTCAGATCTGCGCCAGAAGCATATTGAGGGCTGTGCCCTGTCGATGCACGAAAGCACAGCCGTCCTGACCTATCTGCACAAGGCCCGTTTCAAGGCTCAGACGGTGCGCGACAACACGCCAGCCGGAAGCTATGTCGACACCGTTCTTGAGGGAACGATTGCAGGCATCGACAAGGAAATCACACAGCTGCGCTATCTGTTGAGCCTCGATCCTGAACATCTGATAGAGAGCCCGGTACGCATGGTTCAAAAGCCTGTACGCCGCATGCGCGCCGCGCTTTAGGCGGTTCTGCACCGGCATTCAAAGGATGCGCCCGCCATTGAATTAGGCAGCGGCCTCATCGCCGGGCGCTGTCTGCCACCCAAGATCAGTCAGTGTGACAATCCGGTTGCCGCGCAGGTCGGTGGCGCAAACGATAAATCCACGTTCTTCCATATGGCTCAGAAGCCAGCGGGCCCGGCCGGGAGAGCGCGTGCCATAGGCTGTCGCCAGGGCAATGTTTCCCGGACACGGCGCTTTGGCAAGCGCGGCCTTTGCCAGAAGCAAATAGACGCCGCGCATGTCTTCAGGCAATTCATGGGCGACCAACTCGGCCTTTTGCCATTCGCTGTCGTCGATATCGCCCTTTTCCACGCCGGCACGAGCGACCGACAGCTTCTCACGGAAGCTTTGAAGATCGGGCGCACCTCCGACCAGTTTTCCAATACGGCAGCGCACCTGAAAGTCCTGATACAGCGAGGCAATCGGCTGAAAGGCTGCTTCCGGTTCTTCCAGAATTTCGGAAATGATCCGGTCAATGACTTCATCGCGCTCGCCAAAATCCAGCAGATTTGTCGGTGCTTCCACGTCGGCGTCTTGCGCGTCGCCTGCTGACGTCAACTGGTTCAGCACATCATCGGTGGAGGCCACGGGCTCGACCAGACGAGGGCGTGGTGTGACCATTTCCTCCGCAGAGCGTGTGAAAATCAAATCTTCGGCTTCCTGCTTGGGCTGTTCCGGTAGCGGCATGAGCTTCGGCGAACCGCCCATTCCGCTGGTCTCAACCGGGCCGATCTTCACCGGAACCGGTCGCCGGGACAGCGCAGGCCCAAGGGCCACGAAATGCCCTCGCTCCAGATTGCGGAAGGTTTCAGCCTGACGCCGTTCCATTCCCAAAAGGTCGGAGGCGCGGGCCATATCGATGTCCAGAAAGGTCCGACCCATAAGGAAGTTGGAGGCTTCGGCGGCCACATTCTTGGCCAGCTTCGCCAGGCGCTGGGTTGCGATCACGCCTGCCAGACCTCTTTTGCGGCCACGGCACATCAGGTTGGTCATGGCGCCGAGCGAGCGACGACGCGCTTCTTCGCTCACCTCACCTGCAGCGGCGGGTGCGAACAATTGCGCCTCATCGACCACCACCAACATCGGATACCAGAAGTCACGGTCGGCATCGAACAGGCCATCGAGGAAGGTTGCAGCAGCTTTCATCTGCCGATCCGCATCGAGGCCGTCGAGATTGAGAATGACCGAAACGCGGTGCTGACGCACGCGTCCGGCAATCATCTGCAGATCTTTTTCCGTACCGACAGCATCAACGACCACGTGACCGTATTTTTCCGCCAGAGAGACAAAGTCTCCCTCGGGGTCGATGATTGCCTGCTGCACCCATTGGCTGGATTGTTCGAGCAAACGCCTGAGAAGATGCGACTTTCCTGATCCGGAATTCCCCTGCACCAGCAAACGCGTGGCAAGAAGTTCTTCCAAGTCCATAAGGGCCCGACTGCCCGATGTCACTTCCCCGATGTCAATGCTGACCGTCATTCATCTTTCCGAAACTGCCCGCCGAAGCTGGTTGCAAACGGGGATCGTTCGCTCCAACTGGCGGGGAAACACGTCTTGAAAGGCTGTGCATCTACTTGCAGCATGATTCCCCATCAAACGCCAAATTTCCTGAGCGGAAAACCGGCGTTTTCCCCATAGCCAATCGTCTGCCTTTTGAATTCAGACGGGTTTCTCAGCAAATGCGCCAACTGTCAAATTTCTGCCCGGTTACATTGTATATTGAAGAAGATAGACCGCTCATCTTCATCGACGATCATCAGCAAAGGACTGACCCGTATGACACGTCCTCTCAAAATGGAAAGCTTCGCCGAAAAGATCGCAGACGGAACCGTTCACATCGTCGGCATCGGACTTGGCATTGCCGCACTGACGACCTTTATCATCGTCATGTGGAACGCTTCCAGCATCGGTCAGCAGGTGTCGGTGTTCATCTACGCAGGCTGTCTGCTGGCCATGCTCATCGCCTCAGCGCTTTACAACATCCTCGACAAGCAAAACAAGCAAGGCCTGTTGCGGCGACTGGATCATGCCGCAATTTTTCTGCTGATCGCAGGAACATACACACCCTTGGCGACAATCGTGATTGGCGGCTGGACAGGTGGCATCTTGCTCGCCTTTATCTGGGCAGGAGCGCTTGCCGGTATCCTGCTCAAGCTCGTTCACATCCAGAAACTTGACCGACTGACAGTGCCCCTGTGCCTTGCACTCGGTTGGGCCGTGGTCTTTGCGTTTCAGCCGCTGCACAACAATGCCAGCGCCTTCGGCTTTTGGATGATTGTGGCTGGCGGCCTGCTTTATTCGCTCGGAACGGCCTTCTATGCCTGGAAGCGGCTGCCTTTTCAAAACGCCATATGGCACGCGTTTGTGCTGGCAGCTGCGGCATGCCACTTCTCTGCTGTTCTGCACGATGTGGCACTGGTCTGATCCCATCTTCCGAACTCCGGCAGCAACAAACCGCCGACCAATCGCGATAAGTAAACGCGTACATCGCTTGCGCTCAAATGCGCTCTATGGCATCGCTTGACCCAATGCGTAAATGGCGCAGTTTCATGTCTCAGGGTTCATGTTTCGGGGATGCTCTTTTGAAGGCGCTCAAAACTTACTATCAGTCTTCCGCATTCCGCGGTGCATTGAACAAAACAACAAAGACGCTGCGTGCGAAGCTGCGTTCCTTGTTCGTGAAGGAAGTTGATTGCGCGCCCTATCTGATCAGCGAACGCATGATCGGCAGCACCGCTCAAAACGCTGGTGCGAAGCTCAAACTGTTCACGGGGCCTGTTCTGTGCGAGGGACGCGAAGGCAACTTGCACATCAATCGCGCTCCGTTGGAGAATTCGACCGATGAAATTGGTCGACGTCGGTCGAGCAAAGCCTTCTGGTATTCACAGCCCCGTATCAAGATTGATTTTGCACTTTCGTTGCATACCGCCCACCCGAACAATTATTGGCATTTCTTTGCCCATGCCCTTCCGAAAATCCTGTATCTCGAAGATGAGCTTGGCGCCACAGACTTTCCGATCCTGATCAATGAGCGCATGGCCCGTTGCGGGTTTTTCAAAGGCGCCGTCGAGCTGGGCTTTTTCGGACAGCATGAACTGCTGATCCAGAAGGCATCGGAAGTCTATGAGCTGCGTGAAATCGCCGTTGTCTGCCCGCCTCACGACCCGGACGATTATCTGGACAAGGTGCTGGACCGGTTTCAAATCTCAGGCGACAGCGACTTCAGCGACCGGATTTATATCCACCGCGGACACCAATCTGCCAACGGGCGCTCAATCGACAATATCGACGAAGTGGTCGAGCTGCTGGAGGGTCATGGATTTCGGCTTGTTGATCCACAAAACCACAGTCTCAAGGAGCAGATGGAGATCTTCTCGCGTGCTGGCACTGTTGTGTCACCGCACGGGGCAGGACTTGCAAACATTCTGTTTCGGCGCGGGGCACCGCTGTGCGTCTACGAGATTTTCTATGGCAACCTCAATCACAGCTGCTATCTCGATGTTTGCAACCGGTATGGCTTCACACATGTCAGAGCTGAGATGGCATCAACCCGCGGCAAACCGACCAGCGGTTCCGCCACGATCAACATTGAGAGCCTCAAGGCTTATTTGAAGACGCTGCCAGCGCTTTAGGACGGCTGTTCGCCGTCCTTTTTATCTGCATCTGTAGCAGTGTCGTCGGCCTTTTTGCCGTCCTTGGTCAGAACGACAACCTTGGTGCGCAGCGGCACACGGTTGAAAAGATCAATGACGTCCTGATGCCACATGCGGATGCAGCCAGACGACGCACTGCGACCAATGCTGGAGGGCTGACTGGTTCCGTGGATCCGGTAGAGCGTGTCCACATTTCCGTCCCATAGGTCCATGGCACGGGCCCCCAACGGATTTTTCAAACCGGGCGCCATGCCGTCTACCCAATATTTGCGCAGGGACGGTTTGCGTTCGATCATTTCGCGTGGAGGACGCCAGGTCGGATGCAGACGCTTGACGCGGATAACAGCATCCCCGGCCCAACCGAAACCGGCACGCCCGACACTGATGCCGTAGCGAAGCGCCGTCTTGCGGTCCAGGACCCAATAGAGAAAATAGTTGTAGGGATCGATCACGATCGTGCCGGGCCGTTCGCCCGACTTATATTCAACGACCTGACGCCAGTATTTCTTGTCAAACGATTTGTAGTTGATCGCTGGCCAGGTGAAGTCGCCATCTTCAAGCGCGGCATAGGCTGAGGCGTAATCAAACTCAGGCGTTGGCAAAGGCGGCTGATCTGGCAAACCAACCGTATAACAACCGGCCAAAGGCAGAGCGAGAGCGCTTGCACTTGCGCCCAACAGGAACGCGCGGCGCGTAAAAGGAGACCCACCGCCAGATGCGGCCATTTCCTGGAGGACACCTTCGTTTGAACATTCTTCAAAAGCTTTACTATCAGAGCAGCTCAAAATCGATTCTCCAGCAAGGTCAGTCCCGCGAAACAGTTGCATGCAGTTCTAGCCCAGGTTTTCAAATTAGCAAGCGCCGTAACGGCAGCTTTCTCATCTAAGTATCAATATTCACTCGCTTGTGATGTGCTGCAAATCACGTTCATGGCAGAGCAGCAAGCATCTCCACGCCATTGTTCTTGTTTGCACCGTTTTGCTTGGCTATATTTTACTCTGGTCTTCTCTGCACTTCACACACCTTCCCTCCACTTTCCTGTCTGAAAGATATTTCAATGTCTTCGAATGAACTGATTCCCATCTTTGATGGCCACAATGACACCCTTTTGCGCCTCGTTACAAAACGCGGAACACCTGAAGAAGCCAGTTTTTTTGATCGTAGCGATTTCGGACATATCGATCTGCCTCGCGCTCATGAAGGTGGATTTATAGGGGGCCTGTTTGCCATGTTCGTCCCCTCCAACACCCATCAGGATTTTTCCAAGAAATACGATCCCTATGACAAGAAGAACTTTGCTGAAGTTTCGCAGGATGAAGCGCTAGATTTCACTCTCAAGCTTACGGCCGAAGCCTTCCGCCTGGAGCGCGCTTCGAATGGCAAGGTGCGTGTCTGCCGAAATGTCGCCGAAATCCGCAAATGCATGGATGAGGGCGTCTTGGCGATATCGCTCCACATCGAGGGGGCCGAAGCCATCGATGATAATTTCTATGCGTTGGAAACGCTCTACGCGGCAGGTCTTCGATCCATCGGGCCTGTTTGGAGCCGAAACAACATCTTCGCCGACGGAGTGCCAATGCGCTTCCCCGCTTCCCCCGACATTGGCAACGGATTGACAGATGCCGGCAAGGCTCTGGTGCGCAATTGCAATGATATGGGCATCCTTGTGGATCTTTCACATCTCAATGAGAAGGGCTTCTGGGACGTTGCCAAACTTTCGAGCCAGCCTCTCGTTGCCAGTCATTCCAACGTTCATGCCTTGTGTGCCAGCTCCCGTAATCTCACAGACAAACAGCTTGATGCGATCGCCGAGAGCAAGGGCCTGGTTGGAATCAACTTCCACGTCGCCTTTACACATGAGGAGGGCAAGTATGACCCCAACATGCCGATCGAGACGTTGGTCAAGCACACTGCCTACCTTGTCGAAAAGCTTGGCGACGATGGTGTTGCACTTGGGTCAGATTACGATGGCTGCATGACGCCAAAGTCGATCAGCGATGTCAGCAAGGTTCAAAACCTCATCGAAGCGTTTCGTCAGGCCGGATTTGGGAACGAACTGATAAGAAAAATCGCAAATGAAAATTGGCTTTCCGTTCTAGAACGGACTCAGAACGAACACTAAGTTCGCTGCTCGCAAAAATGTGAACACTTTTCCCCGCCGCTTTGAACAGTTCTAAAGATGAAAAATAATCGTCATGTTATAGATAGCCACAACATGCGTAGATGAAACTCTTGTTTACCTCGAACAAGATTAAAACTTGAGTTTTATTGGCAACAAAAAACTATAACGTGCAACATTAGACTTCGTGTCATCTATGAACAACATGGAGAGACGAAGTTCCGGACAATGTGCCGGGGCCCCATACTTGCTTCCAACAGCGTATGCTTAGGAAGAAGAGCCTGACAAGGTGACCCAGAATTGTCGGTCGGCAGCATAATTGATGCTGTTCGGAAACAGCATCCGATGGGATTTCGCTTCGGGTGCACCACATATCGCACCCAAAACGTGCGTAGCGAGTAGTTTTAAAAGTGGTACCTATTGATTTGGAATTGCTTCTGGACCCTAAAGGATCCCAGAAGTCCTGGTCTGTCTATCAGGCTTTGAAACGCCGAATTCTCTTGGGCGAGTTGACCTCGGCAAGTCCTGTCACCGAGCAGTCCTTGGCTGCGCAATACAGTTGTTCTCAGGGCACCATTCGTGAAGCCTTGATGCATCTTCAACAGAACGGGCTTGTCGAACGTCGTAGTTACCAGGGTACCTTTGTTACCGATGTCGGCGACACAGAAATCATGCTCATGGTCAAATTGCTGCTGATGTGCGAGCAAGAGTGCATTCCACTTGCCATTCGCAATGCCGAGACACGCGATTTCACCCACCTCTCACGGCTTGCCACGGCCTATGGCGCCTATCGCAGCCTGAATGACAATTACTCCTGCGCCGAGCTGGTACTTGAATTCCACAAAACGATTTTCAAGCTCGCAAACGTGCCTCAGATCGAAACGATGATGCATAGAACAGTGCTCATTTTGCACCGTTTCATTCTCACCAGAAACAATGGTCAGATTGTTCCGCTGGACAGTTCCAACCTCAAAAACCCCTTCTTGATGATTGCCGAAGCCATCGAGAAGGGAGACGCTGCGAACGCTCAAGAAGTTCTGGAGAAATATCTCAAGTTCGCGGCGTTCCGCCTGGCACCACAGGTTTATAAAGATGTGTTCGGCGGAGATGGGTCCGAAGGCGACTATTTTCTCATCGACCCCGAGGCGTCCTGAAGCGATCCGAAACCTTCCAAAGCGAAGGCAAGAGGCTTGTCAGCATAACGATCTCGTGTCCATCCAGTGCGGCAGCTCATATCAACTGAGCTGCCGTTGTTGTTTGTGGCATTGCTTGCCGTCCGCCTGACGTTCCTTCCAAAGCTCTACGTCCCAACCACGCTCTGTCGCTATGCATTTGGCGGGTGTCATACGCCCACAGCCAAAAATGGCTTGCATCCGGAGGCAAGATCGTATTCCTGAGCCCCACCGCATCCCCTACTCTGTTTGATTGTTCAAAAATCCCATGGCTCCTCCTCCCCTTCTGACGCTTCGTGACATTCATTTGACCTTTGGCGGCACGCCGCTTCTCGAAGGAACCGAATTCTCTGTGTCCGAAGGCGACCGGCTGTGTCTGGTCGGGCGCAACGGATCAGGCAAATCGACGTTGTTGAAGATTGCGGCCGGATTGGTTGAGGCCGACAAGGGCGAACGCTTTTTTCAGCCAGGGCGAACGATCCGCTACCTTCCGCAAGAGCCGGACCTGTCCGGTTACAAGACAACACTCGACTACGTGAACGAAGGCCTTGCGCCGGGCGATGACCCCTATCGCGGACAATATCTGCTGAGTGTTTTGGGTCTGACTGGCGAGGAAGATCCAAACAGTCTGTCCGGTGGAGAAGCCCGTCGTGCCGCCCTTGCGCGCACGCTGGCACCCGAGCCTGATGTGCTTTTGCTCGACGAGCCGACCAACCATCTCGACCTGCCGGCGATTGAATGGCTGGAAGAAGAGTTGAAGAGCCTGAGATCCGCGATTGTTCTGATCTCGCATGACCGCCGCTTTCTTGAGAACCTGTCCCGCGCGACGATCTGGATTGACCGCGGTGTTTCAAGGCGGCTCGACAAGGGCTTTGCGCATTTCGAGGCCTGGCGCGACGAGGTGTTTGAGCAGGAAGAAATCGACCAGCAAAAGCTCGCGGCAAAGATCAAGCGCGAAGAACACTGGATGACCTATGGGGTCACGGCCAGACGCAAGCGCAACATGCGCCGTGTGCGCGAACTTGCAGATCTGCGCCAACAGAAAAAGGACTTCCGTGGTCCACAGGGCAACGCCAAGATGGCGAGCGCCGAAGGTGAAGTCTCCGGCAAGCTGGTCATTGAGGCCAAGTCCATCGCCAAGGCCTTTGGCGACAGGGTGATCGTGGGCGATTTTTCAACCCGCATTCAACGCGGCGACCGGATCGGTTTGGTGGGACCCAATGGTGCCGGCAAAACGACCCTTCTGAAGATGCTCACCGGCGAAAATGGGCCCGATAGCGGATCCGTTCGCCTCGGGACCAACCTGGAAATGGTGACGCTCGATCAAAAGCGCGAGAACCTGGATCCCAATGACTCGCTTGCCACGGTGCTGACCGGCGGCCGCGGTGATATGGTCGTGATCGGCACGGAGAGCAAACACGTGATGTCCTACATGAAGGACTTCCTGTTTTCGCCCGAGCAGGCCCGCACGCCGGTGGGTGTTCTGTCGGGCGGAGAACGCGCCCGGGCAATGCTGGCAAGAGCTTTGGCCAATACCTCCAACCTGATGGTGCTCGATGAGCCGACCAACGATCTGGACCTCGAAACGCTCGATTTGCTTGAAGAGCTTCTGGGCGATTATTCCGGCACCGCGCTCGTCGTATCGCATGACCGAGACTTTCTGGACCGCGTCTGCACCTCGGTGATTGTCAGCGAAGGCAATGGTGCGTGGCAGGAATATGCCGGCGGCTACACCGACATGCTGGCCCAACGCGGAGAAGGCGTCACAGCACGCAAGGCGTCCAAACAGCCAGAACCCAAGAAAGACAAACAGAGCAGCGCACCGGCTGAGCAGAAGCCAAAAGCCAAAGCTAAACTGTCCTTCACCCAGCAACACCTGCTCAAGACGCTGCCCCAGACCATCTCGAACATTGAGGCCAAGCTCGAAAAGCTCCAGTTGGAGATGAACGACCCGCAGCTCTATGCCAAGAACCCGAACAAGTTCGCGAAGCTGACAGCCGAAATATCTGATCTGGCAACAGAAAAAGACAAGGCCGAAGAGCAATGGCTGGAACTTGAAATGCTCAAGGAAGAAATCGAAAGCTGAGACTATAAGCTCTGAGCAAATCGAAAGATCGGAGAGCCGAGAAGACGGTGTGTGTGGGGCACTGCCGTCGATGGGGCCACGGCCCTCCGATCAGGACCCTGCCGGGGTTACGAGATCGGGCTCCCGCAACGGTGGCAGAGTGGGTGTCGTGAACGCTTTTCAGCTTGACCTGCCCTTCGGCAGATCCACACACATCAACTCATAATCTCGTCGTCGGGCTGGTGGTTCGAAACAGGCATCTCAAAATGACCGCAGATGCAGATACAATTTGTGCATCAACTATCAAAGACCTGAACGCAGTCGCCGCCAACCGCATCCCTCTCTCACATTCTTGAAACTGGGCCCAAATGACCGTTTTTCAAGTTCGATATGCAGTTCAATTGCGTGCATACCCTAGAGTCAAAGAGGGACGTCAAAGGTCGTTTTTCTGAACACTTTCGGCAACAAGTATTTTCTGTTAATTTGAACTAGAAAAACTTGGCCAAAAAACATGCCCGTCAATCCGCCGCGTCCTCGCGGTCCATCATTGAATGCACTGCGCGCTTTCGAGGCTTCGGCTCGATTGGGAGGTTTCTCTGCTGCGGCCAATGAACTTTGCATTTCTCCGGCCGCCGTTGCCCAACACATCAAGACACTGGAAGAATGGGCAGGCGCTGATCTTTTTGAACGGCAGTCGCGCGGCGTCAAGCTGACGGCCCTGGGTCAGGGAATCGCGTTCGACTTTCACAAGGCCTTTGATCAGCTGGGACTTGCCACGCTGACACTGCGCCGACGCGCGATGCCGGACCAGATCCGGATCGCGGCGCTTCCAAGCATCGCCCAACTTTGGCTCCCGCGCCGCTTGCGAAAAATCCGCCAGGCCTTTCCTGACCTGGCGATCTCGGTGACGGCTCTGGAGGTTGCGCCGAACCTGAAGCGCGAACCTTTTGACATGGCGATTTTTTATCACCCGCTGCCTTTGGGAAAGAACCTCACCTTCCTGGCAGATGATTTTCTTTACCCGGTGTGTTCGCCTGAGCTTGCGAAAACACTCCAGCGTCCGGAAGACCTGGCCGACGTCACGCTGCTGGATGACGATCAATGGCTGGACGACTGGCCGGACTGGATTGCCCAGGCCGCTCCAAATCTGGCACCTGATATTTCCATAGGTCGGCGCCGCGCCGAATATTCGCTCTATGCACTGGCCATTGAGGAAGCCAAGAGCGGGGCCGGCGTTGCCATGGCGCGGCATTCACTGGTCGCCGACCAGATGGCAAACGGTGACCTCGTGGCGCCTTTCTCCCATACGATTGCCTGCCGAACGGCTTTGGCGGTCACCGTCCCCAACGCCGCGCAGATGCCTGTCCTGCTGAGCCAGCTGATCGATCTACTTCAGAAAGATGCGTCAGATGCACTTGAGATTGCCGACAAAACTTAACGCTACGGCAAGTTAAAT
This sequence comes from Paracoccaceae bacterium, assembly GCA_013373445.1. Classification (GTDB taxonomy): domain Bacteria; phylum Pseudomonadota; class Alphaproteobacteria; order Rhizobiales; family Stappiaceae; genus Roseibium. Next base: position 1,043 of record JABXHV010000004.1, on the reverse strand, counting down.
TGGCCGTTTTCCCAAGCAATGCATGCACTAATTCTCCCAGCGTTAACTTCAGTTAACTTCAGTTAATCTCTGCATTTGGATTTCTAAGACTTTGAAATCCCGTCGTCACAAGATCAAAAACAATCATCTCTAGTAAAAATTCAATTTCTATCTTGGCAAGATGCTGTTCTCGAGCGATCATGGTTAATGATGATTCGTTTAAGTTAGTCGGCTCGCGCAGCCCTCCAGGAGGTGGGATGTATAATCTGTTTCTAAGCCATTCTTGGTCTTACAAAGATGCCCACGTGCATCTGCTTGATCTTTTGAACTTAGCCAACCGATTTCCCTATAGGCCTCATTGGGTGCAAAGGGATCATCCGGTCCATGCGGCGCAAAATGCTGTCTTGCTAAAGCGCGCCATTCACAGCGAGATGCAATCGTGCAACGTCGTCATTGTGATGGCCGGGGTCTTCCCCTTGTACCGTCCGTGGATCAACGAGGAAATTTCGCTTGCTGGTCGCGGTTTTGAGGTTCCCAAGCCAATCCTGTTGATCGAGCCGTGGTCCTCTGAAGGCACCACCGAAGTCGAACGGGCAAACGCCGACAAGATCGTGCCATGGGACCAGTTGGAGATCATCACCGCCTTGCGCGAGCTCGAGTTCCAACACCGTGAAATGAGCGCCCGGCGCACGCGCCCGCTGTCCAACAGCGCCGCCTGATCCTCAAGATCCGCTTGACCGATCTCCACTGATCGTCACACCGCTTTGTGTGACTGATCCGGCATGAGCAAAGTTCGCCACCAGCACTGAAATCACCGCAAGGTCTCCCTCCGGTGTGTTACTGATGGTTGGTCGTCATAACCTTGGTCTCGCGGCGCGCCCGAATGCATCGAAGTGTTGTAAAGGGGCGCAAGGCGGGCAGGCTCTGCCTGCGTTGGGGTCGTTGATAGTGATAGTTTGACAAAGCTTGTCCCGCCTTGCCGCGAGCAGACCTCCTGCAGTCAACCTACGCCCACTTACAGGGCGCATCATCCTGAGCTGTACTAGCCAGAGCCAGGTACGCCG
>JABXHV010000074.1 GCA_013373445.1 Paracoccaceae bacterium | reverse complement strand
GCCCTTGTTGCCGCGCTCTTCCTTGACCACCTGCACCAGGATGACCTGGCGGCGTTTGATCACTTCCTGGATCTTGTATTGACGACGTGATTGACGACGCACAGGGACTTCTTCCATGGCGTCTTCAGCGCCAACGGATTCTACCTGATCTTCTTCGTCCTCGTTGTCGTCATCATCATCGTCGCTGCTGTCGTTGGAAGCTGCGTCAGATGATGGCGTATCGTGCTCTTCGGAGTTTTCTGCTGCAGAAGTATTTGCTTCAGTGTCCTCTGAAGTTTCGTCAGATGCAGCGACTTCAGAAGGTGCATCTTCGTCTTCAGGTGATGATGAAACACTCTCACCAGAGTTGTTGCGCGCAGCTCTTGGTCCACGACGGGACTTACGGCGCGGCTTTTCATCTGCATCGTCATCTTGTGTGTCGGCTTCAGAGGCTTCTGCATCTAGCAGTGCCTGGCGATCAGCAACAGGGATCTGATAGTAGTCCGGATGAATTTCGCTGAATGCAAGAAACCCGTGACGGTTTCCGCCGTATTCGACAAAAGCGGCCTGCAGGGAGGGCTCAACCCTCGTTACTTTTGCAAGATATATGTTACCGCGAAGTTGTTTTCTGTTAGCTGCTTCAAAGTCGAATTCTTCAACCCGATTGCCACGTACCACGACAACCCGGGTTTCTTCCGGGTGGGCCGCGTCGATCAGCATTTTGTTTGCCATTGGTTATTGTCTCCGCAGCGACCGGGCCAGGCGCGTTTTGATCGCGCGTATAACCGCATGCGAGCCCAGTAGCTGTCTTATATGATTGGAAGTTGATAAATCGAGACGTGATGGCAGGCGCGGCAAAGCAGAATACAAAAGCGGCCGAAGAGGTCGGCAGGGCTTCATGTCTTTCTACGTAGTACATCGCGCAATCTTTCAGGCCATCAGCCCGTAAATACTCTAATAGTCCAAACGCCGTGTGATCTGTGATTCGATCGATCATGGCCTTGGTATGCCGGCGGACTGGCTTCCTCGTAAACGATGCCTTCTGACAAGTTATGCCGGGGCTATCATTTGGAGCCAAAGGTCTGACCAGAAACCAATATCCACTAAAATTTCAGCTAGAACGCGGTGTCGGGGTGGCCTCTTTATGGAGCCCCGAGGTACCTGTTTGTGCGTTCAACCTTGGAGGACGCTACGTCCCTTGAAGTCAATAAGGTATCGGTATCAGACAAAAATCCGTTGTTCCCTTGTACGGGCGATATCTGCAATTTGCAAGCAATCTGAATTGGCTAGAAATAATTTATGTCAAAGCGTTCCAGGCTATTTTTTATCTTGGATAGCTAAAGCGGCGGGAATCTGTCATTTACTGAGCGCAACGCTCGTAAGCTGGCCTGAAAAGCAACTTTGCAATTTGAAATGTCTGTAACTCTTTTTTTCAATCGCTACGCCTCTAAGGGTTTGATTCTAAGATCAGGCGCGGTCTTGCATGTGATTCTCGTGGTTGTTCTAGGAGCCTTCTTTTCCGCAGTAGGCGCGGACTCTTTCGCGCTGGCACAATCGAGTGAGAACACTGCCGGTGACGCGCTTCCATTGGTGACGGGTGCCCGGGTCGCGGGAGATGGTGAGCGGACCCGTTTCATCCTGGACATGGACGAGCAGGTCGACTTTACAATCTCTGGGTTGGCCAATCCTGATCGGCTGATTCTAGATCTCCCGGAAGTAGTCTTTGACTTTAAAGATGACGTCATAGGTGACGGTCGCGGATTGATTTCAGCCTGGCGATACGGTCTGTTTGCGCCAGGCAAGTCGCGGATCGTTCTGGATGTTTCGAACCCGATTGCAGTTGATCGTACGTTTTTCCTGCCCTCTGTCGATGGCCAGCCGTCTCGGTTGGTGATCGATCTCGTTCAGACCAGCCGCAAGGAGTTTAATGAATACGCGAAGCTCTCACGCGAGAAACTGGTCAAAAACCAGGCGGCTCCGAAGGGCGACAGGCTCAACAAGGATACTGCAGACACACGGCCTGTGATCGTTATTGATCCGGGGCATGGAGGGTTGGATACCGGCGCTGAAGGCGTTAACGGCACGCCGGAGAAAGTTATCGTCCTGGATGTTGCGAAGCTGCTCAAGGAGAGTCTTGAGCGGGAAGGGCGCTATAAAGTCTATTTGACCCGAGAAGACGATACCTTTGTCTCTTTGCGTAGGCGCGTTGAGCTCGGGCATGACTGGGATGCGGATCTCTTTATCTCGATCCATGCGGATTCCGTAAAATCCAGTCGTGACAAGGTCCGCGGCGCGACCGTCTACACTCTTTCAGAGACCGCCTCAGATGATTTGGCGCAGGCTTTGGCGGAAACCGAGAATATGTCCGATATTATCGCCGGGGTGGAGCTTGAAGCTGAAACCACCGAAGTGACAGACATTCTCATTGATTTGGCGCGACGAGAGACCCGAAATTTCTCCTCGCATTTTGCTCGCACGCTTGTGGCAGAGCTCAAAAGTGCTGTGAAGCTTATCAAAAACCCGCTGCGCTCTGCGAGTTTCATTGTCTTGAAGTCGCATGATGTTCCGTCCGTGCTGCTTGAGCTTGGATATCTGTCAAACGAGTTTGATGAGAAATTGCTCGTTTCGGACGACTGGCGGGAACGAATGGTGGTTGCCATTACCGAGGCGATTGACGGCTTTTTCAGACCGCGGATTCTGAAGGACGAGGCGAACGCGGTGCAATAGTGCGCTGCTCTGTTCCGCTGTTGTTTGTTGAGGATTTGGCCATCTTCGGAATGTCATTTAGGCAGACCATAGGACGTAACTTTAGGCGTCATGGATTGGCCGACTGGATTGCCTCAGCAATGCCATATTGGTGTAAGAGGTATGGCAATCAAGAAAACTGGGCATCTTAAGTGATTTGATGCCTATTTGCCGAGACTGCATGTTAGATACGGTCGCAATCGGAAGGTTCGGGGAAGAAGAGCCCGTAGAATGAAATTTTTGCTGAAATTCTTTGGATATTTGTTCGGTCTTGGCTCTGTTTTGGCGCTGATCGTTGCTGCTGGTGTTTGGATTTATCTCGAGCAGCTGAATGACGGTTTGCCGGACTTTACGGCCTTGAAAAACTATGAGCCGCCCGTGATGACGCGTGTTCACGCCGCCGACGGCAGCCTGATGGCCGAATATGCGAACCAGCGCCGTATGTTTCTGCCCATTCAAGCGGTGCCGGATCGGCTGAAACAGGCGTTTATCGCGACGGAAGACAAGAATTTCTACCATCACGTGGGTGTCGATCCGGAGGGTATCGCCCGTGCGGCGTTCCGTTTCCTACAAAATATCGGCAGCGGAAGACGCCCTGAAGGCGCGTCGACGATCACACAACAGGTCGCAAAGAACTTCCTTTTGACCAACGATCTCAAGCTTGAGCGCAAGATCAAGGAAGCGATTCTGGCGCTGCGTATCGAGCAGGCATATACCAAGGATGAGATCCTTGAGCTTTATCTCAACGAGATCTACTTCGGTCTGGGTGCCTATGGTGTGGCTGCTGCCTCTTTGGTGTACTTTGACAAGTCGGTCAACGAATTGACACTTGAAGAGATCGCCTACCTCGGTGCACTTCCAAAAGGCCCAAGCAATTACCATCCTTTCAAGAAGACAGAAGCTGCGATTGCGCGTCGGAACTACGTCATCGATCGTATGCTGCAAAATGGCTATGTGACAGCCGAAGAGGCTGCCGAGGCCAAGGAAAAGCCTCTGAAGGTCAATCCGCGTCAGCGTGGGTCTCAGCTTACTGCAGCTGAATACTTTACCGAAGCAGTGCGCCGTGAAGTTGCATCCATCTATGGCGAGAAGCGGTTGTATGAAGGCGGACTTTCCGTTCGCTCAACCCTCAACCCGGAAATGCAGAAGGTTGCACGCAAGGCATTGCAGGACGGCTTGATCAAGTTTGACCATGAGCGCGGCAACTGGCGTGGCCCGGTGCAGCAGATTTCGATCGGCGCTGACTGGGGAGTTGAGCTCGGTAAGGTAGAGGCCTTGAGAGACCTGACTGAGTGGCGGCTTGCGGTCGTCCTGGAGAGCGGAAGCGACACGGCACGTGTCGGTCTTCAGCCTGAGACATTGCCAAGCGGCGAGCTTTCAGCTGACCGTACTGTCGGTCAGCTGTCGCTCGACACAATGACATGGGCGCGTGTATCGGGCCAGAAACCGAAACGGGTTTCGGATGTGCTGAAGCCGGGTGATGTCGTATATGTCGAGGAAAGCCTTGCTGTTCCCGGTAGTTACGAGCTTCGCCAGGTTCCAGGTGTATCGGGCGCACTTGTTGCAATGGACCCATATACTGGCCGCGTGCTCGCCATGGTCGGTGGATTCAGTTTCGATCAGAGCGAGTTCAATCGGGCGACCCAAGCCTATCGTCAGCCTGGCTCCTCATTCAAACCGTTTCTTTATGCAGCGGCCCTGGACAATGGCTACACGCCATCTTCCGTGATCATGGATGCTCCTATCGAGGTTGCACAGGGCGCAGGGCTTGGTACATGGAAGCCGCAGAACTATGGCGGTAAATTCTATGGCCCGTCCACCTTGCGCACTGGTATTGAACTGTCACGAAATGTCATGACGGTGCGCTTGGCGCAGGATATGGGCATGCCGCTTGTTGCCGAATACGCGAAGCGCTTCGGTATCTATGACAACATGCTTCCTGTGCTGTCCATGTCGCTTGGTGCCGGCGAGACCACAGTGATGCGCATGACGGCGGCCTATGCCACGATTGCCAATGGTGGACGGCGTATTCGGCCGACACTGATTGACCGAATCCAGGACCGCTACGGCCGCACGATCTATAAGCATGACGGACGTATCTGTGATGGTTGTTCCCAGGAGGAATGGACAGGCCAGGGTGAACCGCAGCTGATCGATGAGCGCGAACAGGTTCTTGACCCTATGACTGCCTATCAGATCACGTCGATGATGGAAGGTGTGGTTCAACGCGGAACCGCGACATCGGTCAAGGCTGTTGGTCGTCCTGTTGCCGGCAAGACCGGTACAACCAATGACGAAAAAGACGCCTGGTTCATGGGGTTCACTCCGAACCTCGCGGTTGGTGTCTTTGTTGGCTATGACACGCCAAAGCCGATGGGACGTGGTGCAACTGGTGGCCACGTGGCCGCACCAATTTTCACCGAGTTCGTGAAGACCGCACTGAAAGATGTGCCACCAGTAGAGTTCCGTGTACCGCGTGGCTTGCAGTTGATTCCGATCAATCGCCGCACTGGTCTTCGTGCTGCGGGTGGCGAACCGGGAACAATCCTGGAAGCCTTCAAACCTGGCATGGCGCCACCGGACAGCTACTCTGTTATTGGTTTCCAGGATGAAATGGGTGTTCCAATGGCTGTTTCACCCGAAGCCGGGCAGGCCGTGTTGAGCGGCACAGGTGGACTTTACTAAGTTTGCTCTACGGGCTGTTTACAGGACCGCTCCGGACGTCTAAATTCCGGCCAAATTCTTACCCGGTCCCCAAGTTGGGGCCGGGTTTCTTTCACTCAGAATGCGAGGTATCCGATGCGCGCCGAAATGGAAGCCATCGTTGATGACATCAAGCAGGCCATAAGCCTGCTGAGGAGGCATCTTTGACTGGGATCAGGCCCTTGTCAGACTAGATGAATTGAATGCAGCTTCGGAAGATCCCGACCTGTGGAATGATGCGCCGCGTGCGCAAAAAATGATGCGGGAACGCCAGCAGCTGGATGACAGCGTTAGTGGTGTTCGTGCGCTTGAGCAGGACCTCGCCGACAACGTCGAGCTTATTGAGCTTGGCGAGATGGAAGATGATCAGTCCGTCATTGATGATGCTGAACAGGCCCTGCGCGGTCTGAAGGACAAGGTCCATCAATTGCAGCTGAACTCGCTGTTGTCTGGTGAGGCTGATGCTAATGACACATATCTCGAAATCAATTCGGGCGCCGGTGGTACAGAAAGCCAGGACTGGGCTTCGATGCTGTTGCGCATGTATCGCCGTTGGGCCGAGAAGCGCGGATATAAGGTCGAGCTGCTCGAGTACCATGACGGGGAAGAGGCGGGCATCAAGTCCGCGACTTTGCTTATCAAGGGTGAGAACGCCTATGGTTGGCTGAAAACCGAATCTGGGGTGCATCGATTGGTGCGCATTTCGCCTTACGATTCAAATGCACGCCGCCATACGAGCTTCTCAAGCGCCTGGGTTTATCCGGTGATTGACGATTCCATTGATATCGACATCAATGAAAGCGACTGCCGTATCGATACTTATCGCGCGTCAGGTGCGGGTGGTCAGCACGTCAACACGACCGACTCTGCCGTACGTATCACGCACCAGCCAACTGGTATCGTGGTCCAGTGCCAGTCTGAGCGTTCTCAGCACAAGAACCGGGCGACAGCCTGGTCGATGCTGAAGGCGCGTATGTATGAGGCTGAACTGAAGAAGCGCGAAGAGGCGGCAAGTGCCGAAGCGGCTTCCAAGACAGATATCGGATGGGGGCATCAGATCCGTTCTTATGTCCTGCAGCCTTATCAGCTGGTCAAGGACCTGCGAACAGGTGTTGAGAGCACCTCGCCGTCGGATGTTCTGGATGGCGATGTCGACAAGTTTATGGAAGCGGCCTTGGCTCAACGCGTCTTTGGTGGCGACCCGGTGGAAGTGGACGACATTGAATAGTGTGCTGTTCTCATGAGATCAAAAAAGGCGCTGAAATTTCAGCGCCTTTTTTTATACGATACTCAAAAGTGTCGGCAAGCCGTCTAGCTGTTGAGCAGAGGCTCCAGGCGTTCGCCTGCTCGCAGGAAGTCCCGCGGATTGAGGGGCGTGCCCTTGGAACGGATTTCATAGTGCAGATGCGGCCCGGTTGAGCGGCCGGTGGATCCAACTTTCCCAATCAGGGAGTTGTTGTTGATCTTGTCACCCTTTTTCACGAGTATTTTGCTCAAATGGGCATAACGGCTAACAAGTCCGTTGGCATGCTGTATTTCGACAACCTTGCCGTATCCGCCTTTGTAACCTGCGTGGACAACTGTCCCCGGGGCCGTTGAGAATACTCTGGTGCCGTAGGTGGCCCGGTAATCCATCCCGGTATGCATTGCCATCTTGCCAAGGAATGGATCAACGCGTGGACCGAAGTTACTGCTGATCTGGGCACCTGGAATGGGTTTACCCAAAGGGATGTGTTTCACTTGAAGATGCAGGATTGTAAGGTCCTGAAGCGCATTTTGGGCTCGCTCAACACGTGCCGCAAAGCTTCCATCAGAAATGGGATGGAAAGGACCGCCAATGTTTGACGTCGTGATGTTTTTACGCGACGCGGCAATTCCAAGTTTCTGGGTGATGGCTCGGATCTTCAAGCTGTGACGTTCTGCTGCGACAGCCAGTGCGTCCAGCACCGCTTCGCTGTCGCGATTGACCGCAGACAGGTTGATACGCACTGCGTTTAAAGAGGCGGTTTTGTCATTTTGCGTAGCAGGGGCGGCAACTTGGGGCGCATCGACTTCAGCCTTTGGACCAAAACTGTTCGACCCTCGCATGCCCATCGCTTCGAATGGGTTGTCGAGAGGTTCGCTCTCGCCGCCGATGGCATCTGTTGTATCCGCGATACTTGCTTTGTCGAGTGTTCCGTCTGGAACAGGTTTGCTGACGGGTACTGAACTTTGAAGTGCCAGGGAAAGGCCCGCCTTGGCAGCACGTTCCATCAGGCTCGAAACCACAGCATGCTTTTGCATGATGGTTTGCTGTCTGCTCACCAGCTGAGCGACTTGTGCCTCGAGCGCATGGCGGTCGATTGCCTGGCTGCTCGTCAGGCGATCAACCTCGGCTCTCAGGCGCTCGATGCGGTCTTGATAGCTGACCTCAATTTGCACACGTTCCTGGTTGGCGGCGCTGAGAACATTATCACGAAGGATCCAGTAGGCCGTCGCGCCAATGTATCCAACTGAGCCGGTTACAAAGAGCGCGACCAGAGCAATAATGGGCATATGCGGCTTCGGCTGCATGTATTGCCCATCGTGCCAGTCAGCGTCGTCGTCCCGCCGTGAAAACAGTGGAAGCCAAAACCGAGCTTTCGAACCATTATTCAAACTACGAAGGTGCAAAATCAGAACTCAACATTTCGCGTTTCATTTGATTGCTAGTAAAAACCAGTATGGTTAATAAACCCTATGTTCTACTCGCTATGATCGTGAAAATGCGGAATAAAGTCCTGATTTCAATTGTTTGGATGGTTACCTATCGGTGTTTCATCTGCCGATCTGCAGACTCTCACACGTAGTTTTGGGCGCTTTGGCCGGGAGGCTTCATTGCCGAGTCGTTAGAGTGCCTTGGCAGCCTCCAGGACTGTTTCGATATGGCCAGGAACTTTGACCTTGCGCCAAGTCTGAACAATTTTGCCGGATGAATCGATCAGGAAGGTTGACCGGTCAACGCCCATATACTTTTTCCCGTACATGGATTTTTCGACCCAAACGCCATAGGCTTCGCAAGCTTTTTTGTCCGGGTCGGCTGCAAGCGTAATTGTAAGATTATGTTTGGCCTTGAAGTTGTCGTGCTTTGCGACGCTGTCCGGCGAAATTCCGATAATCTTGACACCCAACTTTTCGAAGTCAGCAAGCTTTTCGCTGAAGCCGATTGCCTGTTTCGTGCATCCAGGTGTGTTGTCCTTTGGGTAGAAGTAGACCACGACCGGTGTCCCGATGAGCGCCGATAGCTTTACGCTCGCGCCGCCATCTGTCTCGAGCTCAAAGTCGGGGGCAGAAGATCCAATTGTCAGGTCAGTCATTGCGCCATCCTTATGTCAAAGTCTTGGGGTTATCTGTCAGGTGGAAAATTAGACGGTTACGAAGTTCGCCCTTCAGATACTTTCTGGAGTAACATAGAGAAGGGTCTGACTCGTTCAATGATTGCAATGCGTTGTTGCAGTATTTTTGGAACGAGATAGCCTCAGATATTTACCAGTACGAGTTTGACACTTTAATGGATCAAGAAACAACGAAGGTTGGCAAAACGCCCCGCAAGAGGCGAGGGCGGAAAAAGTTTTATATTTTTGGAGCTTTCGTTGTTGCGCTTTGCCTTCTCGTTGTTCGCCTCTTAAGTGGACCGATTCATGTCGGTTCGTTGGCCAATATGGTTTTGGAGCAAACTGCTCCTGAGCTTGCCGGAGTGTCTGCAGGAGACACCACGCTCGATTTTTCCGATATCGGCAAGATCAAGGTTGTTCTGAACAACCTTGCGCTTGAACTGCCAGGTCAGACCAGTGTCTCTGTGGTGATTCCGGAGATGGATTTGCCCCTGGATCTTGGAGCTTTGCTTCGAGGTGAAGTCAAGTTTTCGTCTCTTTCCTTGAGAGAGCCAGCGATTGTCCTGAAAATGGGGCCGAATGAGGCCGACGTTCCACCATTTCACGCCATGATGGAAGCTGCAGAGACTGTTACCGCTGCAATTGATCGCAATTTGGTGGAGCGTGGCCTTGAGACAGTCGAAATCGTGGATGCTCATATCGATATTATGAGTGGCGCCCCGCGTTCGGTGTCGGGTATCGACCTGATCGCGTGGCGGACAGACAGTGGACGCCTTGAACTTTCCGCTCGTCTCAAAGGCAAGCGCGGCGATTGGCGCTTCCAGTATTTCCGTGAAAATGCCCAAGGCGATGAACTTGGCCGTCAGGTGTTTCTTGCCAATGATGTAACCCTTTCCGACCTGCTTCCCGAAAGCCAGAGTTACAGGATCGGCAAGGGCATGGCATTGCCGATTGCTGTCCGTCTCGAAAGTCGTTTTCTAGCGGACGGGCGCTTCGAAAGCGCCAATCTGGTTGGTCGTATGTTGAATGGTTGGTTTCGGCAGGGCCGTACATTGGTCCGTTTTGACGACGCAGCCGTCTCACTGGCTTGGCGCGGTGAGGACCCAAAGGTTCACATCACGCGTTCTCATGTCATCCGCGGCAATACGCAGATTTTCTATAGTGGTGAAATCACTCCACCAGAAAACCCCGAGGATGACTGGAATTGGACGGTTTCGACAGATTGGGCACAGCTTGGCTCAGCTGATGTTCCGGAACCACCCATCAGTCTGGATATATTCAATGCGTCCGGTCGTTTTGTTACCGACGATCAAACGCTGTTTTTCGACAAGATGGAGATGCGTGTCGGTACTGCGATTGCGCAGGCGGCAGGCTCCCTGCAGATCACCAATCAAGGACCATATCTGGCTCTTGCAGTGGAGGGGGAGAAGTTCCCTGTTGGCCTTGCAAAGCTGATTTGGCCGATTACGCTTGTTCCGCCGGCGCGCAAATGGGTTATCGAAAACATGGTGACCGGTATGTTGGACAGCTTCGCCTACCAAGGTGCCATTCAACCTCCGGCATTTGACATTAATGACCCTGATCCGGGCTGGTCGGGCGATGACGTCGGCTTTGAGATGTCCTTTCATGACCTCGAAATCTCGCCTCTCGGTGAGGTTCCCCATATTGCGGGTTTGAGGGGAGATTTGCGCGTTGCAGATGAGGTTATGAAAATCGCAGCTGAAGACGGACACTTTGTCCTCGACGGCAATGAGAAAGTGGACGTGCCTCAGGGGACTTTTACAATCGAGAATTTGACCGAGCGCGACGGTAAGGTCGCTGTCTTGAGCGCTCTCGTTGAGGGTCCTGTGCGCGAAATCGGCGAAATTTTTGACAGCGCACCACTGAAGATCGCAGAGAAAGCCGACTTGGCAATCTCTGCTTTGTCCGGCACTGGACAGGTCAGTGTGAATGCGCGTTTCCCGTTGGTGAAAAAGCTGACACTTGAAGAGGTCGACTGGTCTGCCGTCCTCAAGGCTCAGGATTTCACAACCAGTGAACCGATGCAGGGCCACCTGCTTGAAAACGCAGATATCGTAGTCGAGGCTGATGCCCGAAGCGTTTCAGTGAAGGGGCAGGGCAAGCTCGATGGTTTGCAGGCCGATATAGACTTGATCATTCCGCTTGGGGACAGCGACGTCACCGCACGGCAAGGGGTTGTTCTGGATGTCACCGCTGATGAGTTGGCCAAGCGCGGCATCGATCTTTCCGGCTTCCTGAAAGGTCCGATGAGCCTAAGGGTAGCCGATGGTGTTGGAGGCCGGGTCTTCGCGATTGATCTGCGCCGAACGGAAGTCAATCTGGCAGCCGTCGGTTGGACGAAGTCCAAAGGCGTGCCGGCAACGGCGCAGTTCCGCCTCAAGGAAACTTCGAAACAGTATGTTGTTGAGGATTTTGAACTGAATACGGATGGTGCGACGATTCGTGGTGACATGGTTCTGACCACTTCAGGCGAGTTGCAGTCTGCGACATTCTCGAGGTTCGAACTGCGGGCAGGTGACAGCGCGGCTCTTTCCATCAATCGCAGCGGGTCCAAGGCATATCGTCTGGCGCTGACGGGTGCATCCTTCGATGCTCGTGGGCTGATCCGACAGTTGAAGGAAACATCGGAGAGCAGTGCGTCCAACACATTGTTTAATACACTCCAGGTGAACGTTGACCTTGATAAAGTGCTTGGTTTTGGCGGTGTTTCTGTTTCAGGTGTCTCCTTGGATGCAACGCTCAATAACGAGCAACTGACCGCAGCGTCGTTGGTCGGATTGGTCGATGGGCGCTCCGGACTGGATTTCTATGTTGAGGAGCAAGGTGCCGGCAAACGGATGGCGCGCGGAACCTTTGCGAACACGGGCCGGTTGCTGAAGTTCCTGGATCTTTACAAACGTATGGAGCGCGGGCAGGGCTCGCTCGTCATCAATATGCGAGAGCAAAAGCTTTGGACTGGAAATCTGACTGTTCGTACGCTTGAAATCACTGAAGACCCTGCGATTGCGCAGTTGCGTCAATCTCAACGTACGAATTCAGGCAATAGCGGTGCCTTGGTGCGAGAAACCCAAACCAATGGAACTGCTGGAGGCGCCGCCTTTGACGTTTTGAGCCTCGATTTCAACCGGATTGATGATGTCTTGAATATCACGAAGGGTTCACTGGAAGGGGCTGCTTTCGGCGGAACAGTTGAGGGTCTCGTAGATCTAAAAAGCGGAATGCTCGGCCTCAATGGAACGTTTGTTCCTATTTATGCGCTCAACAATCTGTTTGCTAAAATCCCTCTTCTCGGCTTCGCGTTGGGTGGTGGCAACTCCGAGGGGTTGTTTGGGGTGACCTATCGGGTATCCGGGTCGTTGTCCGATCCTCAGTTTACGGTGAATCCGATCTCGGCTATTGCTCCAGGGATTTTCCGAAAAATGTTCCAATAAAAAACCCGGCGGTATTGCCGGGCTTTTGAAATTCAAGTCGCCTTGATGCGTTTGTTTAGACCGGCTTCAGCAAGACGTGCTTTTTCTTGCCCAGCGAAAGCTTGATCACGCCGTCATCAGTCAAGTCTGACAGTGTCAGCGAGCGCTTTTCGTTTTGTTCGCCCTTGTCGTTGATCTTGACCGCGCCGCCCTTGATATTGCGGCGAACGTCACCGTTTGAACCGCAAAGGCCTGCGGTGACAAAGGCGCTCAGAATTCCCATGCCTGCTTCCAGATCAGCCTTTGGCACTTCAATCGTAGGCAACCCTTCCGCCATAGCGCCTTCTTCAAAGGCCTGACGTGCTGTCTCGGCTGCCGCTTCGGCTGCTTCGCGGCCATGGATCATTGCCGTTGCCTCGGTCGCCAGAACCTTCTTGGCATCGTTGATTCCTGCCCCTTCGAGAGCTGCAAGCCTTTTGATCTCCTCGAGTGGCAAGATCGTGAAGAGCTTCAAGAAGCGCTCAACATCTGCATCTTCGGTGTTGCGCCAATATTGCCAGTAGTCGTAAGGCGACAGTTGCTCGGCATTGAGCCAAACCGCTCCAGATGCCGTCTTGCCCATCTTGGCACCCGATGACGTCGTCAGGAGTGGCGCTGTGAGGGCATAGGCTTCAACACCGGCTTTGCGGCGGATCAGGTCAACGCCTGACAGGATATTTGACCATTGGTCAGAACCGCCCATTTGAAGGCGACACCCAGTCTGCTGGTAGATTTCCAGATAGTCGTAGCCCTGAAGCAGCATGTAGTTGAATTCAAGGAAGGACAGATGCTGTTCTCGCTCAAGACGGAGCTTAACGGAATCGCGCTGAATCATCTGGTTGACGGAGAAATGACGGCCGATTTCACGTAGAAAATCGACGTAGTTCAACTTCATCAACCAGTCGGCGTTGTCCATCATCAATGCGTCCGTTGGCCCATCGCCAAAGGTCAGAAGCTTTTCGAAAATCTTGCGGATACCCGCCTTGTTTTCCTCGATGATCTCGTCCGAGAGGATCTTGCGACTTTCGTCCTTTCCGGTGGGATCGCCAACGCGGGTGGTACCGCTGCCCATGAGGGCGATCGGACGGTGCCCGGTCTGCTGGAACCAGTAGAGCATCATGATCGTGACAAGCGAGCCTGCGTGCAGGCTGGGCGCTGTGCAGTCAAAGCCGATGTAGGCGGTGACAGGCCCTTCTGCACACAATTTGTCGAGGCCTTCAGGATCGGACATTTGATGAAGGAACCCGCGCTCTGAAATGACCTTCAGGAACTCAGACTTGTACTCGCTCATGTGTATTTTCCCGTCACGGCATGCCGGACCAACCGGCTTATCGAATAGATTGACCCGCTATAACGGATGTCGATTGGAATTTCACTGGGTGCTGTGAAAAAAAAGCATGAAACATGAGAGCAGCCAATTTGAGGGCGCTGACGGTCGCAGCTTGATGGGGAAAGGTTGTTTGACTGGGCTTATTGCCTCTCAGCTCCTATATACTCAGAAGTGAAGAAAGAAATGGAGGAAGTCCTATGGGCAAACGAATTATCTTTACCGGAGGGAGTGGGAAGGCTGGACGGGATGTCGTGCCGTATCTGGTAGAGCAGGGGCATGAGGTGCTTAACCTCGATCTGGTGCCGTTAGAGTATCCCGGTGTGAACACCCTCATCACAGATTTGACCAAGAGCGGTGACGTCTTCAATGCGCTTTCGATGCATTTCGGCTTCGAGGGGCTGGAAACTGGCAAGGGACCTGCTCCAGTGGATGCAGTTGTCCACTTTGCAGCGGTGCCTCGAATCCTGATCAATCCTGACAATGTGACCTTTGCGGCCAATGCCACGTCGACCTACAACGTGATCGAGGCGGCTGTGAAGCTCGGAATCAAAAAGGTCATCATTGCCTCCAGCGAAACAACATACGGCGTTTGTTTTGCTGAGGGTGACAAGGACTACCACGAGTTCCCATTGACTGAAGACTACGACGTTGATCCGATGGACAGCTATGGGCTCTCAAAAGTTGTAAATGAGAAGACCGCGCGTGCGTTTGCCATGCGTACCGGTGTAGACATTTATGCGCTACGCATTGGCAATGTCGTATCTCCGGAAGATTATGCGAATTTCCCTGAGTATCTCGCCAATCCACCAATGCGCAAGCGCAATGCATGGAGCTACATCGATGCGCGTGATCTGGGCCAGATCGTTGATCTCTGCGTGAAAAAGGACGGACTTGGTTTTCAGGTGTTCAATGCCGTCAATGATACGATCACGGCAACCGAAGAGTCTCGTGATTTTCTGGCCAAATGGGCGCCTGGAACACCGATTGTCGGAGAGCTTTCCGGCCATGAAGCGCCGATCAGCAACAAGAAGATCCGTGACGTTCTGGGCTTTAAGGAACAGCACAACTGGCGTGACTACGTGAAGGTCTGACGCTTCTTTTTATTGCTGCAGATAAACAAAAAGGCCGGGCTTTCGCCCGGCCTTTCCGTATCTGAAATCCAAAAGGATTAGACAGAGTAGTACATGTCGAATTCGACTGGATGCGGCGTCATTTCGTAACGCTCGACTTCTTCCATCTTCAGTTCGATGTATGCATCGATCTGATCG
>JABXHV010000136.1 GCA_013373445.1 Paracoccaceae bacterium | reverse complement strand
CCACTGGAGCGGTGACGGGAAGCGGAACTAACGTCGGCGGTCTGATGGGGTATAACAGTGGCAACATTAGAAATGCCTACGCCACCGGGGCGGTGAGCGGTGATAATTTCGTCGGCGGGTTAGTGGGTCTTCTGGCGAGTGCAAGTGGCACTACCGAGATCAGCAACGCTTATGCCACTGGAGTGGTGACGGCAAACGGCACCGATGTCGGTGGCCTGGCGGGGCGTAAGGGTGGCAGCAGCAGGATTACGGCTTCCTTTTGGGATGCGCAAACGACGGGCCAAAGCAATGGCGTTGGCACCGACGAAGACGCGTCTAAAACGACGTTAACAAGTCTGACGACGACGCAAGCGCGCGATAAAAGCAACTACAGCGGTTGGGACTTCGATACGGTCTGGTATCAGAACGGTGACATGCGTCCGATCTTGCGTTCGGAGGCCGCAAAGGCGGTCGGCGGCGTGATTGCAGTATCCAACACACACCAGCTGGCGTTGATTGGTGTGAACATGTCTGCATCCTACGCCCTGGCCGGCAATATTGATGCATCTGGAACCGATACCAGCGGTGCGACGTACACAGCAGCAAGCATCTGGGGCAGCAGCGGTTTTGTGCGTTTGGGGCAGGATTACTACTCCAGATTCACCGGTACACTGGATGGCCAGGACCATACGATTTCGAATCTGACAATTAATGCATCGGGCGCGAGATATGTTGGCCTGATCGGATATAACAGCGGGACGGTCCGCGGTCTCGGAATTGTGGGGGGCAGTGTCTCTGGCAAAGGTAGCGTTGGAGGCCTCGCGGGGTATAACGACGGCACGATCAGCAATGCCTATTCCAGCGCGTCGGTGACGGGAACGGATCATGACACCGGTGGCCTTGTGGGGACTAACCGTCTGGGCGGTACGATCAGCAACTCCCATGCCACCGGGAAGGTGACGGGCACCAGTTTTGTTGGCGGTCTTGTCGGCAATAACAATTCCTCCACGATTAAAAATTCCTATGCCACGGGAGATGTGACGGGCACCGGCTACAGTGTCGGTGGCCTGGCGGGGCTTAGCGACAACGGAACGATCAGCATTGCTTATGCGACCGGGGACGTGTCGGGCAACTCCGATATCGGTGGCTTTATCGGGCATAACACTGGCACAATCACCAATGCCTATGCCACGGGCACAGTGACGGGCAACACCGATGTCGGCGGCTTCGTGGGGGAAAACAAAAGCTTTAGCATTAACCTTCAGAAATCGACCACGGGTGCGATCAGCAATGTCTATGCCACGGGCAAGGTAACAGGGGGTGACGGCAACACCGGCGGTTTCGTGGGAAACTTTGATGCTGGCACGATTACGGCCTCCTATTGGGATACGCAGACGACAGGCCTGGACAATGGCATTGGCGCAGGCTCCACCACCGGAGTGACCGGCCTGACAACATCGCAAATGCAGGACCGCCCTACCTTCGTGGATGCAGGCTGGAACTTCGCAACCGTCTGGGGCAAATCCACCTCGGGCGCCAATGGCGGCTATATGATGCTGCGGCCCCTCTCGACCGGCCTTGACGAGCCCGCCAAGGAAAGCCCTTCAACAACCGGCAGCCCAACGAGAACAGACACCAAGCAACCCGCAGCCAGCCTTCAAGGCAATAATCCAGCTGTTGCACCGATCAACCTGGTCCCATCGGTTGGGCAGCAGGTGGTGACATATGACGCTGGCAGCGGCCTGATTGGAGAGGGCATGACGACGCAGGATACGCGCCTTACCGGTGCGGTCTGCTTCTCAGGCAGCACTTTCCCCATCTCCTGCAGCGCAAACTAACGTCGGATTCATTTCATGACAGTCCATAACATCCTTTCATCCTCTGTATCGGCGCTGGTTTTTACTGGATTGATCGCGGGTTTTGGCCCGTCGGCCTTTGCCCAGACAGCAAGCCAAATCACCCAGCCAAGCTATGCACCACCCGTCATCCGTCAGGCTGGCGGCGGGCTCGATTTGCCCGCCACTGGCGACCTGAAAGCCCCCGCAGGAGCTGAAAAGCTGCATGTGACGCCTTCGGGTCTGGTGGTTAAGGGCCAATTGCCCGGCTTGGAAGCGGAAACGGCAAAAGTTGAGGCTTCGCTGAAAGGCAAGCGCGTGACGGGGGCTGATCTTTTTGCCGCAGCGCGGGCGCTGGAGGCTGTCTATGCACAGGCGGGCTATCTGCTGGCACGTGTGACGCTGCCGCCGCAGACCATCAAGGATGGTTTGCCACTAAAGCTGACCGTCACCGACGGCTATGTCGAGAGCATTGATGCCTCAGCACTGCCGGGCACGGCAAAAAGCCGGGTTGAGGCCATGTTGCAGCCGCTGGTGGGCAAGCACGCCCTGACCAAAGGTGAGCTGGAGCGGCGATTGCTGCTGGCAGGCGATACGCCCGGTGTGCTGCTGAAATCCACACTCAAGCCTGGCACGGTGACCGGATCGACTGTTATCGTTGTGGATGGCCGCTATGATCCGGTGACGGTGAGGGCGTCTGTCGACAACAGCCTCGGCGAGGATCTGGGTCGTTACAGTGCCAGCCTCGGAGCCAATTTCAACAATCTTCTTGGATTTGGCGAAGTTGGCTATCTGCAGGTGAGCGGTTATCCCGGCTTCAACAACAGCATATTTGGCAACGATCCACGCAACCGGCAGATCGTGGCCGGTTTCAACCTGCCACTGGGCATCGATGGTTTGTGGCTCAACATGGAAGGCGTGGACAGCCGCACACATCCAACGTCCAGCCTCGGCTTTACCACGCTGTCTCACTATCAGCGTTTTTCGACAAAGCTCGGCTATAACTGGGTTCGCAGCCGCAACATGAACACCAGTTCTGTCATTGCTTTCGACATTGCCGATGAAACGCAACAGATGGACACTGGCAGTGCTCGCACCGACTGGACACAGGATCGGCTTCGGGTTTTGCGCCTTACTCAAAATGCAGATATTTACACCAGCTGGGGTGGATTTCTATCTGGCGGCGTGACCGCATCCTTTGGGCTTGATGCCTTCGGCGCGCGTCATGGCACCACTGCCCTTCCGATGTCGCGCAGCGGTGCCGAGCCCAATTTTTCCAAACTCGAGATCAATGGCCGTTATAGCCAGGGTTTTGCTGACAACCACCTGCAATGGTCTTTTGCGGGCAAGGCGCAAACGTCATTCGGCAACTCGCTGGCCTCATCCGAGCAGATGGGCCTGGGTGGGTTTGATTGGCTTTCGGCGTTTGAGGGCAGTGCACTGCAGGGCGACGGTGGCATTGCGATACGCAGCGAACTGGCGTTCCCTGTTGTCTTGCCCGCCATGGACTCTTTTCCAACGCTCGGCACCGCGGTTGCACCCTATGTGTTTGGCGCAGCCGGTCTGAGCAAGTTGGAAAAGCCGAGCGCGGTTGAGGAAACTGTCACCCGTGCGGTGTCCTTCGGCGCCGGTATGCGCTTTGGTCTTTCACAAAAAGGATCATCGGACAGCAGCACACTGTCGCTTGAATACGCCCACGGCGCGCAAACCAACGGCGCATCAAAAAATCGCTTCAATCTGCGCTGGACCGCCGGGTTTTAACAGGCCCGGACCCTAACCCTATCGACAGAGTTTAAGTTCATGATAACCGCCCGTTCCATCCGGTTTCATCTTCCCATGGTGCTGTGTGCCGCCATCACGGCCTCTTTGCCAATGGCAACCGCCGCTTCGGCGGCAGAGCAAGCCAGGCCGGCATCTGTGCCAAACGAGCCGGTCAACACCACCGCCACCTATGGGAACTGGGTCTTGCACTGCGTCAGTTTTGCAGCTGCTACCGGCGAGACTGAAGGCCAGGCTGGCCACGTGCCAAAAGACAGCTGCGAACTGGTGCAGACTGTGCAAGTGCAAGGCCAGGCGCAACCTTTGTTGAAGCTCGCCATTGGACGCCCGCCAGGCGAGAAGGCCCTCAGCGTCACCGCAGTCTTGCCGGTAAATGTCTCAATCCCGGGCAGGGTCCATATTTCTGCAGACGGCAAGCCGGACGACGCGGAAAACGGCGGGGTCGACCTCGCGCTGACCCGCTGCATGCCCGGCGGCTGTATGGCATCCGCCCCATTGGGTGAGAAGATGCGCGGCTTGATGATTGCAGGAAAACAAGGCCAGCTCCGCTTTGCAGATGCAGGGTCGAGAATGATCGGTGTGCCGCTGTCCTGGATCGGATTTACGCAAGCACTGGCGGCCCTGGACAGCAAAGGCTGAAGGGGCCGCAAGGCTGCGCGACCTGCATCAGCATTTCCCGTTGTAGACTGTCAGGATGTTGCCTTTGGGCTAGAGCACGAAGCAATGGGCCAGTGTAAACTGGGCAACGGTTCCCCTGGGGTCCAAACTGTCGAGCATGAACTCGCCTTCATGGGCCTTGACCAGACCTGCAACGATGTTGAGGCCGAGGCCCGTCCCGCGAACATTGCCGGCGTTTGAACCTCTCGCATAACGGTGTGTGAGCGCCCCTCGTTCGTTCTCCGGAATTCCGATCCCCTCGTCTTTGACGGCAACCCTCAGCGAAGTTCCCTCACGCATAACGTCGATCTGGACGGCGCCAGCGTCTGGCGAAAACTTGACGGCATTGTCGAGCAGATTGGCCAGAGCGATCGCCACCATGCCTTCGTCGAAGGATGCCCGGTCCTGTTGGTCGATGCCGTGGAAGCCCATATGGAAAGAATGGCTGTCGTGCATCGCCTGGGCACGTGACACGGCCTTCTTGAAGTGATCGTGCACCAGAACCTGCGAGCGTTTTGCCACAGAGGCTGTCTCGCGCATCCGGCTGTGCTCCAACGATGTCTGCAGAACTTCGATCAGATCGTCGGTCGCCGCTTCGATCTGGTCAATTCGTTTCAGATTGGCGGTATCACGTTTGGGCAATGTGCGGGTGAGGGTCGCTGCACAACTGCGGATGACCGCCAACGGTGTCTGATACTGGTGGCGAACGATGTCGATGAAACGCAATTGTTCCGATTGCATCTGACGCTCTGCCTGCAGAGCCGCTTCAGCGGTATGCTTGGCATTGAGCAGTTCGCGGGTTCTTTCATCGACCAGCACCAAGGCGCGGTTTTCCGCCCGGCGCGACTGTCTGAGAGCCGAGGTGGCCTTTTTGTATTCTTCAAGGCGTCGACCGCGAACAATCATCGACAGCAGCATCAGCAATGTGAAGGGCACCATCGGAACCCAGTAATTTATCTCTTGCAGGCCGATAATGTCCTTGCCACCAACCATCACCAGAACATTGAGGAACCCGAACCCGGCATAGATGGCCGAGGCCAGCAAGGCAATCAGCCGGCCCAGGTCGCGGTACCGTCTGTATTGAGCGGTGTTACAGCAACACAGGAACATCAGCGCCAGGAGAGCGGCGACATAGAGCGGTGCGGCTGCGATGAAATAGGGGATCTTGTCGGTGAAAAGTGTTGTAAACGCCAGAGCATTGAGCCCCAAAACGACGTTGAACAGTCTGTGCAAGCGCGGGAAGTTCAGTCTTGTTTGAACATAGTCACGCACGAACATGATAATGGAAAAGGTCGCCAACAGGGTTTGCGCACCTGTCACGACGTCGTTGAAGTGTCCACCGGTGTTGAAACCGTTGACGGTCAAAAGCCCGCTTCCGTTGCTCACGACATAGGCGTTCGAAAACATCAACAGGGCGAAGCTTAAGAAATAACGCCGCTTTGATTGCGCCCAAAAGAGCAAGTTCAACGCAATTGCAAGAAATGAGATGATGATCAGGCCCGAGACGGTTGCGGCCCGGAAGATCGCATAGTCCATCATGCCTGCAGGGCTGGCAATCATGGCGCGCAGGTTCAGGCTGCTTGTGCTTTTGAGTTTGAAATAAAGCGTTGTCTGTGACGCCTCTGGCAGGTCCAGGCGAGACGAATAGAACAAATTTGCAGCACCGACCTGCTCGGCGATGTGGTGGTCTCCGCGTGTAATGATCTCAAAATCGGCGAGCGACGACGGATGCGCGACCTTGGGCACATAAACCTGGATCAGGTCGACATAGATAGGCAACAATATGAGCACCAAATCGTGTGCCTGCTGCTTTTTGTAGCTTAAGGTCGCCTTGATCCAGACCGTGTCCCTGGTGTACCCCAAGGCAAGGTTGGGCTCTACCGGCATGAACTCTCGATCATGGCGACCCAATATCACATCTTCTGCACTCAGCTCCCCAGATATGTCACGCAGGAAAGACATATTGTCACGAATAGCAAGAAGTCCGTTTTTCGCGGGCAGATCGGACAAGTCAATGAAGCGTGAGCGCGGTTCTTCTGTTGCTGAGGCAGGTCCGGTGATGGCCCCGGCAATCAGCACCGCGAGCAGGAACAGTGCCGCAGCCACGCGTTTGGCCAGGGTGCAGGGTCGTTTGACCCGTGCAGGGCAACCTTCAGGCAGGGAAAAAACTAGAGGCATAAGGCTTTGAGCGTCGTTCTGGTCGAGGATAATGTACAGCTGAGAGACAGTATTGCTGATTTTTTGGCGGTAGACGGATTTGACGTAACAACCGTAGGCAGCGCCGTTGAGCTTTACCAGGTTATTACCGAGAAGCAGTTCAGTGTTGCCGTGGTCGATATCAATCTTCCCTACCACGACGGCTTTGCTATTACCCGTTATCTCGCACGAGAACAATTATGCGCTGTGATCATCACGTCGGTTCGCGATTCAATCGAGGACCGCGTTGAAGGGTATCGTTCCGGGGCAGACATCTACATGGTCAAGCCGGTTCAGCCACAGGAACTTTCTGCTGCGATAGAAAGACTGCAGAAAAAGGAACGCACGATCGAGCCGCAGTCAAAGCCGGACACCCAGAGCTGGCTTCTGGATGCTGAGAAACTCTGTTTGTGGACCCCGAACAACAAAGTTATCAGCCTGTCCAGGCGCGAAGCCCTGGTTCTGGGGTGCCTTTTGGATGCCAACGGCGCGGTGGTCAGCCGTTCGACATTACAAACGCTTTTGGAAGAGGCGGACGAAGCGCACCGCGGCAGGCTGGATACCTTGCTCAGCCGGTTGCGGCAAAAGATACGCCGGGAAGCGGGTGTGGAAATCCCGATCGTGACCCTGCACAATGCAGGATACAGTTTCCCGCCTGCAGGTCAGTGAGTCGCAAACTCTTGTAGGGGTCGTGTTCAGATGCCGATAGTTGGGCATTCTTTAGGCTGGTGTTTTGATCCGGTTGATGAAGTTTATTTGGCGTGCGGCGACTTGACGGATAGGAAATGGAGGATCATCAAGAGATTTTCGTCTACCGAATGTAGCGAGAAGTCACGAGGTATTGCCATTTGACGGTGTATGATTCTTTCCGCGTGAAAGCACAAGCAAGCTCAATACTTATTCTGTTTGAATTGATGGAGTGGGAATGATTGATCCGAAGAACATTGAGCTGTCGCAGTCTCAAGTTGGACCTGTAGACGCGGTGGAGCGCGTTTTGGGTCGTTTTGAGGTTTCTGAGAAGACAGAAAAGCTGCTCAAGAGTGTTGCGCTGTTGCTTGGCATCGCGAGTGCTCTTGCGATCGTGCTTGATCTGTATCCCTATACGATGTTCTTGTCCGTGCCGTTTTGCATGATCTGGGTGTATTGCGGCTGGCTGCGCACCGAGCCACAGCTCAAGTGGATTAACATTCTGTTCCTCGGGCTTTATGCTTATGGAATCGTTCGTTACTTTTTCGTGCCCGTGTGAATCCGTTCGGCTCAGAGTAAACCGATGGGGTTGGCGTCCTGCGCTGGACTATTGGATGTCTTGTTTTGTAAACAACGTCCGTGCGGCTCATCTTTACACGGGAAATCCAGTCGGCCTTTATGGAACTTGAACTTCACTCAGACTGCTCCAAATGCGCGGCCCTATGCTGTGTGGCGTTTTCCTTTGACAGCCGGGCTTCGTTCGGAATCGACAAGGAAGCAGAAGAGCCATGTCCAAACCTGGATGAGTGCGGGGGCTGCAAGATCTACGGTCGCCGGGAAGAAGAGGGCTTTATCGGGTGCTTGACCTATGACTGCCATGGGGCAGGGCAACGGGTGACCCAGGAGATGTTTGGTGGCCAGAGCTGGCTATCGGATACCGCGCTGTTGAAGCCAATGTGTGAAGCCATGGCCGTGATGCGCCGGTTGCATGAAGTGCTCGCCATGGCACAGTCTGCCAAAACGCTGCCGATTGATGACAGTGACCAGAAAGCTCTTGCCGCTTTGCTGGAAGAAGGAACATTCGACAGCAGCCAGATGGCTTTTGAGGACCTCTATTTTCGGGTCATGGACCTGGAAACGCGGACGCGGTCGTTGCTCAAATCCTTTTCGAAGTATGGCGCCGGCTTGAACGGCTAGACGGCCTGGTCTCTTTGAGTTGAGTCTCCGTCTTTCTTGCTTTTCAGCCTTCGTTCCGTGACCTGTGACAATTTGCGCATGCTGATTGGCAAAATTGGTCATGTCTATTGGGAGGCGTCGACTGGCATTTGGGTGCAGATAAGTCTCTAATTTTTATCGTTTTTTCCGGTTTACCCAACCAGTTGGTTTTCACGCTGCTGCGGTGCCTGACATTGTGAAGCGCCCGGTCTGTCTTGTTGGCACATGCATCACCGCGAAATATAATCGGCGCTCAAAGGCCGTGACCACATAGCAGGAAAAGCACTTCTGCACGTGGCGTTGAATTGCGCCAAGGGACTTTCAAAAATGACGATTTCAGCACCCAAGGAACTTCTGGAGCTCTCGCGTATGGCGGTGCCCAGATATACGTCCTATCCGACGGCTCCCCATTTTAGCAGTGATGTCTCTTCCACGACATATTCCAAATGGCTTAGAGCAACGCGAGATGCTGGTGAACCGATTTCGCTCTATCTCCATGTGCCATTCTGTCAGGAGCTGTGCAGCTACTGTGGGTGTTCTACCAAGGCAACCCGCAGGCAAGAACCTGTGCGTGCCTATGCAGCGGTTCTTCACCAGGAAATCGAACTGCTGCACCGGGAACTGGGACGTATTTCCGTCAAACACATTCACTGGGGCGGCGGTACACCCAACATCTTACCCAAGGATGTGTTTTCGGCACTGCTTGATGACTTGAAATCACGCTTCGTCTTCACCGACGATATGGAGCACGCGATCGAGCTGGACCCTCGCTTCTTGACAGCAGACGGGGCTCAGCATTTGGCCGGTTGCGGTGTGACGCGCGTGAGCCTCGGCATACAGACGCTCGACCCGAAGGTTCAAAGAGCCATCACGCGGGTCCAGCCGCTGGAACGGGTGGAGGCAGCTTTCAAGGCTCTTCGGGCGGCGGGTATTCGTCAGATCAACGCAGACCTGATGTATGGGCTGCCTTTTCAAAGCGAGACTTCAATCGAAGACACGATGCGAGAAGTGGCGCGGCTGCGGCCTGATCGTCTGGCCGTGTTCGGCTATGCCCATGTGCCCTGGATGAAGAAGCATCAAACCTTGTTCTGTGAAGCCGACCTGCCGGATGCTGCTGCACGGCTGGCGCAAGCGCGGTTGGCGCGCAAACTCCTGGTCGCGGCCGGATATGATGAGATTGGCATTGATCATTTTGCGGTCCCGGAAGATGAGTTGAGTCAGGCGGCCAAGGCCGGAACACTGCGGCGGAACTTTCAGGGCTATACAACGGATACTGCCGAAACCCTCGTTGGAATCGGGGCGTCCTCGATCAGCAAAACAGCTTCTGGCTACGCGCAGAATGCCCCTGATGTCAGAGGTTGGCAGCGCATGGTCGAGGCGGGTGAGCTGCCGATTGCGCGCGGACGTTTGCTGGAGAACGATGATGTGTTGCGCAGCAGTGTCATCGAGGACATCTTGTGCAGTTTCCGGGTCAATCTAGCACAATCAGAGCTCCAGGAGGCCGGGATCGACGGAACGGATCCGATCCTTGTGGAACGATTGGCGCCGCTTGCTGACAAGGGATGGGTCGAGGTGACGCGTGACGGCGTTGAGATACGCCAGCACCCTTATGAAATTGCACGCATTGTTGCGAGTGCCTTTGATGCCTACCTGGGTACGGGCGGACGTCATTCCTCTGCGGTCTGATGTTTTGACTTAAATAAAAAGGCGCGAACAACCAGTTTCGCGCCTTTGTTTTTTTGCGGTTTTAGAAGCTCTGTACAGCGGCTCAGCTGTTGGCAACTTCATCTGCCAGAATGGCTTCGTGATGCTTGCGGGACTGTACTTCGATGAAGACCCGGCGCACGTCCTTGTTCTGCTGCTTGATGGCAAGTTCCAGCGCGTAGATGGCATCCTCGATTGCACCGGCGTTGAGTTCATCTTCAAAATCGAGAGACAATGCCAGCAGAATGTCCTGTGGGCCGCGATGCAAGGTCCGGATCTCGTTCACAGAATGAACAGCGGGAGCGGCTTCGACGATTGACCTGACAGAGTCGACTATTTCTTCCGATGCACCTTCACCAATCAGCAGGCCTTTTGTTTCATATGCGAGCAGAGCGGCCGTCAGAGCCAGAATGCAGCCAATAGTGATTGATGCAGCACCGTCAATCCAGGGCATTTGTAGATATTCGACAGCGAGCAAGCCGACAAATGCGACGACCAGGCCGAGCATGGCAGCTGTGTCTTCAAACAGGATTGTAAAGACAGTTGGATCCTTGCTTTCCCTTACGGCTGAGATGATGGATTTCTTGCCGCGCAGTGTGTTGAATTCCTTGAAAGCAATCCACCAGGCGCCAGCTTCGAAGACCATGGCCAGAAGCAGGACGCCATAGGCGATGTAGGGATCTGAGACCGGATGCGGATCGATGACCTTGTGGATGCCTTCGTAGATCGACACGCCCGCGCCAACAGCAAAGATCAGGATCGCGACGACGAAGGACCAGAAGTAGAGTTCGGCTCCATATCCGAATGGATGGTTGTTGTCGGCTGGTTGTTTGGACTTTTTCAGCCCGTAGAGCAGCAAACCCTGGTTTCCGGTATCGACCAGCGAGTGAATACCTTCCGACATCATGGCGGATGACCCGGTATAAGCTGCAGCGGCAAACTTGGTGACGGCGATGAGGGAGTTTCCGGCAAGGGCTGCAAAGATGACTTTTTTCGATCCGGCTGCCATGAGTCTCTTCCTGTTGAAATGGTTTTGAATAGTATTTTGCAAATCTTATAACCAGACGCGCCAAATGGCCAAAGTGTCATTCGGTGGTTATCGTCGAAGGTTCACAATGGTTCGTCTTGTTGGAGCGTCTTACTCATGGCAACCGCAACCTGGTCAGTTGGCGACTGACTGGAGGAGGTCAACACCACCTTCGGCGATAAACTGGATCGAGAGCGCGGCCAGAAGAACGCCCAGGAGACGCGTGACGACGAGCTGTGTGGTGTCGCCTAACAGCCGCTCAATCTTGTCCGCCAGCAGGAATGCAATGGCGCACAGGCACAAGATGGTGATGATGACGATGCCCAGGCCAATGTAAGACAAGGTGTCGGGTGCCTGGCTGGCCATCAGGATGACAGCGGAAATCGCTGCCGGACCGGCGATCAGTGGGATGGCGATCGGGAACACGGCAATGTCATGCAGGTCCTTTTCATTTTGATCGCCCGCGGCCCGTTCTGCTGTCTCCGATTTGCGCTCGTTCCGCTTGCCGAACACCATCTCGAGGGCGATCAGGAACAGCAGGATGCCGCCTGCGACCCGGAAAGCAGAGACAGAGATCCCGAGCACATTCAAAACGGCCTGTCCGAAGGCAAAGAAGATGGCGAAAATGATTGTCGCAATCAGTGTTGCGCGGGCTGCAATCCTGCGCCTGGCAGCAGCGCTTGCACCTGCCGTCAGCGCCAGAAACATGGGCGCCAGGCCAACGGGGTCAATGGTCACAAAAAGCGTCACAAATGCATTAATGAGGAAGTCAGCCATGGTTCCGTTTCTGTTTTCTGCGGCGGAATCAGCGCCCCGGTTTTGAGCCTATTATCCGATGAAAGGATAGCGCGTCTGGCAAACTATTTTGATGCCTGTGTATTATGCCCATAACGCATTGAAACTTAACGTTATCTAGTTTGTGGAGTGCTGCTCTTCGAGTTGTTTGCGTTGGATGAATCATCTATAAAGAACAACAGTAATAACAAGACAAGAGAACATTCCTTGGCTGACCAGGATACCACCACTTCGGGCGCGGGACTACCGTCCGACATCAAGCCAGTTTCCATCGTTGACGAGATGAAGCGTTCCTATCTCGATTATGCCATGAGCGTGATCGTGAGCCGGGCGCTTCCAGATGTTCGTGACGGTCTGAAACCTGTGCACCGACGCATTCTTTTCTCGATGCATGAGAATGGCTACGAGTGGAACAAACCCTATCGCAAATCGGCTCGCGTGGTCGGTGACGTTATGGGTAAATACCACCCGCATGGTGACAGCGCGATTTATGATGCCCTGGTGCGCATGGCGCAGAATTTCTCGCTGCGTTTGCCGTTGATCGACGGGCAGGGGAACTTCGGTTCCGTTGATGGCGATCCGGCCGCGGCGATGCGCTATACAGAGTGTCGGTTGCAGAAGGTTGCACACCGTGTTCTCGACGACATTGATAAAGACACTGTCGATTATCAGGACAACTACGATAACTCCGAAAGCGAACCGATCGTTCTGCCTGCAAAGTTCCCGAACTTGCTGGTCAATGGTGCCGGCGGTATCGCGGTCGGTATGGCAACGAATATCCCGCCGCACAATCTGGGCGAAGTGATCGACGCTGCCATCGCTATCATGGAAAATCCGGCTCTGTCCCTGGAAGAGCTGATGCAGATCGTCCCGGGTCCCGATTTTCCAACAGGTGGTATCATTTTGGGTCGCTCCGGCATCCGGTCAGCCTTTGACACCGGACGTGGTTCCGTTGTCATGCGTGGCAAGGTGGACGTTGAAGAGATCCGCAAAGACCGATTTGCACTGATTGTCACGGAAATTCCGTATCAGGTGAACAAGTCTTCGATGATCGAGAAGATCGCCGAAGCCGTTCGTGACAAACGCATTGAAGGCATTTCAGACATTCGCGATGAAAGCGACCGGTCCGGTATGCGGGTCGTGATTGAGTTGAAACGCGATGCCGTGCCTGACGTGGTTCAAAACCAGCTTTATCGCCATTCACAGCTTCAGTCGTCCTTCGGCTGCAACATGGTTGCCTTGAACGGCGGCAAGCCAGAGCAGATGAACCTGACAGACATTTTGAAAGCCTTCGTGGCCTTCAGAGAAGACGTCATTCATCGTCGCACACGCTTCCTTCTCAACAAGGCACGTGACCGCGCACATATCTTGGTTGGTCTTGGTATCTCTGTCGCCAACATTGATGAAGTTATCAAGCTCATCCGTGCAGCGCCGGATCCCGCCACAGCGCGCCACCAGTTGATGGAGCGCAACTGGCCCGCCAAGGATGTTGAAGATCTGATCCGTCTGATCGATGATCCGCGCCATATGGTTCAGGAAGACGGTAGCTATAAACTGTCCGAAGAACAGGCACGCGCCATCCTGGAGCTGCGTCTGCAGCGCTTGACGGCTATGGGCCGTGAAGAAATCGAAGAAGAGCTTAACAAGATTGGTGCCGAGATTTCCGATTATCTCGACATTTTGAGTTCACGCGAACGCATCCAGGACATCGTCCGCAGCGAAATGCTGGAGATCAAGGACGAGTTCGCAACGCCGCGCCGGACCGAGATTGTCGAAGGTGGCCCGGACTTCGATGAAGAAGACCTGATCCAGCGTGAGGATATGGTGGTTACCGTATCGCACGAGGGGTACATCAAGCGCGTTCCGCTTGCCACTTATCGCGCTCAAAGCCGCGGCGGCAAGGGACGCTCGGGCATGTCGACGAAGGACGAGGATTTTGTAACCCGTCTGTTCGTTGCCAACACCCACACGCCGGTGTTGTTCTTCTCCTCACGCGGAATTTGTTACAAGCTCAAGGTATGGCGCCTACCGATTGGTGGCCCGACTTCGCGCGGCAAGGCGCTGGTCAACATTCTGCCGCTTGAGCAATCTGAGAAGATTTCCTCCATCATGCCGCTTCCGGAGGATGAGGAAAGCTGGGCAGATTTGGATGTCATGTTCTCGACCACACAAGGTACCGTGCGGCGGAACAAGCTTTCCGATTTCGTCCAGATCAATCGCAATGGTAAAATTGCCATGAAGCTCGAGGACGGGGATGGCATCGTCGATGTCGACACCTGCTCCGAGCACAGTGATGTCATGCTTACGACGGCTGCTGGCCAGTGTATCCGCTTCCCTGTGAATGACGTACGGGTGTTTGCCGGTCGTAATTCGGTCGGGGTGCGCGGTATTCGCCTTGCGGAGGGTGACCACGTCATCTCGATGCAGATCCTGCATCATATCGACGTGGATTCCGAAGAGCGCAGCGCCTTCCTCAAGATGTCTCGTGCCTTGCGCGGGGAAACAGAAGGTGCAGATCTTGACGGTGGCGAGAACGAGGATGAAGCCGTTGAAGCTGGCGCATTGTCTCAGGAGCGCTATGCGCAAATGAGTGCTGCCGAGCAGATCATTCTGACCCTGTCAGAAAATGGGTTCGGAAAACGCACATCGTCCTTCGAGTATCGGGTGACTGGCCGTGGCGGCAAGGGGATCACTGCGATGACCGTCAATGATCGTAACGGTCAGCTGGTGTCTTCGTTCCCTGTTGATCAAAACGATCAGATCATGCTTGTGACTGATGGTGGTCAGTTGATCCGTTGCCCTGTTGAAGGTATCCGCATTGCCGGACGCTCCACGCAAGGTGTTATCGTCTTCAAGACTGCGAAGGACGAGAATGTCGTTGCCGTTGAGCGCATCTCCGATGTCGAGGATGAAGACGCCGGTGTTGAGACTGTGGACGGTGTTTCGGTAGAAGGCGGTGAGGGCGCAGCTCCTGCCGATGGCTCTGATAGTTCTTCAGATGATACGCCGAACGATCCAACGCCTGAAGCCGACGACTGATACTTAGACCCGTCGTTCTAAAAACAAAAAAAGGCAGCAGACCTAAAAGGTTCTGCTGCCTTCTTCATGTGGGGCATGAAGTTAGTTTGCTGGAGTTTAGTTTGCTGTTTTGACCTTCATCAGAACAGTGGTGTTGCCCTGAACAGAGACCTGGGCAACAGTCTTGAAGCCCAGGCGGGCGTTGTCATCGATGGGAACATTTTGGCCTTCGCACGCGGGGAAACGGTCGGAGGTCTGATCCATGGGGCCGATGCAGGTTGCAACTGCTGTCTGCGACAGACGGTGTGTCTTTTTCGCGACCGCGTCTGACTGAGCACTTGCCTCAGCCTGGAATGCGAGAGCGGAAATGACGATTGCCATGACAGCCAGGACCGGCAGTACAGCTGCGACGAGGGCTTCAAAGCGTGCCTGATGGAACGGAGCTGAAGTCATTGTGCGGTGCATTTGCATAATCTGTGTCATTTTCATTTCCTCTCTCAGCATTCCTGCTTCGTTGTGGATGATTAGAAGATTACACAGCTTTGAAAAGCATGGCGTGACCTGCATCACATCTGGTCGTGTTACCTGAAATGGACCGCAATATGCCAATGTTAGTCATTCGAAATGGCCTGAAAACTCGTGTGCGGGCCTTTTGGGTCCTGATTATTTGGTTGTTCGGGAGCGCTTGGGGGGCTATGGAAACATCATGAAACGTATTGCGATTTATCCTGGATCGTTTGACCCGATAACAAACGGGCATCTTGATATCCTCAAGCAAGGCTTGGCGCTCGCTGACGAGCTTGTTGTTGCTGTCGGTGTCCATCCGGGAAAGACCGGCGTGTTTTCTTATGAAGAACGTGCCTCCTTGATCAAAAGCGCCGTAAAAGAAAGCCTGTCGTCTGAGGAAGCTTCTCGTCTGCAGGTGGTTTCCTTTTCCAATCTGGTGGTGGAAGCCGCACAGTCTTTTGGCGCAACTGTTCTGGTGCGTGGCATTCGTGACGGATCCGATCTCGATTACGAGATGCAGATGGCTGGCATGAATGGACAGATGGCGCCGAATATCCAGACGGTGTTTTTTCCTGCTTCTCCGGCGAGCCGCCACATCACCGCCACGCTTGTGCGTCAAATCGCGAAGATGGGCGGCGATGTATCGCCCTTTGTTCCCCAGTGCGTTGTTGCACCCCTGAAGAGCAAGACGAGCGTCTAAGACCACGTCTTCATTCATTCCACGGAGTATGTATCCCTGTGACCCGGCTTTTCTCTGCCCTTTTCGTTGCTATGTCCCTGTTTCTGGCGCCGCAGGTTGCGCAGTCTCAGGATCTTGAAAACACGCTGTATCTTGACCTTAAGGACGGACGTGTTGTCATCAAGTTGCGTCCAGATCTTGCCCCCAAGCACGTTGAGCGGATCAAGCAGCTGACCCGTGCCGGCTTTTATGACGGCATTGTCTTCCACCGCGTTATCGATGGATTCATGGCGCAGACTGGTGACCCGACCGGTACCGGGATGGGTGGATCTGATAAACCGGACCTGAAAGCTGAATTCTCCAACGAGCGATTTGTGCGTGGAACGCTCGGAATGGCGCGCGCGGCAAACCCTGACAGCGCCAATTCCCAGTTTTTCATCATGTTCGCCGACGGTCCCCATTTGAACGGGCAATACACCGTTTGGGGCCAGGTCGTTGAGGGCATGGAATTCGTCGACATGATCGCGAAAGGTCAACCGCCTGCAACGCCTGACCGCATTGTGAAAATGCAAGTCGCTGCCGACGCAGGCTGATCCCACTTTTTAATGAACACAAGAGCCCTTGAGACAACGGGCTCTCACCAAAACGGAGACACCCAATGGCTGATATCAAAGATGCCGAAAACACCCTTTTGATGGAAACAACAGTTGGCTCTGTTGTTATTGAAATGAAACCTGAGCTGGCACCTGGCCACGTTGCGCGTATCAAGGAACTTGTTCGTGAAGGTTTTTACGACGGTATCGTCTTTCACCGCGTGATCGAAGGCTTCATGGCGCAGACCGGTTGTCCGCAGGGCACAGGCACTGGTGGTTCCGGCCAGAAACTCAAGGCCGAGTTCAACAAGGCGCACCACGGCCGTGGCACATGTTCCATGGCACGTGCTCAAAACCCGGACAGCGGCGACAGCCAGTTCTTCATCTGCTTCGGTGATGCGGGATTCCTTGATGGCCAGTACACCGTTTGGGGTGAAGTCATCGAAGGCATGGAAAACGTCGACAAGATCAAACGCGGCGAACCTGTGCAGAACCCGGATAACATCATTTCCATCAAGGTTGCTGCTGACGCTTGATGCGCGGCAGGCAGTCTTGAACATTTCAAAAGGGCGGACCGAAAACGGTTCGCCCTTTTCAGTTTGCAGCTGTCTGGTAGTCTCAAATCAATACTTGCGGCGTTTAGGGCAAGATATCCTTTGATTTGAAAAGGGAACTTCATGCAGCGTATTGCGACATGCTCCTGTGGGACTTTGAAACTGGTCTGCCACGGTGACCCCGAGTTGGTCGCCTTGTGCCATTGTTTAGCCTGCCAAAAAAGGACAGGCGCTCCCTATGGTGTCGCGGCTTTCTTTAAAAAGACTTCCGTATCCATTTCCGGAGACCACAGCACTTATGAGCGTGGCTCTGACAGCGGTCATCCTATTGCTTTCAAGTTTTGCAGCCGCTGCGGGTCGACGGTTTTCTGGGAACCGTCACGGAAGCCCGATATGATTGCAGTTGGAAGTGGTTTTTTTGGTGACCCTGAATTTCCAGCGCCTGATAAAGAGGTGCACACGCACACGCGTCACGGATGGGTGCAGCCTTTGAACCATTCAAAACTTTGACAGGCCTTTGGTGCTCTTTTGGGTTGGCGCTTCAGCGTTAGAGTTGACCGGTTCGTGGTGAGGGGCTAAGAGCGGCGCTGTTTCCATGAAGTGGGTTTTTGATGCGGGTAGACCTGTTTGATTTCGAGCTTCCGAACGAGCGGATCGCGCTGCGTCCTGCGCGGCCACGTGATGCTGCGCGGATGCTTGTTGTCCGCCCAGGCACACAGCCGGAACTGACAGACCATGGCGTTAGCGATTTGGCGAGCCTGCTTGATCCGGGCGACGCGCTTGTCTTCAACGATACGAAAGTTATCCCTGCGCAGCTCGAGGGCACACGAACGCGGGGAGATGCTGTTGCGAAGATTGGTGCGACGTTGCACTTGCGCACGGCCCCAAATCGTTGGTGGGCCTTCGTGCGGCCAGCCAAGAAATTGCTTGTAGGTGAGCAAGTGGTTTTCGCATCAGCAGATGCCACTCAGCAACTTGTCGCAGTCGCGATTGAAAAGCGTGAGACTGGCGAAGTCCTTTTGGAGTTTGATCTATCGGGAGCCCATCTGGACGCTGGCCTTGGCCTCGTCGGCCATATCCCTTTGCCACCTTACATTGCGCAGAAGCGCGGTGAGGACGAGCAGGATCGCAGTGATTATCAGACAATGTTTGCCGATCGGGAAGGGGCAGTGGCCGCACCCACGGCCGGGCTGCACTTCACTCCGGCGCTCATTGATAGCCTCAATACCCGCGGGATCGAACAGCATCGTGTCACCCTTCACGTTGGGGCCGGCACGTTCCTGCCTGTAAAGGTCGATGACACCCAGGATCATCAGATGCACGCCGAATGGGGTGAGATCAGCGCGGAAACTGCAGAAGCATTACGGGCGGTCAGGGCCCGGGGCAACAAGGTGGTTGCGGTCGGCACAACATCGTTGCGGATCCTGGAAAGTGCCTCGCAAGGCCCTGATGGATTACAGGAATTTTCCGACGAGACGTCGATTTTCATCACACCGGGCTATCGGTTTCGCACGGTAGATGCCCTGATGACGAATTTTCATCTGCCAAAGTCTACGTTGTTCATGCTGGTGTCTGCCTTCAGCGGCCTTGAGACCATGCGCAACGCTTATGACCACGCAATCAAGACAGAATACCGGTTCTACAGCTACGGAGATTCTTCGCTGCTGTTTCCAAAACCGGAAAGCTCTGAGGACCAATGAGCATGAGCGGCAAGGCCTTTTCTTTCAAACTGCTGAAAACCGACGGTATGGCCCGACGCGGTGAGATCTCCACCCCGCACGGTATCGTCAACACCCCCGCTTTCATGCCGGTTGGAACGCAGGCGACTGTGAAGGCGATGTATCCGGAGCAAGTGCGCGAGACGGGCGCCGATGTTGTCCTTGGCAACACCTATCATTTGATGCTGCGCCCAACAGCGGAGCGCGTTGATCGTCTGGGTGGTTTGCACAGCTTCATGAACTGGCCGCACACAATTCTGACCGACAGCGGCGGATTTCAGGTGATGTCCCTGGCGCAGCTGCGCAAGCTTGACGAAGAAGGTGTGCGATTTCAAAGCCATATTGACGGCTCCAAGCATCTCCTAAGCCCCGAGCGGTCTATCGAGATTCAAGGGCTTCTGGGGTCCGATATCCAGATGCAGCTTGACGAATGTATCCGGTTGCCGGCCGAGCGTGCAGAAGTCCAGCGGGCCATGGAACTGTCACTTCGGTGGGCCGAGCGCTCCCGGGTCCAGTTCGAGAAAATGGGCGGCGTTGCCAAAGGGCAGGGGCTCTACGGCATTGTTCAGGGCGGAGATGTCCCCGATTTGCGTGTTCGCTCTGCCGAAGAACTGGCCAAGATGCCGTTTGAGGGCTACTCGGTGGGCGGTCTTGCGGTCGGTGAGCCGCAAGATGTCATGCTCAGAATGCTTGAGACGACAACGCCGCTCATGCCGGTCGACAAGCCGCGATACCTTATGGGTGTTGGCACGCCCGATGACCTGCTTGAAAGCGTCAAGCGCGGCATTGATCAATTCGATTGCGTCATGCCAACCCGCGCCGGACGTCATGGTCTGGCCTATACCCGCTTTGGCAAGGTGAACCTCAAAAACGCGCGGCATGCGGACGATCCGCGGCCACTCGATGAAGAGGCCTCATGTCAGGCAACATCCGGATACAGCCGTGCCTATCTGCATCATCTGGTGCGCGCCAACGAAGCGCTGGCCGCAATGCTCCTGACCTGGAACAATCTGGCCTATTACCAGTTCTTGATGAAGGGCATGCGCGAGGCGATCGAGGCAGGCAGCTTTGCAGCGTTTTACGATCAGACCAAGGCTGATTGGGCGCGCGGAGACATCGCGCCACGTTAAGCGTCGAAGAGCAGCGTCTTCAAACGGTGAAGGCTGGGGCCTGTGTCAGTCGGCAGGCTGAAATCTTCCAGTTGCCCGACCCGTCGCGTACAAAACTGTACAGCGCGAGCCAATCAGTGCCGTTGCGATCCGTGACGTAGGCTTCCTGCACAGGTCCGAGCGGTGTGTCGCGTGTCTGGCCAAAACTCAGATTTTTGGCCCCGTAGACCGGATCATAGGCGCTTTTCACCATATGCATGAAGAATTGCGGCGACTGGAACTGGTTCTTGAGCGCCGGGCTTGCATAGGAAAACGCCCGCGAAGCATCGCCTGAGCGAAACGCCTTTATCTGATCTGAGATGATGGTGCGAAAGGCCTGGCTGTCCGCGGGGGAAGATTGCGCCTCTTGCGCTGAGGCAAGACCGGCGCCCAAAAGCATGCCGGACAGAAGCATCGTGACAAACGCCAGGTGGAAGAGAACTCTACGCATGAGTGGTCACTCCTCTTTGGTTGCCAACCAAGGTTGGCTGCAAAGAAAGTGTAGCGCAATACGTGGAATTTCGGAAATCGGGCAGGACATCCGGACGAACGTCCGGATGTCTGTCGGTGTTGGCGTTAGTTCAAAAGCTCTTTCAGGAGAGGCTTGAGTTCGGCCGCCAGTTTTTCGTCTTCGAGCGCGAAGGCAATGTTTGCACTCAGGAAACCGGCTTTTGAGCCGCAGTCATAAGTGGCTCCCTCATACCGCAGGCCGGTGAATTTCTGCTGTCCCATCAAGGTCAGCATGGCGTCGGTCAGCTGGATTTCGCCACCTGCACCCGTTTCCTGCTTTTCCAGAAGGTCAAAAATATCCGGCTGCAGAATGTAGCGACCATTGATGTAGAGATTCGTTGGTGCGGTTCCCGGAGCAGGCTTTTCCACCATGCCCGTGATGCCGAATGTATGATTTTCCGGGTTTCCGTCGACCTCGACGATACCGTACTTATGGGTCTGGTCTTCCGGCACGGCTTCAACAGAGATCACGTTGCCGCCGTGTTCGTTGTAGACATCGACCATTTGGCTCAGGCAGCCCTTCTCGGACTTCATGATCATGTCAGGCAACAGGATTGCGAAAGGTTCATTGCCGATGATTTCACGGGCGCACCATATCGCATGTCCGAGGCCGAGCGGCGCCTGTTGGCGCGTGAAGCTTGTGGAACCTGCGATCGGGCGGATGCGCTCCAGAAGGTCCAGCGCTTCTTCTTTCGACCGGCTTTGCAATGTGTTTTCAAGTTCAAATGCCCGATCAAAATGATCGGCAATAACGTATTTGTTGCGTCCCGTGACGAAGACGATGTGCTCGATACCGGCGTTCTTTGCTTCTTCAACCACGTACTGAATGATCGGACGGTCAACAACTGTAAGCATTTCCTTCGGTACGGCCTTCGTGGCAGGCAAGAAACGTGTGCCGAGACCTGCAACAGGCAGAACTGCTTTACGAATTGGTTTGTTCATTCGATCAAAACCCCACTTTATTATGATTTAAGTACAACTGTGAACCTTAGCGAAAAAAACGCTGCAGTGCAAAAAAGTACTTAGTTTTAATTAGATACTTCAGATTATGCGACAGGAAGGTGACTTGGGAAGATTTCTTTCGTCGCCTTAGCGATTGTCACAGGTTTTGCTAAAAAACTGACCTGGGAGGCCTTCAATCCGGGCTGGTAATATTGCGGCATGACCTCGTTCGCGGTATTCACATGCCACGGTTTTATGCGCCAACTTGCTTTTTGGCGCCTTGAAGGAATTTCATATGTCTGAAGCGAATACGGTTGTTCGCGTTGGTGGTGCAAGTTTTGACAACAATGCGCCATTTGGTTTGATTGCTGGCCCCTGCCAGATGGAAAGTCGGGAGCATGCACTGGAGTGCGCTGCCGCCGTCAAGGAAATTGCCGAAGGGCTCGGGATTTCTGTTGTCTACAAATCATCCTTCGACAAAGCCAATCGGACGTCTTTGGGCGCCACGCGCGGCATCGGGCTCGAGGAAGCTTTGCCGATTTTCGCCGAGATCAAGGAACGTTTTGGACTTCCGGTGATCACGGATATTCACTCTGCTGAGCAATGCGCACCCGTTGCGGAAGTTGTCGACGTTCTGCAGATCCCGGCGTTTTTGTGCCGTCAGACAGACCTGTTGGTCGCAGCGGCTCAGACCGGCGCTGTCATCAACGTCAAAAAGGGACAGTTTCTGGCCCCCTGGGACATGAAAAACGTCCTGAAGAAGATTGTCGAAAGCGGCAATCCCAATGTGCTTTTGACCGAGCGCGGCGCGAGCTTTGGCTATAATACGCTGGTCAGCGACATGCGTGCACTGCCAATCATGGCGGAAACCGGTGCTCCGGTCGTCTTTGATGCGACCCATTCGGTTCAACAACCAGGTGGCCTGGGCGGGTCTTCAGGCGGTGATCGCAGGATGGTGGCCGTCTTGGCGCGCGCCGCCGTTGCCGTTGGCGTTGGAGGGGTCTTCATCGAGACCCATCCTGATCCAGACAACACCACATCTTCAGACGGACCCAACATGATTGCTTTGAAAGATCTTGGCGCATTGCTTGCCGATCTCCAGGCCATCGACAGTGTCGTCAAAAAGACAAATTGAATTTGCTAGGGTTATGTACCCTTGAATAAAGCCGCAGAGGCGGCGAAAACAGGAGTTAATTGATGACAGCTATCATCGACATCATGGGTCGGGAAATTCTCGACAGCCGCGGTAATCCAACCGTTGAAGTCGACGTCTTTCTGGAAGACGGATCATTCGGTCGTGCCGCTGTGCCGTCTGGCGCCTCAACTGGTGCCCATGAAGCTGTTGAACTTCGCGATGGCGGCGACCGTTTCCTCGGAAAGGGCGTATTGAAAGCCGTTGAAGCTGTCAACAGCGATATCTTTGAAGCCATCGGCGGCATGGACGCAGAAGATCAGCTCAAGATCGACGAAGCGATGATCGCGCTTGATGGCACCGAGAACAAGGCGCGTCTTGGCGCAAATGCGATCCTTGGTGTGTCCCTGGCTGTTGCCCGTGCCGCAGCCCAGTGTTCCGGTCTTCCGCTTTACCGTTACGTCGGTGGTACATCTGCCCGCACCTTGCCGGTTCCAATGATGAACATCATCAACGGCGGTGAGCATGCCGACAACCCGATCGACTTCCAGGAATTCATGATCATGCCGGTTGGTGCGACTTCTCTGAAGGAAGCCGTCCGCATGGGCTCTGAAGTGTTTCACACACTGAAGAAGGCCTTGAGCGATGCCGGTCACAACACGAATGTGGGTGATGAGGGCGGCTTTGCACCAAATCTGGAATCAACGGATGCGGCCATCGGCTTTGTCA
Organism: Paracoccaceae bacterium; assembly: GCA_013373445.1. GTDB lineage: Bacteria > Pseudomonadota > Alphaproteobacteria > Rhizobiales > Stappiaceae > Roseibium. The sequence goes on along the minus strand of JABXHV010000136.1, from coordinate 1 downwards.
T
>JABXHV010000160.1 GCA_013373445.1 Paracoccaceae bacterium | reverse complement strand
GCTGTACCCATACGGTGACCGGATACGTTGATCACGTCATCGACGCGGCCTGTGATCCAATAGTAACCGTCTGTGTCACGGCGGCAGCCGTCACCAGTGAAGTAAAGGCCTTCATAGGTGGAGAAGTAGGTCTGAACGAACCGTTCATGATCACCATACACCGTGCGCATTTGACCTGGCCAACTGTCGCAGATCACCAGGTTGCCTTCGCATGGACCCTTGATGAAGTTTCCACTCGCATCAACGATCGCCGGTTCAACACCGAAGAACGGCAATGTTGCCGAGCCCGGCTTCATGTCCATGGCTCCAGGAAGTGGTGTGATCAAAGCCGCACCGGTTTCTGTTTGCCACCAGGTGTCTACAATCGGACAGCGGCCTTCGCCAACCACATTGTAGTACCATGCCCAGGCTTCCGGGTTGATCGGTTCACCAACGCTGCCCAGGATACGGATCGATTTGCGTGACGTCTTGGTGACATATTCATCACCGGCACCCATGATCGCGCGGATCGCAGTCGGTGCGGTGTAGAAGATGTTGACGTCGTGCTTGTCGCAAACTTCCCAGCAGCGGCTTGGTGTTGGGTAGTTCGGCACGCCTTCGAACATCAGGGTCGTTGCGCCATTCGCGAGTGGACCGTAGATGATGTACGAGTGGCCGGTAACCCAGCCCACATCCGCCGTACACCAATAAACTTCGCCCGGGCGATAATCGAAGATGTACTGGTGCGTGATGGAGGCGTAGACGAGATAGCCGCCTGTTGTGTGTAAAACACCCTTTGGCTTTCCGGTGGACCCTGACGTGTAGAGAATGAACAAAGGATCTTCCGCGTTCATTTCAACAGGGGCGCAATGGTCCGAAACGCGGTCGGCTTCCTCGTGGTACCAATAATCGCGATCAGCTGTCATGCTGACCTCATTGCCAGTGCGCTTCACCACGATCACGCTGTCGACTGTGGCTTTTTTCAGCGCTTCGTCCACATTGACCTTCAATGGAACGGTGCGTCCGCCGCGCACGCCTTCGTCAGCTGTAATGATGCACTTGGAGCCGCAATCCTCGACCCGCTGGGCGAGAGAATCCGGAGAAAACCCGCCAAAAACAACCGAGTGGATCGCACCTACGCGCGCGCACGCAAGCATTGCGTAAGCCGCTTCGGGTATCATCGGCATATAGATTGTAACGCGATCGCCTTTCTTGACGCCATGTGCGTGAAGAACGTTGGCGAAGACGCTTACTTCGTGATGAAGCTCTTTGTAGGTGATTACCTTGCTCTCGGAAGGATCGTCACCTTCCCAGATGATTGCAGGTTGGTCGCCCCGCGTTTCGACATGGCGATCGATGCAGTTGGCTGCAACGTTCAGCGTGCCATCTTCGTACCAATTAATGGAAACATTGTGCGAGTCAAAGGATGTGTTCTTTACCTTGGTATAAGGCTTGATCCAATCCAAGCGCTTGCCCTGCTCCCGCCAGAAGCCGTCTGGATCATCCATCGACTTCTTGTACATTTCCAGATATTTGGCCTTGTCGACAAAAGCCCGCTCAGCCCATTCGGCTGGAACGGGATACACTTCCTCCGACATATGTTCTCCTCCCATTGGGCATGCGAAGCGCCTCCATTTAATGCTTCGCGTGCAATAATTTATTATGGCAAAGGAAAGGGCTCCCCGTCTACAGTCAAGTTGAGAGGTTTTTTGTCGCAGGTGACAAATATTGCGCTTAAATCGATTTCAAAAGCTGCCGGAAACTTTTAACGATGACTTTGATTTCTCAAACTATTCAGTGAGACCACCTTTTTCGACGATGAATTCGACGATTTCCTTGATGCCTTCTCCGGCTTTGTTATTTGCGAAGATGAATTTTTTGCCTTTGCGCATTTTGGTCGCGTCACGATCCATTACACCAAGGTCAGCTCCGACGTAGGGAGCAAGATCGGTCTTGTTGATGACAAGCAGATCGGATCTGGTAATGCCCGGACCGCCTTTTCGCGGAATTTCTTCACCGGCTGCCACATCGATCACATAGATGGTCAGGTCCGCAAGTTCAGGTGAAAAGGTTGCGGCCAGATTGTCACCGCCGCTTTCAATCAGGATCATGTCCAGATCCGGGTGTTCCTGCACCAAATCCGCGATAGCGGCCAGATTGATCGAGGCGTCTTCACGAATTGCTGTATGAGGACACCCCCCGGTTTCCACGCCGCGAATTCGCGAACTCGGCAGAGCCTGCGAACGCATCAGGGCTTCGGCGTCTTCTCGCGTGTAGATATCATTCGTGATAACGGCCAGCGAATATCGGTCGCGCATGGCCTTGCAAAGCTGATCGGTCAGAGTCGTCTTGCCGGCACCAACAGGACCACCAATTCCAACGCGTAGTGGACCATTCGGGGAACTCATTGATCGTCTCCAGTGTTAAAAGCGCGCGCAGTTGCAAAAGACTTAGGAGCGGAACAGGCGCGAGTATTTGGTTTCATGATTCATCGATGCGATATCAGCCAGGAAGCAGTTGGTCCCAAGATCGTCGAGGGATTGCGTCAGCGCCAGATCTCGCACATGAGCGATGGTTGGCTCCAGCTTTGCGAGTACACGTTGACCGTTGTTCTGGCCAAGGGGCACTGCGCGGATGGCCGCAGAAATCACATTTGAGGCAAAGGCGTGCAGTAGCCCAGTCAAAGCGGCGTCAACCGGAATGGCCCACGCTGCAGCGGTTGCTCCAACGGCCACTGGATACGGCCAATGCTTGATCCTGTCGGAGGTGTCACCGATGAGCAGGCTGGCTACAAGCTGTGTGGCAGGCGTTTGATCTTCCGGTGTCCATGCCTGGCGAATGGCTTCCATGAATGCGGTGCCCTGTGCCGATGATTCCAGATATCTTTCCTGGGATGGCTGCAGGGCGAGACCAAGATCGACGAGCTCAACCAGTCCCGAATTGTCGCCCCTGGCACAACACAACATTGTCTCCTTGAGCAAGATGCCGTCACTGCGGCCTGCGCCATATCGCAAAACGTCATCCAGCCAGACATAAAGACTGTCAACGTCGCTGACATCGCCGTCATCAATCGCCTGTTCCAAGCCGTGGCTATAGGTGAAGGCACCAATTGGAAAAGCAGGAGACAGAAATGTCATCAGACGATAGAGCGCTGACGCCGAGACGTGCTCAGTGGTCATGGGAATGTCCGTGAGAGTGACTATGCCCGTGCCCGTGTGCATGGCTGTGTCCATGATCATGCCCATGGGTCTGACCATGTCCGTAGGCACCGCCTTCCGGATCGAATGGCGCCATGATCGATGTCAGTGTTCCGCCCAAACGTTGCACCATATCCTCGATGACGTGATCTTTTCGGATGCGAACCGTTTCCCCCATTAGCTGGGTTGGCAGATGGCGGTTGCCAAGATGCCAGGCGATCTTGACTAGATGCCCCATGTCATCGACGCCAATTTCAACGAGTTCTTCAGGTGCTGCCAGAATTTCGACGATGCGCCCATCTTCAAGCTTGAGCCCATCGCCATGTCGCAATTGAACAGCCGTTGGCTCATCAAGCATAAAGGACGTTCCCTTGGCCCCTGTCATGACGGCACGGCGGCGATGTCGGTCCTCGCGGTCTAGTTCGATTGTGTCCGCAGCAGGGTCTTCCCAGGTCCCTGCTGTCAGGATGTCGGTTACTCGGATCATACTTGGGGCTCTGCTTAAAAGAGGAAGTAGCGCTGGGCCATCGGAAGAGACTTCGCTGGCTCGCAGGTCAGCAGCTCACCGTTGGCGCGCACTTCGTAGGTTTCTGGGTGTACTTCAATTTCCGGGGTCGCATCATTGTGGATCATGGACTTCTTGGAAATTCCGCTTCGGGTGTTTTTCACCGGAAGCACAAGGCTGTCCAATCCGGCATTTTCCTTGACCCCATTGTCGTAGGCAGCCTTTGACACAAAGGTTACGCGGCTTTGTGTCATGGCCTTGCCGAATGCTCCGAACATCGGGCGGTAATGCACTGGCTGTGGCGTCGGGATGGAGGCATTCGGATCCCCCATAGGAGCCGCGGCAATGGTGCCGAGCTTCAGAACCATGTCTGGTTTCACGCCGAAGAAGGCCGGATCCCAGAGCACCAGATCTGCAAGCTTGCCAACTTCAACAGACCCGATGTGCTCATCCAGGCCATGGGCGATCGCCGGGTTGATGGTGAATTTGGAAACGTAGCGTTTGACGCGGAAATTGTCATTGCTGCCGGTTTCGTCAGACAGACGGCCGCGCTGGATTTTCATCTTGTGTGCCGTCTGCATGGTGCGGATGATCACTTCGCCAACACGGCCCATGGCCTGGCTGTCTGAAGCAATGATCGAGAAAGCGCCCATGTCATGCAGGATGTCTTCTGCGGCAATGGTTTCCTTGCGGATACGGCTTTCAGCAAAGGCAACATCTTCTGGAATGGAGCTGTCGAGGTGGTGACAGACCATGAGCATGTCGAGATGCTCTTCCAGGGTGTTGACGGTGTAGGGTCGCGTCGGGTTGGTCGATGACGGAATAACGTTGTTTTCGCCGCAAACCTTGATGATGTCCGGAGCATGTCCGCCGCCTGCGCCCTCTGTGTGGAAGGCGTGGATTGTCCGGTTTTTGAAGGCTGCCTTGGTGTTCTCAACGAAACCGGATTCGTTCAGCGTATCGGTATGAATCATCACCTGAACATCGTATTCGTCCGCAACGGAAAGACATGTATCGATGGCCGCTGGTGTTGTGCCCCAGTCTTCGTGCAGCTTGAGTGCCGATGCGCCTGCCAGGATCTGTTCTTCAAGACCGGCTGGCTGCGATGCGTTGCCTTTACCGGCAAAAGCCAGGTTCATCGGGAAGCTATCGGCAGCTTGCAGCATGCGCGTGATGTGCCATGGTCCTGGCGTACAGGTTGTTGCGTTTGTGCCAGTTGCTGGTCCGGTGCCGCCGCCGAGCATCGTTGTGACACCTGACATCAACGCGTCGTCTATCTGCTGCGGGCAAATGAAGTGGATGTGAACGTCGAGGGCACCGGCGGTGAGTATCTTGCCCTCCCCTGCGATGGCTTCGGTGCCGGGGCCTACAATGATGTCGACGCCCGGCTGAACGTCGGGGTTCCCGGCCTTGCCGATGCCGACGATGCGACCATCCTTGAGGCCGACGTCGGCCTTGATGATGCCCCAGTGGTCGATGATCAGCACGTTGGTAATGACCGTATCGACAGCGCCTGCAGATCGGGGTGCCTGGGACTGGCCCATGCCATCTCGGATCACCTTTCCGCCGCCGAATTTTACTTCTTCGCCGTAGGTGGTGAAATCTTTCTCGACCTCGATGATCAAGTCGGTGTCTGCCAGACGGATCTTGTCACCGGTTGTTGGTCCGAACATATCCGCGTAAGCCGCACGGGACATCTTGTAAGGCATTTAGATTCTCCTTTTCGCCGCAGACCGAGGTCTGCGCGGGCGTCCTAGTTGTCGATCGTCTCGACACTGTCTTTCAATTCTTCAATTCGATTTTTGGTCTGGGTGGCCAGGCAGCCGTATTTCATCAGAGCGTGCTGCGGTTCGTCAGAGGGAACCTGATTTGCGAAGGTCTCGCAGGTCTTCCGGTAGTCAATCAGCCAATTGCGCTGGGCTTCCTCAAAGGTGCGCAATGCGCTGCGCTCTTCCGGTTCCCTTGTCATTTCGATGGCGTGTATTTTGTTGCGCATATCGCTGACCAACGTGTTCAGTTCGTCTCTGGCGTTCATCCACCCTTGCTCGGCGCACAGGGCTTGCTCGCTTTCGGTGACCGGATAGCCGCAATCCATGCCCTCGACCTTACCGAACGCAAGAGCCGGTTCTCCAAGAGTGATTGCAATCAGTGTCGGAACAAAAACGTGCTTCATGCTGCTGGACTGGCCTTTCCGCTTAGAGCGGTCCCATGACTTTCTGATTGAAACCGTAAACCTTGCGGTCGCCGCGGAAGGCAACAAGAGTCACTGAGCGTGTTTGTCCGGGTTCAAAGCGAACGGCCGTGCCGGCCGGAATATCAAGCCGCATGCCGCGGGCCATTTCGCGGTCGAAGGACAGGCCTTCATTGGTTTCATAAAAATGGTAATGGCTGCCGACCTGGATCGGGCGATCGCCGGTGTTGGACACATCAACTGTGATGGCCTCAAGTCCGGCATTGAGTTCAATTTCGCCATCCGCTGGAAAAACTTGTCCTGGAATCATTGGTATCCCCTCTTGGATCTGGGTGAATGCGCGTTGCCGGGGCTTAGCGGATCGGTTCGTGAACGGTGACAAGCTTTGTGCCATCGGGAAATGTTGCCTCGACCTGAACGTCGTGGATCATCTC
>JABXHV010000104.1 GCA_013373445.1 Paracoccaceae bacterium | reverse complement strand
CAAGACGCATGTTCATTTTCACACGGCCAACGTCAGACAGGTCGTAACGCTCTGGATCGAAGAACAAGCCATAGAACAGCGCTTCGGCTGTTTCCTTGGTTGGTGGTTCACCCGGACGCATAACCTTGTAGATTTCAGCAAGCGCACCATCGGTGCACTCAATCTTGTCAGCTTTCAGCGTGTTACGGATGTATGGACCAACGTTAACCGCATCGATCTCAAGAATTTCAATCGCGTCAAAGCCTGCGGCTGACAGGTCTTCAACGATTTCTTCAGAAAGCTCGTCACCGGCTTCCACATAGATGGAACCGGTTTTTTCGTTGATCACGTCGCACGCAGCATATTTGCCAACGATCATCTCTTCTGGCACCAGAATGCCTTCAACACCGGCCTTCTCGAGGCTCTTCGCAAGGCGTGGCGTGATTTTCTTGCCAGCTTCCACGATCACTTCACCGCTATCAGCGTTGATCAGGTCGAAGTCAGGCTTCTGGCCACGCCATGCTTCGGCAACGAAAGGCATACGCCAGCCGCCCTTCGCACGCGTGTAGGAAACCGTGTTGTAGAAATAATGCAGGATGTCTTCTGCAGACATACCCAGCGCATACAAAAGCGACGTTGCAGGCAGCTTGCGACGACGGTCAATCCGTACGTTCACAATATCCTTGGCATCAAACTCGAAGTCGAGCCAGGAACCGCGGTAAGGAATTACGCGCGCCGCAAACAGGAACTTACCGGACGAATGTGTCTTGCCACGGTCGTGATCGAAGAACACACCAGGAGAACGGTGCATCTGGGATACGATCACACGTTCCGTACCATTGACCACAAACGTACCATTTTCGGTCATGAACGGCATATCGCCCATGTAGACATCTTGTTCCTTGATGTCCTTGACCGACTTGGCACCTGTTTCTTCGTCAACATCGAAGACGATCAGGCGCAAGGTAACCTTCAACGGTGATGCGAAGGTCATGTCACGTTGGCGACATTCGTCTACGTCGTATTTGGGCTGTTCAAACTCGTAGGATACAAACTCAAGCAGCGATGTTCCGGCGAAATCGGAAATCGGGAATACAGACTGGAAGACGGCTTGAAGGCCTTCATTATTGCGGCCACCGCCTGGAATTTCGTCGACTTGCAGAAACTGGTCGTAGGACGCCTTCTGCACTTCAATGAGATTGGGCATAGCCGCGACATCGCGGATCGATCCATAGAACTTACGGACCTTTTTGCGACCGTTGAACGTTTGGGTCATTGTCGCTCCTCTTATCGGCCGGAGTACGGCTGGCCGAAACGCCCCTTATCCAATCGGACCATGCGGTCCAGGCGCTTCGGAAAACCGTCTCCCTATTGGGACGTTTACCCCGATACGGGAAATCCCGCCGGGGCATAAAAGCGGCCCCGGGGATCCGGGACCGCGTCAGGGAATAATCCCTGTATTACTTCAGCTCTACAGAAGCACCAGCTTCTTCCAGCTTCTTCTTCAGCTCTTCAGCTTCGTCCTTGGAAACCTGTTCCTTGACTGGCTTAGGAGCGCCTTCTACGAGCTCCTTAGCTTCTTTCAGGCCAAGACCAGTGATGCCGCGGACTTCCTTGATCACGTTGATCTTCTTGTCGCCAGCAGACGTCAGGATAACGTCAAACTCAGTCTTTTCTTCAGCAGAAGCAGCTTCGCCACCGCCAGCAGCAGCAGCAACAGCAACAGGAGCTGCAGCAGATACGCCCCACTTCTCTTCGAGAAGCTTGGAAAGCTCAGCAGCTTCCATAACAGTCAGGGCAGAAAGTTCTTCTACGATCTTATCGAGATCAGCCATTTTTCAGTACCTTAAAGTTCGAACCAATATTGGTTGTATAGACAGTGTGTTTGGTCGCCTTATGCGGCCTCGTCCTTCTTGGCGTACGCACCAAAGACGCGGGCAACTTGGCCTGCAGGTGCGTTGACAACCTGTGCGATACGGCTCGCAGGAGTCTGGATCATGCCAACCAGCTTTGCACGCAGCTCATCGAGCGACGGCATTGTAGCCAGAGACTTGACCCCATCCGGGTTCAGGTTGGTGGAACCAAGCGCACCACCAAGGATCACGAGTTTCTCGTTTGCCTTGGCGAAATCAGCGACTGCTTTCGGGGCTGCGACAGGATCTTCCGAATAGGCGATCAGTGTCGGACCCGTGAACAGATCATTGATATGCTCTAGTTCCGTGCCTTGAAGGGCAAGTTTCACAAGGCGGTTTTTTGCCACTTTTACAGAACCGCCAGCATCACGGACCGACGTACGAAGCGCCGTCATCTGTGAAACCGAAAGACCTGCATAGTGCGCGACGACAACGACACCGGTATCTGCCAGTTCGCTGTTAAGCGCCGTCACGAACTCGTGCTTTTCCGCTCTTTCCACTTGCCTTCTCCATTTGGCGATGTTGCCATCGCCGGTTTGCCTTTGCCGCCTGACGAACGGTCCCGAACCCGGGTTCGTTCGCAAACGACGCTCAGGGTCCTGTCCCCTCGCACACGCAGGCAGCGCGGCAAGGCTTGGTTCGAACCATAATTCCTCATTCGAGGGAAATTCTGGTTCGTACCCATCTATGCAGGCTCAATTGACTTAAACCGGTCTCCCGGCACCTGCAGTCTCGGACAGGGGATCCGGCGGCGAACCGCCGAATCATTCCAGCCAGTAAACTGGCTGGAAATTCTTATACACGCCCCTCTCGGGGACGCCAGTTATTCTGCCGCTACAGAAGCCAGCTCAACTTTGATACCAGGTCCCATTGTAGAGGACAGGGCGATGCGCTTCAGGTAAGAACCCTTAGAGCCCGTTGGCTTTGCTTTCTGGATAGCATCAAGAAGTGCCTTGATGTTGTCGCTCAACGCATCCTTGGTAAAGGAAACCTTGCCAACACCAGCATGCACGATACCAGCTTTCTCAACACGGAACTGAACAGCGCCGCCCTTGGCGTCGCTCACAGCCTTGGCAACATCAGGTGTCACCGTGCCGACTTTAGGGTTCGGCATCATGCCACGTGGGCCAAGAACCTTACCAAGACGACCAACCAAAGGCATCATGTCAGGAGTTGCGATAACAGTATCAAAATCGATTTTGCCACCCTGAACTTCCTGAACGAGCTCTTCAGCACCAACAATGTCTGCACCGGCAGCCTTGGCTTCATCAGCCTTGGCATCGCGAGCAAAAACAGCAACGCGAACGGACTTGCCTGTGCCATGTGGCAGAACACATACGCCGCGAACCATCTGGTCCGCATGACGTGGATCAACACCAAGATTGATCGCAACTTCGACTGTTTCGTCGAACTTTGCCGTTCCGCGTTCCTTGATCAGGCCCAGAGCCTCATCCAAAGCATACGTTGCGTCGCGATCGATACCCTCACGGGCAGCTTTAATGCGCTTACCTACTTTAGCCATGATCTTACTCCGCAACCTCGAGACCCATAGAACGGGCAGAACCTTCAACCATCAGCATTGCTGCTTCGATGTCGCTGGCGTTCAGATCTTTCATCTTCGCTTCGGCGATTTCTTTCACCTGCGCGCGAGAAACAGAACCGACGGTGCCACGACCTGGTGTGGAAGAGCCCTTCTGCAGCTTCGCAGCTTTCTTCAGGAAGAAGCTGACTGGAGCTGTTTTGATCTCGAACGTGAAAGACTTGTCCGAGTAGTAAGTGATAACTGTTGGGCAAGGAGCGCCCTTTTCAACATCCTGGGTCTGTGCGTTGAACGCCTTACAGAATTCCATGATGT